>CASDUD010000162.1 GCA_949283725.1 uncultured Ruminococcus sp.
TGATGTCAATCTTATAGCCCGTGAGCTTTGCCGCCAATTTGGCATTTTGTCCTTTGTTGCCGATGGCCAGCGACAGTTGGTTGTTCGGCACCCGAACGACACAGGTACGCTCCTCTTCGCTGAGGATCTGCACCGACAGCACCGCCGCCGGCGCCAATGCCTTGGCAATGAATTCCTCTGGCTTTTCCCGATAGGAAATGATATCGATTTTCTCCCCGTTCAATTCCTTTACAATGGCAGAGATACGGGACCGATCGGGACCGATGCAGGCACCCACGGCATCCACATTCGGGTCTTTGGACCAGACCGCCACCTTTGTCCGAGAGCCAGCCTCGCGGGAGATGGACTTGATTTCCACCGTGCCGTCAAAAATTTCCGGAATCGTCAGCTCAAACAGCCGCTTGACGAGTTCCTTGCGCACACGGGAAATTTTGATGATGGGCTTCTTCTGCTTATTGGCGATGGTGGTGATGTACACCTTCACCTGCTGACCCTCTTCCAGCTTTTCGCCGGGGATCTGCTCGTTTCGGAACAAGTACAACTCTGTTTTATGATAGAGCAGCGTGGCTGTGCCGCTGGGTTCTACCCGGAGTACCGTACAGGTGATGCAGTCGTTCTCCAAGCCCTGGAATTCATTCAAGATCCGTTCCCGGTTGATCTCCCGCAGATCGCCTTTGATAGACTGCTTGGCGGACTGGGCGGCTGCTCTGCCGAACTTCTCAATATTGAGCCGCTTTTCGACCTTCCCGCCGACATAGGCATTCGGGTCGATGGTACGTGCTTCAGCCAGTTCCACCTCGGTCTCGTCGATGGCGATGTCATCCACCACATCCTGTGTCAGGTACATTTCAAAGGTCTTTGTCTCCGGGTCGATCTCGATCCGAAAACGCTCCTCGCTGCTGTTGGGACACGCTCTCCGCGCCGCCTTCAGCATCGCTGATTTCACCTTTTCCACCAACAGCGCTGCGTCCACATTGGCCTCTTTGCCCAATTCGCCCAGCGCGTCAAAAAAACGATTGTCCATGATTTCTTAATGCCTCCGTTACTCCATTAAAATTCTACAGCCACATAGCGCCGCACATAGGAAAGCTCCTCCAGTGGGAGCGTCACTTCTGTGCCATCTGTCATTTCTATCGTAAGCCTGCCGTCCGCCAGCGCACGAAGTGTGCCGATCCACTCGCGTTCTCCGCCAATGGGGCGGATGGCACGGGCGCGCACCGTCATGCCCATGCTCTGGGCAAAGTGTTCCGGCTGGTTCAGTTCCCGTTCCAGCCCGGCAGACCCGATCTCCAGCACATACGCCTGGGAGATCGGATCCGCCGCGTCGATGGCTTGGTTGATGGGCTTTGTCACCTTTTCGCAGTCCTCGATGGTAATGCCATCGGGGTGGTCGATGAACACCCGCAGATACCAATAGGCACCTTCCTTCTCAAAGCTGACATCCCAGATCTGATAACCATATAGATCTGTAATCGGCTTCACCAACTCGTACACGGTTTTTTCTGTCCCACCGAACCGTTTCATTTTCATGGCATGACTCCTTTTCTGACTAAACGCCTGCGCAAACTTCGCACATTCCCCCGCCAGCAGGCGCATACATAAACGAAAGACCGGTGGGGTTCCGGTCTTTGGCTGCATGATTATTTCTATTATAACACTAGTTTTGGAAAAAATCAAGGGGTTTTGCAGAAAAAAGTGTGATTTCTTCAAAAAAATTTCCTGCGGTCTACCCTATATATACCTATGTATGATACCTTTTCAGGCAACACCGCATAAAGATTGTTTCACCGATGTGCACTGGATTGAATCAGTGTTTTCCTTGTTCACACTTTCCCTGTACCCGCAGCAGCATCCCGCTGAAGGGCGGCAGTTCCACCGTAAACTGCATGCCGCCCCGTACCGCATCGCCCATCAGCTGCTTCTGTGCCGGTTCCTCGGTCTGGCCGTGGAATCGCTCCCAGTCGGTGTGCAGCACCAGTTCCAGTCCGGTGCAGTTCTGCACGAAAAATGTATAGCGTTGCGTCCCCTCATCAGAGGTATGCAGCAATATCAACAGGCGGCTGTCCCCGGCGCGCCGTTCGATGGCATAGATGCACTTTTCCGCCTGATGGCAATCCGCCCAGCGAAAGCCCTCTGTCGTGTAATCTCCCTGGGAAAGTGCTGGTTCATGCAGATACAACTGGTTGAGTTCTGTGATAAAATGGCAGAATGCGTCATGGGCAGGGTACTGCAAGAGATCCCAGTCCTGCTGCCGCGTCTCCGTCCACTCCCGAAACTGTCCCAACTCGCTGCCCATAAACACCAACTTTTTCCCCGGATGGGCATACATATATAAGTAGAGCAGACGTGCCTGGGGGAATTTCTGGTCATAGTCGCCAAACATCTTCTGTAGAATCGTCGCCTTGCCATGGACATTCTCATCGTGCGAAAGCGGCAATAGGTAGTATTCATTCGAGAAGTACATCATGGAAAAGGTCAGCTTGTGATACATCTCATGGCGCACCCACGGATACTGACGGAAATAGTCCAGTGTATCATGCATCCAGCCCATATCCCACTTATAGTCAAACCCTAAACCGCCCTGTTCCACCGGCTTTGTCACACCGGAATAATTCGATGAATCCTCTGCAATCAGCATGGCCGTGGGCTGAAGCTGGTGCAGCCCCTGGTTCATGCGCTGTAAGAACGTCGTACCCGCTGGGTTCACGCCTCGATGTTCCTCTCCGCCCCAGTAGATCAAACGGCTGACAGCATCCATGCGCAAGCCATCAAAGTGAAACACCGAGAGCCAATAATTGGCGCTCGACTGGAGAAAGCTACACACCTCGCCCCGGGCGTGGATAAAGTTACAGCTGCCCCACTCGCTATAGTTGTCCTCCTTTTCGGGATATTCATAGAGCGTCGTGCCATCGTAGTGATTCAACGCATAACCATCTACAGCAAAATGTACCGGCACAAAGTCCAAAAGCACACCAATCCCCGCCCGGTGGCAGATGTCCACCAGCTGCATCAATTGATGGGCGGTACCATAGCGAGATGTGGGGCTGAAAAATCCCGTACCCTGATAGCCCCACGAGCAGTCCGCTGGGTGCTCATTCAATGGCATAAACTCGATATAGTTATAGCCGCGCTGTTTCACATAGGCCACCAATTTTGGGGCAATTTCCTCATAGGTATACCAGCCGTTGGGGTCATCCGGGTTGGCACACCACGAACCGAGGTGCACTTCATAGATATTGACCGGTTTTTCCCGGTGGCCGCCCCGGCTTTTCATCCACGCCGCATCGTGAAAGCGATAGCTGTCTAGACTGCGGATGATAGAAGCCGTCTTGGGACGCAGTTCCATGCCAAAGCCATAGGGGTCACAGTGGTCGAGCGTCTCCCAGCCGTCGTGGTTGGGCACGATGCGATATTTGTACATCTCACCGGGCAGCGCATCTGCCACCGTGATCTCATAGATGCCGCCGTTGTGAATCTTCTGCATCGGCAGCGGCTCCCAGCCGCCACCCTCCCAGAGCAGAAATACTTCAGCGGCATTCGGCGCAAGCGTGCGGAACACCACACCGCGCTCCGTGATGTGTGCACCAAAATAGGTATAGGCGTCAAAAACATTGCCCAGAAAAAACTGATGGATGTCCATAAATCATTCTCCTTTGCGGTTGCATAGTATGGGGATCTCTGATATTATTATAATAGAAAGCTACGGGAAAAACAAGTATGCATAGGGTGAAAATGTTTATTATGCAGCAAAAACAGAAAATTTGTCAATTTATAACGTATACGCATAGCCGAAACGCCCCCATTTTCGAGCCAATTTTTTGGGGCGAAACTACGCTCGACCAGAGAGAAAATGGATCGCCTAGAAAAATTTTGAAAAAACCATTGCATTTTTCATGAAAATACGGTATAATAAAGCTAAGGCGTGTATCCCTCCATCTGAGGCGCGCTCTATAGACAGCCTGTCCGGCAGGAAGAGACGGCTGTACGGAATCTATCACATTGGAGGCATTGATTTATGTTAGTATCGGCAAAGGATATGATGCAGGCGGCTATGAAGGGCAAGTATGCCGTAGGTCAGTTCAACATCAACAATCTGGAATGGACAAAGGCCATCTTGAACACCGCACAGAAGCTGAATTCTCCGGTGATCCTCGGCGTTTCCGGCGGTGCTGGTAAGTACATGACCGGATTCAAAACCGTGGCGGCTATGGTAAAGGCGATGGATGAGACACTCGGCATCACCGTTCCGGTAGCCGTCCACCTCGACCACGGCACCTATGACCAGTGCTATGACTGCATCAAGGCAGGCTTCACTTCCATCATGTTTGACGGCTCACACTTCCCGATTGAAGAGAACCTCGCAAAGACCCGTGAACTGGTAGCTGTGGCACACAAGCTTGGGCTTTCCATCGAGGCAGAGGTTGGCGCGATCGGCGGCGAAGAGGACGGCGTAGTCGGCAAGGGCGAGTGCGCAGACCCGCAGGAATGCAAGACCATCGCAGATCTCGGCGTAGACATCCTGGCTGCTGGCATCGGCAATATCCACGGCGTATATCCGGAGAACTGGGAAGGTCTTAGCTTTGAGACATTGGAGGCAGTTAAGAAGGCCGTTGGCGATATGCCGCTGGTACTCCACGGCGGCACAGGCATTCCGGACGAGCAGATCACCAAGGCCATCTCGCTGGGCGTTGCCAAGATCAACGTAAACACCGAGTGCCAGCTGGTATTCGCAGAAGCCACCAGAAAGTATATTGAAGAAGGCAAGGATCTGAAGGGCAAGGGCTTTGACCCGAGAAAGCTGCTGCTGCCGGGCTATGAGGCCATCATGGCAAAGGTAGAGGAAAAGATGCAGCTGTTCGGTTCGGTCGACAAGGCATAAGTGCCCCTCACGCGAAGCGAGTGCTGAGAACAGGCTCTGGAACAGAAATAGAAACAGACAAGAAGGGACTGCCGTACCCATTCGGGTGCAGCAGTCCTTTTTGGCGCCTGCCCTCAGGAAAGTGCCTCTGTCTCTGTCGGCGTGGCCACGGCTGTACCAGACTGAAACTTTGAAAACGTCAGTTCCGCCGCATAGCTGTCCAACACAAAGGAAGCCAAATCGCCATGTTCCGTGAGCCGCAGGGTATAGGGCGTACCTTCGAGTTCCCCCTCTACGGCAATGTATCCGTCGCTGTCCGATTCTCCCGTAATCGTCTCCTCCTGCGCCAATGTATCCACAACGGTGATCAGCTGTAACAGTGCAGACTTGGCGGGCATCGCCGTCTGGGGCACGGAAAACGCCAGCCCCTTATAAGAGGCGGTGACTTCACCATCCTGGAAGTCCAGTACCACCCCATCCAGCGAAGCGGGCTGGACAAACGCCGCCTGCCACACGCCCTCCCCCATCCGGCAAAGCGTACCTTCTGCTGTCAGATCCTCCACCGTCATAGTCATCTCGGTGGTAAAGCTGCCGCCCAGCTTTTGTGCGGCACTGGCATCGCCACCGGAACGGGTGCAGCCGCACCAGAACAAACTCCCGGCCGCTGCCACCGCCAATCCTGCCATCCATCTTCGTCGAACCATATCCAATGCCCTCCTATTCCAGTATGTGGGCAGTCTCCTTGCTGCCGCTGCGGCGGGAAAAGACCAGATTTCGGACAACAGCCTTTGAGCATCCGCCCGCTAGCGGCGTGCCTGTTCCAATCGGCGCAGTGCCTCTGGCAAAAACGCCAGTATATCGCGGGGCAGCATCGCCTGTTGAGATCGCTGCGCCGCCGCCAGATCCCCCGCCATCCCATGGAGATACACCGCCGCACAGGCTGCGTCCCACGCCGAAAGCCCCTGGGTAACAAAGGCGGCTGTCAGTCCCGCCAGCACGTCGCCGCTGCCGCCCCGGCTCATCCCAGGATTGCCGGTGGGGTTACGCCGGGCGATATCCCCCTGCGCCACAATCGTCCCCGCGCCTTTCAACACCAATGTCACCGGATATGCCTGCACAAACGCCTGTGCGGTGCCGGCCCGATGGGTCTGGATGTCCGGGATCGTTTTTCCCGTAAGGCGTGCCATCTCCCCCGGATGCGGGGTCAAGATCCAGTCTGTCCTCTGCCGTCTGCTTATATCTATGCAGTCCACAAGGCAGTTTAGACCATCGGCATCGATGACGACGGGACATTTCGCCGTCTCGAGCACCCAGCGCACCAGCTTTTTCGTCTCTTCGGTCACGCCCATGCCGCAGCCGATCAGGATCCCGTTCGCCCGCTGGATATGCGGCAAAAGCGTTGTCTGGTTATCCGAACAGGTCATAAAGCCCGCCGCATCTGCATGCAGCGAAAGCCACATCGCCTCCGGCACCGCCGCCGCCAGCCGCATGGGATTTTCCGGCGCGGTCGCAACCGTCACCAGCCCGGCGCCGCCCCGCAGTGCCGACTCGGTAGAGAGCAGGCACGCCCCCGGCATATTCCGGCTCCCAGTCAGGCACAACAGCCGCCCGAAGTCGCCCTTTTGGGCATCGGCTTTGCGCCGAGGTATGATTTTTTGTATGGTCTCCCACGTCAGTTCCTGCATGATGTTTGCGCCTCCCTCTGATACAGCGTTGTTCCCACATGGCTATGGCTCGATTATGGGAACACGCGCTATGGAAAGTATAGCATATTTCTGCGGCTATGGCAAATGTTGCGCATTTCTCCCCAAAAACACCAATCTGCTTTCCAGAGAAGAACTTTTTTGCCAAATCCCTTGCAATCCAAGTTTGTTTATGGTATGATTAAGCTAAGGTAGCACTATACAAAGATTGTGTGCCAGATGCGTTGGCAGATTTTTCGTCAGATGAAACAAAAAACAGGATGTATTTACACGTATTTTTGTGAAATATGAAAAAAGATGCAAGCAGATGGTGCGCAAGGACTTTGTGCGGTGCTGCCCAGCAGCCAGAGGGCTTGCTTTCACACGTGAACGGGATTTCCCCGGCTTCACAACAAAAGGGCATCCCTGTGCAACAATCGTTCTGTAATCGCACTGTATGCGCACGGAAACTGCCCAAATATCACATAGCAAAGGAGTATATATCCCATGCAGTATGGCCATTTTGATCTAGAACACAAGGAATATGTCATCGACCGCCCCGATACCCCCGCTCCCTGGGTGAACTATTTAGGTTCTCCGGCATATGGCGCGATGATCTCCAACAACGCCGCCGGCTACAGCTTTGTGAAGTCTGGTGCCAACGGCAGAATCATCCGTTTTCGCTTTAACTCTATGATGGCACTGCCCGGCAGATATATCTATCTCCGGGACAACGATACCGCCGACTATTGGTCTGCCTCCTGGCAGCCGGTGGGCAAGCCCCTCGACCAGTATAAGAGCGTCTGCCGCCATGGTACGGCGTACACCGTCATCTCGGCGGAATATGCGGGCATTGCTTCCGAAGTGACCTACTACGTGCCCCTCGACGCCACCCACGAGGTATGGCGTGCCATCATCACCAATACCGGGGACAAGCCTCGCAATCTATCTACCTTTGGCTTTGTGGAATTCACCAACGATAACAACTATGAACAAGATCAGGTGAACCTCCAATATACCCTGTTCATCACGCGAACCAGCTTTGAGGGTAACAAGATCCTCCAGCACATCAACGAGAACAGCGGCAAGGATGCCTCCGGCTCAAACCATCAGGAACGCTTCTTCGGCATGGTCGGCGCACCGATCTCTGGCTATTGCGGCAATCCCGACAGCTTCTTCGGCCCCTATCGCACCTACTCCAACCCGATCGCCGTGGAACAGGGCAAGTGCTCCGGCGAAATGAACTACAATTCCAACGCTTGCGGCGTGCTGCAAAGCGACCTAGTGCTCCAGCCGGGCGAGTCTAAGGAAATCATCTTTGTGCTGGGACAGAAGGACAATGCTCAGGCCGATGCGATCCTGGCGGCGTATGAAACACCGGGGAAGGTGGAAACGGAAGTGGCTGCGCTGAAAGCGTACTGGCACAGCAAGCTCGCGAACTTCCAGGTACAGACTCCCTCGCCGGAATTCAACAATATGATCAATGTCTGGAACGCCTATCAGTGCTTTATCACCTTCATCTGGTCGCGTGCCGCTTCCTTTGTATATTGCGGTCTGCGAAATGGGTATGGCTATCGGGATACGGTGCAGGATATCCAGGGCATCATCCATCTCGACCCAGAGATGGCGGCAGACAAGATCCGCTTTATGCTATCCGCACAAGTGGATAACGGCGGTGGCCTGCCGCTTGTCAAGTTCGACCACAACGCCGGCCATGAGAATACCCCCGACGACCCGGAATATGTCAAGGAAACCGGTCATCCCTCCTATCGGGCAGACGATGCCCTGTGGCTGTTCCCGACCATCCAGAAGTATGTGGGCGAATCGGGCAACAAGGCTTTTTATGACGAAGTCATCGTCTATGCAAACGGCGGCGAAGATACCGTGTATGACCACCTGAAACGTGCAATTCGTTTCTCTATGGAACGTCTGGGCGACCATCATATGCCGGCTGGGCTCCACGCCGACTGGAACGACTGCCTGCGACTGGGCAAGAAGGGCGAATCCACCTTTGTGGCATTCCAGTTGTACTATGCCATGTCCATGATGCGCGGCTTGGCGCAGGAACGGGGTGACAGCGACTATGTCACCTATCTGGACAAGGTGCAAAAGGCGCTCGGCGAATCCCTCGAAGCCTGCTGGGACGAGGATCGCTTTATTCGCGGCATCCGGGAGGACGGCATCGTTGTGGGAGCCAAGAAAGATCCCGAAGCGTCGATGTGGCTCAATCCACAGAGCTGGAGCATCATCTCCGGCTTTGCCTCGGAGGAACAGAGCGAAAAGGCGATGCAATCGGTCGCCGAGATTCTCGATACACCCTATGGTGCAAAGCTGCTCGACCCGCCATACATCGACCACTATTTTGATGGGGCACTGATGCATATCTTTAACCCGGACACCAAGGAGAACGGCGGCATCTTCTCCCAGTCCCAAGGCTGGCTCATTCTGGCAGAAAGTCTCCTGGGGCACGGCAACGATGCATTCCGCTATTTCCTCGAAAGTTCTCCGGCATCCATGAACGACAAGGCACAGCAGCGCGTGATGGAACCGTACGTACACGGCCAGTTCACCGAATCCTCCGCTTCGCCGTATGAGGGGCGTTCGCACGTACACTGGCTTACCGGGACGGCTTCTACGGTCATGGTCGGTTGTGTAGAAGGCATCTGCGGCATGCGCCCCGATGCAGACGGTCTGCACATCAACCCCTCCATTCCATCGGATTGGGATGGCTTCCAGATGGAAAAGACCTTCCGGGGGAAGAAGCTCTCTATCACCGTCCAGAACCCGAACCATGTCCAGAGTGGCGTGGCTTCGCTGACGCTCAACGGCGAAACACTGGAAGGTGACTACGTGCCCGCCAGCGCACTGGCAGAGAACAATAGCATCGAGGTCGTACTGGGCTAAGCACCTGTACAGATACATCGAATCAAAAGCAAAGCTGCCGCAGGGAGAAAACGCTCTGTGGCAGCTTTTTTATCCACACGCTTAGATGCGAAAAGAAAAAATTTTCCCCACTTCGCGCTTACATGATGGATCTGTGCACTTCATACGAAACTTCAGGCAACACCGCACAAAGACCACATTTTGGTTTTGTACGGTGTTGCCTTAACTTTTATTTTACATAAATTTAACTGCCAAAAGGTGGTTATTTGGAAGAAATCCATGTATGATTATGGAAAAGAACACCATGCAGAAAGGGGTGATTTCCATGCACCTTCCTACAGAAAAACATACATCTCGGAAAAAGCGACCCACCCTTCCAAGGAAATGGCTTGTGCTGCTTTTGGTACTCGTCGTGTTTCTACTCACCGCCGGCATCTGGATGGGTATGCCCCGTTCGCTGGGCGCACAACTTCCGGCGGAACAGCCGATTACCCTCGCCATCAGCACATCCGAAGTGCATACAACGGGCAGCGTCACCGCAGAGGGGGAACAGTTGACCTACCAGCCGGATACCGAAGCCTATACCGCGTTGGTGCGTCTGCTGGACGATACAAACTATCACTGCACTTTCAAAAGTCTGATCCCGGCGCATGATTTTCATATGGATCGGCAATCGGTTACCGTGCAATTCTCGGCCGGGCAGCAGCACTGGCTGCTGACGGACAGGGGTGACCTCGCCATTCAAAAAACAGAAGCGGCCGCCTATCATCGGTATAGAATTTCCACAGAAGATGCCCAGCAGATTTGCGAAATGATACAAGCAAGCATCATGGAATAAGAAGAGGATCGTTGCACCAAAAGCGTGCAGCAACCCTCTTTGCTTTTCCTTTTGTCCGTCATCCGCCCCTTTATCCTTGCCATGGCTCTGTATAGGCAGATGTCACCCCCAGATATTCTTCCAGCGTTAGGTCATACTGCTGGATTTCCTGCGCCACCGCGCTTCCCACATAGCGAATGTGCCACGGCTCATATTGATAGCCGGTAATGTGCTCTTTGCCCAGCGGAAAACGGATGATAAAGCCATACGCCGCACAGTGCTGTGCCAGCCACGCCGCTTCGGGCGTTTCCCCAAAGGCATCATCAATGGTATTGCAGTCGATGGTCAGCCCCGACTGGTGTTCCGAATGCCCCGGTCGGGCAGAAAACGTGTCTGCCTCTTCCCAGCCGTAAAGGTCACAATAGTTCTGATAGATTTTCACTTGATAGGCATAATCCCGATAGTCCGAGCCAATATAGAGATCCAACCCTTCCGCCGCCGCGGCTGCTTGCAGCTGGGTGAAAGCACCCTCCGCCACCGGTTCCAGCCCCGGATCGTATGTCTCTGGCAGCGAATAGGTCTTGTTCACGATCAGAATGTCGTCCACATAGGTACATCCGTCGCGCTGTTCCAGATGCCGTACCGCGACTTGATATACATCGCCCTTATCGCCTGTTATGGTGCAGCGACCCGGCTGCAAACCGGTGACTACACCGTTTTCGTCTACCTGGGCGATGGTCTCATCACTGCTTGTCCACGTTTCATCCGCTGCACCGGCGAGTTGCGTGGTATTGCCCGTCAAAACGGCAGCAAACTGGTTCGCGGTTGTCTCCACTGGCAATGTCGCCGTACCCGACGCTTCCTCGATATCTGTCTGCGTCTGCACCACGGGGCGGTTATGCGCATTCGGCACAAACAGCAGCCAAACCGCAAAACCCAGCACGGCCAGACAGAGCACCATCACGCTCGCCACCAAGCTCTGATAGATTCTCTTTCTCTTTTGATATTGCATCGTCTCTTCCCCCTCCTACATGGCGTTTAATCGCATGACACCTCGCCGCCGGGTGCCCGATGTATCGTCCGTTCTTCCAACGCCTCCGGCTGGTGCTGGTGCAGTCTCCGACATCATATTCCACCTTCCTTTCTACAGTTCTACAGCCACACCACACTAGATGCGCAAGCTTTGTTGCCGTGCTGCATGCACTTTTTGAGCCGCCATTCTACGAACCTATCTTCACAAGATACCACGGCAGCTTTTTTGGCATCTTTGCCCCATGACTTTGCTCGAAATCCTTGGCAATACATATAACATACCGTATTGCTGCGACTTTCGTGCTTTACCATGGCATAAATCTGCCGAAAAATGGGTTCGCGTTCCTTGTGAAGGCAGATTCTACTATAGTACGAATCCTTCATCCACCGAATGAAAATCTTGCCCGCTGTCATTCCGTCACGCTGCGTCCACCTCCCTTGACTTGCGCCAGCAAGCCTACGGTTGTCCGCCTTGATTGACAAAATACGATCAGGCAGTCTTTTCATTAGAACGATGCGGGATTACTATAAGAACAACATAAGAAAGGATTTTGTGACATACTTCTGATTCGAAAAAAAGAGCCTCTCCCCGCTATCGGTAAAAAGGCTCTTTGTATTCCCATTCCACAAATTTTTTCGTCTTAGAGCCTGTTTCGTATCTGGACGGGCGGAGAGATGCGAAACAGATGCTTATGGCTTCTCATCGGCTTCTTCGCTGTCTGCGTGTCCCCGATGGTGCAGCTGGGCATGGTCGAGCGTCTCCTCATAGGGCAGCACCTCGTCCGGTTCGTCCGGTTCATCGTCCACGATGCTGCGATAGCCATCGTCAAAGGTGGGATGTTCGGCTTCTTCCTGCGCACGCTTTGCCGCTTCTGCCGCCTGTTCCGCCCGCTTTGCACGCCGTTCACCAGCCGTTGCCATCGTCCGGCGCACCACCAGCACTGCAATTGCCAGCACAATCACCCCTACAGCGCACAGAATCGCCCAGAAACCAAATGCCTGCCAGTCAAAATTCACCGTATCAAAGTCGATATCCACATCGCTTTCCTTGACATAGTCCGCCGCTGCGCCGGTATAGCCCACCAGCTGGAAGCCCTCGAGCGCCTTCACTTGCAGAGTACTGCCGCTGTCGCTGGTGACGGTCACCACCGATTCGCTGTCCGTCTCGTCCTCCGCTGGGGCGGTGCAGCCAAAGGCATACTGGCCGATCTCAGACACACGCTTAGGCAGCCGTACCGTCATCAGATTGTCGCAGCAGTAGAAGGCAAAGCTTTCGATTTCCAGCGGCTCGCCTTCGCCGCCGTCCTCCGCATCGGCGCCGACAAACGTCACCTCTGTGAGGCCCGTACAGTCGGCAAAGGCGGTAGAACTGATGGTTGTCACCGATTCCGGAATGGTGAGCGAGGTCAGACCACTGCAAAAGTCAAACGCCATTTCCCCGATATATTGCAGCGTATCGTTGAATGTGATCTGCGTCAGATTCTCTGCGGCAAAAAATGCCCCCGCATAGATGACCAGCACATCATCCGGCACCGTAAAGGTGGTGTCCGTCCGCGCCGGCGGGTAGAGATATAGGATGCTCTGCTCCGTGTCATACAGGACATTGTCCACCGCCACATAATGGGCGTTGCCTTCCTCCACCGAAATGGTGGCCAGCGAAGGACAGCCCAAAAATGCCATCGCCCCAATCGTTTCAATCTGCTGCGGCACCGTAAAGTCCGTCAGCGACAGACAACCATAGAAGGCATAGCTGCCGATCTCGGTCACCTTTTCTGGAATCGTGATATGCTCGAGGCTGGCACAATAGTAGAAGGTCTGATTGCCCATGGTTTCGAGCGTATCGGGCAATGTCAATTCTGTCAGGCTGGTGCAGTAGCCAAACACCATATCGCCAAAGCTTTGCACGCCGCTGCCCAGATCCAGATCGCTGAGACTGGAACACTGAAAGAACGTCCCACTCTCCAGTTCCGTCACGCCATCGGGAATGGTCAACGCTTCTAGGCTCGTACAGCCATAGAAGGCACTCTCGCCGATGGATGTCACAGAACTGGGGATCGTCAACGACATCAATTCTGTACAGTTGGCAAATGCCTCGTCACCGATCGCCACAATGTCATAGCCGTCGATCTCCGGCATAATGCTGATGTTCGTGGCGGAGGTTGTACAGTCCGTCACCGCCACTTGGGTTCCATTCAATATGGTATAGGTCAGCGTGCCATCATCAAAGGTACTGCTGCTGTCCTCTTCCTCCTCCGCAAAGGCAGTGCCCATGGGCAGAAGCAGTCCGACAGCACACAGCACGGCAGCGGCTGCGCCAAGTCCACGTAGATATTTCATGCTTTTTGCTTTCCTTTCTGCAGGGGTTCGGTCAGAACCCGTCTCAGCGCTGTTTCACATCACTTCGCACGCCAAGATACGAAACAGACACTCACTTTTTTGGGACGTTTTGTCGTGGCGGCTGCCCTGCCACTTATGCATCCGCCGTCTCATCGTCTTCTGCCGCATCTGTCTTTTCGGCTGTATGGTTTTCGTCCTGGTTGGCAGTGTGCTCGTCCGCCGGTACGGCTTTGGCAGCCGTTTCGGGCGCCGGTGCGGCTTGGGGCTCCGCCTTCGGTGTCTTAGGCTTTCTGTTCGACAGCAGCAGGATCGCGCCAATCACCAGCAGCACGACAGCCGCCACACCCAGCAAAATCCATCGGCCATAGGTCTGCCAAACGCTCTGGGACTGCGCCTCGACTTCTACCGTCTCGTTATCGCTGTCCACTTCTTCGGACATCACGCTCTGGAAGGTAAAGTTGTTCGAATAGTTGTTCTCCGAATCCTCATCGGTACAGTATCGTTCCGCCTGTGAGCCGACTGTACCATAGATCACAAAATCATCCACCGGTGTCTCCATATCCTCCTCATAGCCAAAGGCGCAGAAGCCGATATAGGTGACACTGGAGGGAATCGTCACTTCCCGCATGGCGGTACCCGCAAAGGCCGCCATCTGGATTTCCGTCAGATGGCCCGCATCGGAAAAAGTCACCTGCTCTAGGGCACTGTCTCCCGCAAACGCCGCCGCTTCAATCAATTCTAAGCTGTCCGGGAAGGTGACTTCTGTCAGGTCTGTGCAATAGGCGAACGCATACTGACCGATTTCCAACAGCGAATCCGGCAGTTCCAGCGAGCCCAGCGGCGTCCAGCCAAACGCCCATTCATCGATGTAGAGTAAGCCATCCGGAAAGGTCACTTCTGTCAACGCGGTATTGGAAAAGGATGACGACCAGATTTCCAGCACACCATCCGGCACCGTATAAGAGGTACCTTCCATCGCGGGGGGATAGAGATAGAGATCCCGTCCGTCGGCGGACAGCAGCACGCCATCCTGTACCTGAAATGCCGTATTGCCCTCTGCCACTTCGATCGTCTCCAGCGCGGTTGTCCCATAGAAGCAGGAGTCCGAGAGAGTCTCCAGTGTCTCGGGCAGGGTGATGGAAGTCACCGTATCCAGCAGCGCAAACGCACCGCTGCCCAGTCCCACCACCGTACAGCCTTCCAGCGTCTCGGGGACAACAATCTCCGTATCCTGCCCGAGATAGTCGGTAATGGTGGCATCGCCGTTCTCATCCACGGTATATTCATAGTCCCCGCTGATCCGTTCCTCCGCCTCGCTGCTCTCCGTATCGGTTGATAGCGCCGATTCTTCCGTTTTTATGCGGCTTTCTTCTTCGGCAGCTGCCGTCAGCCCCATGCCCTGTACCAGGCACACCGCTGCCGCAAGCCATGTAAATATATGTAACTTCATGTTCTTTTCGTTCCTTTTTCTTTATTCCACCGTCACGGACTTTGCCAGATTCCGGGGTTTATCCACATCGTTGCCCTTCAGCACCGAGGTATAGTAGGCAATCAATTGCAGCGGCACGACGGCAATCATCGGCATCAACAGGTCATCCAATTCCGGCAAGCCGAATTGCAGATCAACGGCATCCGGGTCCACATCGTCGCTCGCCCGGCACACCAAAATCACCTTTGCGCCCCGTGCCTTGACTTCCTTGATATTGCTGATGGTCTTTTCCATCAACGCCTTTTGCGTCGCCACGGCAATGACGGGCATATTCTCCGTAATCAGAGAAATCGTCCCGTGTTTCAACTCCCCGGCGGCATAGGATTCGGAGTGGATGTAGGAGATTTCCTTGAGTTTCAGCGAACCCTCCATACTCAGCGCATAATCCAGCCCTCTTCCGATATATAGCAGGCTGTCTGCGGTGATCAGCGAAGAGGCAATGTACTGAGTCTTTTCCTTATGTTCTAAGATGGATTCAATGGCATCGGGGGTCTGTTCCAGCTTTGCCACCAGCGCGCGGCACGTCGTCTCATCGATCTGTCCCACCGCCAGTGCCAGTTCAAATGCGAACAGATACATCACGGCAATCTGTACCATATACGCCTTTGTGGACGCCACCGCAATCTCCGGGCCGGCGTGGGTATAGATGAGCATATCCGCCTCTCGTGCGATGGAACTGCCCATGGCGTTGACAATCGCCAGCGTCTTGGCACCGAGTGATTTCGCCAGGCGCATCGCCGCTAAGCTGTCGGCCGTCTCGCCGGACTGGGAAATGATGATGACCAGATCCCCCGCACCCACCAGTGGATCCCGATAGCGGAATTCCGAGGCGATATCCACCGTCACCGGTACACGTGCCAGCTTTTCGATGACATACTTCCCCACCGTTCCGGCGTGCATCGCCGTGCCACACGCCACCACATGGATATGGCGAAAGCTGCGGAGCATCTCGTGGGTAATGCCGCACTCCTCCAGGTCGGGCAGACCGCTGCGAATGCGATCCTTAATGGTGTTGCGGATGGCGGTGGGCTGTTCGTGAATTTCCTTCAGCATAAAGTGCGCATAGCCGCCCTTTCCGATGGCCTCCACATCCCAGTCCGCCGTTTTGAGCTCCTTCTGGATCGGTGCGCCAAAGACGTCATAAATCTGCACGCCTTCGCCATCGAGCACCGCAATCTCCTCATGTTCCAATAGGTAATACTGCCGGGTATATTCGATGATCGCCGGGACATCGGAGGCAATGAAACTCTCGCCGTCACCCACGCCCACAATCAGCGGGCTTTCACAGCGTACCGCGTACACCTGACCCGGATGGTCGGCAAAGATGATGCCGAGCGAATAGGAGCCTTCCAAATCCCGAATGGTTTCTAAAATCGTTTCGATGGGGCTTCCGTTATAGCGATAGTCGAGCAGTTTCGCCACCACCTCGGTATCCGTATCGCTGTCGAACAACACGCCTTTTGAACGCAGATAGTCTTTCAGTTCCTTATAGTTCTCAATGATGCCGTTGTGGACGATAGCGACCCGCCCGCCGCTGTGCGGGTGCGCATTCACATCCGACGGCTCGCCGTGCGTTGCCCAGCGGGTATGGCCAATCCCCACATGCCCCACCGGCCGCCCCGACCGTTCCATTTTTTCTTCCAGATCTTTGAGCCGCCCCTTGGACTTTGCCACGGCGATCTTTCCGTCCTGGAACACCGCAATGCCTGCGGAGTCATAGCCCCGATATTCCAGCTTTGAAAGGCCGTTCATCAGTACCTCTGTGCAATCCCGTTTGCCCACATATCCAACAATTCCACACATATCCTCTGTGCCTCGCTTTCCCATCGGTGCCGCTAGGACAACCCCGCACAAAGACCGCCTAACGGCTTTGCGGTGCCGCCCTGGAACTTGTGCCCAAGTTCTCATCCGCCCGGATGCACACCGATACAGAATTTCTGGTCTGAGAGCCGATTTTGGCTCTAGGCAATACCGTATCTTTGTGCGGTGCTGCCTCTCATCTCACATACTATAGATTATACCATAATAGCCACAAAAATGCAACTGATTTTTTGTTGAAAATTATGTGATCGTCCTGCGTAAAAAGCGGGTTTCTACTCGTCTACACCAACTTTTCCAAAGCCAGCCCTGCCAACACGCAAAAAAGCACGCCCTTCTGCGGCTTTCCACAGAAAAACGTGCTTTTGTATATAGCATATAAGCAGCGTATAAGAACCTGTCTTACTTTTCGATCACGCGCACCCGCTGTACACCGTCAATGGCACGCAGGGCATCGATCATGGCATCGGTCACGCCGTCAATATCCAAAATCGTATAGGCATAGTCCTTCTTGCTGGTGTTGAGCATATTCTCGATATTCGCACCGGCCTCGCCCACGACAGCGGTCATCGCCGAAATCATCGCCGGCACATTCTTATGGATGACGCACACCTTCGTATAGGTCGTTTCCAACTGGGCGCTGGGCAGGTTCACGCTGTTGCGGATGTCGCCCCGTTCCAGATATGCCATCAGTTCCTCGGCCGCCATGCTGGCGCAGTTGTCCTCACTCTCCGGCGTCGAGGCGCCCAGATGCGGGGTGGCAATCACGTGCGGCGCCCCCACGACCGTTTCGTTCGGAAAGTCGGTGCAGTAATAGGCGACCTTGCCGCTTTCCAGTGCCGCCAGCATATCCGCATCGTTGACCAATTCGCCACGGGCATAGTTGAGCACCCGCACGCCATCCTTCATCTTTGCGAGGGTCTGGGCGTTGATCATGCCCTTTGTATCGCTGTTATAGGGCACGTGGATGGTGAGATAGTCTGCCTGTGCAAAGACATTGTCCTGCGACTTGACCACCTGTACGGACGGATCCAGGCGCAACGCCGCCCCGACAGACAAAAATGGGTCGGTACCGACCACCCGCATCCCCAGGGCGACGGCGGCATTCGCTACGAGGGCGCCGATGGCACCCAGCCCGATGATGCCGAGCGTTTTGCCCTGGATTTCGGGGCCGGCGAATTGGCTCTTTCCCTTTTCCACCTGTTTGGCAACAGAGAGTTCCCCTTCTTCGAGCCGCGCCGCCCACGCCAGCGATTCAGGAATCCGCCGCGAGGACAGGAGCAGCCCCGTCAGCACCAGTTCCTTTACAGCGTTGGCGTTGGCACCCGGCGTATTGAACACGCAGATGCCCGCTTCACTGCACCGGTCGAGGGGAATATTGTTCACGCCGGCACCCGCCCGTGCGATGGCGAGCAGATTTTCGCCAAACGCCATCTCATGGAGCGAGGCGCTGCGCACCAGAATCGCATCCGGATTTTCGGCATTGTCGGTGAGTGCATAGTTTTCTCCAAAGCGGCTTGTGCCGGCCTTAGAGATCTGATTCATGGTTCGAATGGTATACATGGTCATGCTGTCCTTTCCTCAAGCGTTATCCGCTTCAAACTTGCGCATAAATTCCACCAGTTTTTCGACCCCTTCGATGGGCATGGCATTGTAGATCGACGCACGCATACCGCCCACCGTGCGGTGTCCCTTTAGATTCACAAAGCCCGCAGCGGCCGCTTCCTTGACAAACTTGGCATCGAGCGCCTTGTCGCCCGTCACAAACGGCACGTTCATCAGCGAGCGATCCTCCCGGCGCACAGTGCCCTTAAACAGGCGGCTCTCATCCAAAAAGTCATACAGCACCTTCGCCTTGGCGATATTGCGCTGCTGCATCGCCTCGAGTCCGCCCATCTTCTTGATCCACTGGAACACCTTCCCGCAGATATAGATGCCATAACAGGGCGGGGTGTTATAGAGCGAGTGGGCGTCCGCCTGGGTTTTCCACGCAAGCATGGTCGGGGTATTTTCCACCGCCGGTGTCTCTGGGATCATATCGTCCCGGATGATGGCGATGACCACACCCGCCGGACCGATATTCTTCTGCACACCGCCATAAATGACGGCATATTTCGTCACATCCATCGGCTCGCTCAAGAAGCACGAGGACACATCTGCCACCAGCGGCTTGCCCTTTGTATTCGGCAGCGTGTGGAACTTTGTGCCATAAATCGTATTATTCTCACAGATATATACATAATCCGCCGCCTCATCGATGGGCAGGTCGGAACAATCCGGAATATAGGAGAATGTCTCGTCCTCCGAAGAGGCAATCTTCACCGCCTTGCCATATTTCTGGGCTTCCTGATATGCCTTCTTCGCCCACTGGCCGGTGACGATATAATCCGCCACGCCATGCCGCATCAGGTTCATGGGAATGGCCGCAAACTGCTGAGACGCACCGCCCTGTAAAAACAGCACTTGATAATTGTCCGGGATCCCCATCAGGGCACGCAGATCTGCTTCTGCCGTCTGGATGATCTCCTCAAACGCCGCACTGCGGTGACTCATCTCCATCACGGACATCCCCGTCCCCCGGTAATCCAACATCTCCGCAGCTGCCTCCTGCAGCACTTCTTCCGGCAGCACCGCCGGGCCGGCACTGAAATTGTACACTCTATGCATCGCTCGATTGCCCTCCTGTCAGACACCGCACAGGCGCTTTTCTGCCGCCCCTGGTGTCTCATTGATTCTTCCACGCCTGTTTTGCCGCTTTTTCTCCCCAAGACGCCAAAACATACGCCCATATCGTTTCAGTCGGTTCTCCTTCCTACACGGTATTTTTTCATTATACACCTTTTTCGAAAAAAAGTCAAGATATTGAAAAAGTTGAGACAGACTGACTGCGCATTTTATCAAAAATCCACCAATCCGCGTGAAAATCCGTCCCTGTCATGCGTCTGGCGAAAGTACAATCTTGCCATTATACATCCAACCGGATCAATTGGATCGATTTTCTCATAAAATTCCCATCCGCAAGCGTCCTATATATTTTGTATCCCCATTATATCATACAATGCGTAGATTGTCCACATCCAAAAACGTTTCGCCGGCAACCTGCATACGCCAAATGCACATTACACAGTTTTATCTCTGTATTGCCATTGCCATGCCCGGCGGAAAGCATCCGGCACAAGTCCCATTTTCCACGGAATGCTTTGCGCAAAATGTCTGTTATGCAACTGCCCTGCACGTTTCGATGCCCCTTTCCCCGCCCTGCCAGAAGCCGCAGGCATTGCTGTGGGGCTACAGCTGTAAATTTACAGCCTTCTTTCTGTAAACTTTCTATGAAAGTTGCACGCGCACGTGCAACTTTTCCCGTCTGCGGGGCTATTTATGGAGGGACTTTTTTCTCCGATCGACAAAATGCCGGATGCCGTCTCGTGCGCAGTGGGCACGGGAGCGTTGCATCTGGCAGAGGTAGAAAGGCGTGTGGCACGAAATGGCACAAAAGAAAAAATATTACTGGCTAAAGCTGAAGAACGACTTCTTCGATGACGATGCCATCAGCTGGCTCGAGGAGCAGGAACACGGAGCGGAATATGTGCTGTTCTATATAAAGCTATGCCTAAAATCGCTGGAATCAGACGGATATCTGATCCGAAAGGTCGGCGAAATGCGGGTGCCCTATGACACAAAGCGCCTGGCAGAAATCACGCGAACCACCTTCGACACCGTGGTCGTGGCCATGGAACTGCTGAAAAAAATGGGCATGATTGAGGTACTGGCGGACGGAACGCTGTATCTCGCACAAGTGGAACAAATGACAGGCGCAGAAACCCCAAAGGCAGAGATCATGCGCCGTTCCCGCGCCAAGAAAAAGCTTGCCGCTGCCGAAGCGGAGGCGGCTTTGGAGACAGTTCCCCCGGATGATACCCCTGCGGCACCCGTGTGTGGGAACCGTGTGACCACAATGTTTCCCGAGGACGGTAACATAGTAGATGCAGAGTATAGAGAACAGAGTATAGAGAATAGAGATCAGAGTATAGAGCATACAACGACAGATCCCATGCGCCAGACGCCTGAAGGCAGCCGCACGGAAGATGGGCAGGGAGATGGCGAAGAGGGCGCACATGGCCATACGCATACGCCGCCTCCCGTTGAAGCGATAGGGGAAACGGCTTCGGCACCGGCGGCGGACGACTGTCAGCCAATCATCGACCTGTATCACAGCATCTGTACCAGCTATCCAAAGCTTCGGGGGCTGTCGGAAAAACGAAAAAAAGCCATCCGTGCCAGGGCAAGGGTGCATCCACAGGCCGATTTCCGGCTTGTATTTGAACACGCACAAGCCAGTCGTTTCCTAAAGGGCGGAAACCCTCGAAACTGGTCGGCGGATTTCGACTGGATGATGTGCGAGGGCAACTTTGACAAGATTTTAGAGGGCAAATATGACGACCACACCCCCACAGAAGGAGGCAATACACATGGCACAAACGACACCATTCCCAGCATACCTGCCGTCCTGGATGAAGGCATCATTTGAGCAGGCCGCCGCCGCGATAGAGCCGATAGACCCTGCGGACTTTGACCAGCTGCAATGCGACTGGTACAATGCCATAGAAGGGCATCTCACGGGCTATGACTGCAAGGCGTGCAAAAATCGAGGGTATATCGCTGTACTCGAGGACGGCTATCAGCTCCACAAGGAGTGCGCCTGTATGAAGATCCGGCGAAACCGAAAGAATATGCACCAATCCGGGCTTTCAGACGCGCTGGATCGCATGACGTTTGACAGCTACCGCTGTACCGAACCATGGCAGGAACGGGCAAGAGATGCCGCGATGCACTATGTAGACAAGCAAGACGGGCGGTGGCTGTATCTCGCGGGGCAGTCCGGAACCGGGAAAACACACCTGTGTACAGCGGTCTGCGGCGCATTGTTACAGCGCGGCGTTTCCGTCCGGTACGAAATGTGGCGGTCGCTGTGCCGGGAGATGCAGCGGTTTGAAACACGGGATCAAAAGCTGGCGGAGATGGCGGCGTGTGATGTGCTGTACATCGACGATTTCCTGAAAAACGCGGCGATCCAGACGGCCCCAAACGAGCCGTATCGCCAAACCCGACTGGACGGAGAGCTGCGAAAAGAAATCAACCTCGCTTTTGAAATCATCAACGAACGCTATATCCGAAAAAAGCCCCTGATTCTCTCCAGCGAGGTACTTCTTCGCCCGCTGTTTCAGCTCGACGGGGCAATTGCCGGACGCATTCGGGAACGCTGCGGCGGATTCGTGATCCAGATTCGCCACGGAGAGGCGCGCAACTATCGGATGCAATAAGAACCTATCTGCACCAGATGTCCCGGCAGCGTTTGGGCATCTGCTCGTGGCTCTTGTGAAGATAGGTTCTAAGCGCTTGTTTCATATCTAGGCGTGCGGAGAGATGCAAAAACAGGTTCTAAGCGTAAGCCGCGCCGGGCGGAGACACGAAAAAAATCCGCCACATCGTGACGGACCTTTTTCGCGCTTTATTCACCTCCGGTCAACGCTTGCCCTACAAAAGCACCGAAAAAAAGCGCTATGCTATAAAGGAGGTATAGGTAAACTTGGTTGGAGTAGCTGGATTCGAACCAGCGGAATGACGGAGTCAAAGTCCGTTGCCTTACCACTTGGCTATACCCCAGTTGTGCGCAACTGCCGCTATGGGCAGTGCGCTAGGGAACCACAGAATCCATCACGCCGAACGGCGCAACCTGCACACAAAAACGGATCCGTGTTTCCCTCCATTTAGTATATCATATTTTGGGAACCATGTCAAGCATTTTTTTGACAGCAGCGGCATCTGGGTGTCATATGAGCCAAAAGGCGCCCCTAGGCAGCCCCGCGCGCACAGCCGATCCAGCAGCATCTAGCGCGTGTTCTCTATGAGAACAGGATCTGCACAGCAAAGAACGCCGCTATGCAAAACACATAGATGCCCGTCAGCCGCAAGAGCAACGGAAATCGCAAATCCACTTTCCGATAGTGGTTCTGGGGCTGGTTCGGGTCGATGAAGAGCGTGTGCCGGCTGCCGATGTTCCCGTTTTGGATGCGGGTTCTAGCGGGCACCGTATAGTGTACGCCGCCGTAATCAAAGCCATATATACTCGTTCGGTTCTTGCCCCCTCGAGCGTAATCGTGGTGACTCGAATACCGTTCCACCACCGCCTCGACCGGCACCGTACAGCCCATTGTCATCCGGCGCCGTACCACAACGGACACCACGATCAGTGCCACCGCGATTAGGAAAAACTGCAGAAGTATTATGAAGCGTATCATCGCGCAATCACCCCAAAATCGTATAGGTTTCGCCACTGCAAACGACCATAATTTCGCTTTCTTCCAGCAAGGTGATTTCGTTGCCGTCGGCATCCACGCCCTGCATCGTCACCGCGATATCATACAAGGCATCGCTCTGTGCTTCCAGGTCGGTGGCAAATGATTCGCCGAAGAGCTCCACGAACACGTCCATATAGGTCTCCACGAAATCCTCATCCACTCCCGCCTCTTCTGCCAGCGACTGCGCCGGGATCATCTCCAAAGCGGTAATGGTGAAATCGTCCGTGCCGGCATAGCTCACCAGCATTTGATGGCACTGTTCCAGCCCCGTTTCCAGGCTCACACGGGCTCCATCCGTTTCCGACAGGGACGACAGATAGGTCTGATACACCTCGTTGATCTGCTGTACATACAAGTCATAATTCTGCGTCTCAATGGCGTAGAAATACTGCGCAATGGCCTGTGCCGCCCCCGCTGGGATGGTCTCGCTGTCATAGGTCAGCGTATAGTCCATCGCCGCCGGGTCGGATTCCGTCACCGTATAGGAATCCGCCGATGACGAAGTCTGGCTGGATGTTGTATCTCTGTCGCATCCGCAGAGCGACAGCAGTACCCCTATCGTAAATCCCCCCGTCAAAACGCTTCGAATCCGTGTATGCATACAAACATTTCCTTTCTGATGGGTGCGCACTTACGCCAACGTCTGGGTGGCGATGCCGTTTTCCTGCGCCCAGCTCTCGATCGCCGACCCGGCCGGGCAGACGATCGTCACCGCCAGCGGCTCGGCGCCTTCCACCAATCCCCAGCGCGCATATTCCAGCGATGGATTGCACACCGTCAATTCCATTAGGCTGGCGCACCCGGTGAACGCCTCTTCCTGCACAGCGGTCACCGTCTCTGGGAGCGTGATGGCGGTCAGCGACGAACAGCCCGCAAACGCCGCCCGGTCGATCTGCGAAACGGTATCCGGAATTTGCACCGTCGTCAACATCCCGCAGTCCATAAAGGCGCCTTCCTCGATGCGTGCCAAGCCATTCGGGAGCGTCACGCTCGTCAAATCCCAGTTCGCTTCAAACGCGTGGTTGGCGATGGCAGACACCACATAATTATCCACCGTTGCCGGGATATCCAGCGCCGTCTCTGTCCCCTGATAGCCGGTGATAGAAATCGTGCCATCTTCGTTCACTTCATACTGGAACACGGACGCTTCTGGTTCTGTATTGCTTTCGCCGTCCACCGCCGCATCGACCGCCGCTTCGCTGGTGGTATCGACAAGGCTGTCGGTGCTTTCAGTCTCCGTCTGGCCGCTGCACCCCACGGCGCTCACCACAAAGGCGGCGGTCAAAAGGGCTGCCCAAAGGGCTTTTTTCCAATGGTATTTCATCATAATTCGTTCCTCTCTGTCGTACAGCGCACAAAGCTTGCCTGCGGCTCTCTGCCTTACAGCTTGTGCGAAAGCGTCTCGAAAATCCGCACATCTATGGTATGCAAACCCATATGGATGCGCCTTATCGAATCTTGCCCCGCATTTTGGCACGCTGTTGATTGCTCAAAATCTGCTTACGGATACGCAGTGTCTTGGGGGTAACCTCCAGCAGTTCGTCGTCTGCCAGAAACTCTAAACAGTCCTCCAGGCTGAGATTTCTCGGCGGCACCAGACGCAGGGCATCGTCACTGCCGCTGGCGCGGGTATTGGTCAGATGCTTGCGCTTGCACACATTCACCACCAGATCCTCTGCCTTGGGCGAGGCGCCGACTACCATGCCCTCATACACCGGCACACCCGCCCCGATGAACAACGCCCCACGTTCCTGGGCATTATACAGCCCATAGGTGACGGCCTCCCCCGTCTCGAAGGAGATCAGTGAGCCGGTGTTGCGCCGAGGAATATCGCCTTTATAGGGCTGGTACTCGTGAAACACACTACTCATAATGCCCTCGCCCTTGGTATCGGTGAGGAATTCACTCTTATAGCCGAACAGGCCTCGAGAGGGAATGAGGAAGGTCAGGCGGGTACGGGTGCCCTGGGGATGCATATCCTGGAGTTCCGCTTTCCGTGCGCCGAGTTTTTCCATCACACTGCCGACGCAGTCCTCTGGCACATCGATGGACAGTTCTTCCACCGGTTCATACCGTTTTCCATCAATTTCCCGATACAGCACCCGCGGTGTAGACACGCCCAGTTCATACCCTTCGCGGCGCATATTCTCAATCAAAATCGACAGGTGCATCTCGCCCCGTCCTGCCACCTGAAAGGCATCGGTGCTGTCTGTCTCGGTCACCCGCAAGGATACGTCCCGGAGCAGTTCCCGCATCAGCCGATCCCGGAGCTGGCGGGAGGTGACGAACTTCCCATCCTGACCCGCAAAGGGGCTGTCATTGACGCGAAAGGTCATCTCCACCGTGGGTTCGCTGATTTTCGTAAACGGCAGCGGTTCGAAGCAATCCGGCGCACAGACCGTATCGCCGATGGAGATGTTCTCGATGCCGCTGATCCAAACGATATCCCCCACCGTAGCCGTCTCAGCCGGCACACGCTGCAAACCCTGGATTTGCAGCAGGGACACGATTTTATTCTTCCGGGCATTTTCCGGGTCGTGATAGTTGCCGAGCAGCACCTGCTGTCCCACATGGATGGTGCCCCGGCTGATTCTGCCGATGCCAATCCGACCCACATATTCGTTGTAGTCGATGGAAGAGATCAGCATCTGGAGTGGCGCCGTTTCGTCCCCCTCCGGCGGGTCGATATAGGACATGATCGTGTCGAACAGCGGCTTGAGATCCGTACCGGCTTCATGCGGGGCATAGCTTGCCGTACCGGCTCTCCCGGAGCAATACAAAAAGGGCGTATTTTCGAGCTGCTCCTCGCTGGCGTCCAGATCCATCAGCAGCTCCAGCACCTCATCGGCAATCTCATCCAGCCGGGCATCGGGGCGGTCGATCTTGTTGACCACCACAATGATTTTCAGCCCCATTTCCAGCGCCTTAGACAGCACAAAGCGCGTCTGGGGCATCGGGCCTTCTGCGGCATCCACCAGCAGAATCGCACCATCCACCATACTCAGCACACGCTCCACCTCGCCGCCGAAATCGGCGTGGCCGGGGGTGTCGATGATATTGATCTTCGTATCCCCATAGCGCACAGATGTATTCTTCGCCAGAATGGTAATCCCGCGCTCTCGCTCTAGGTCGTTGGAATCCATCACACGCTCTGCGACCGCCTGGTTCTCTCGGAACACACCGCCCTGTTTCAGCATCTCGTCCACGAGCGTAGTCTTTCCGTGGTCTACGTGCGCAATGATGGCAACATTTCTCAAATCCTCACGTATCATAATTTCGCTTCCTCTTTCCCGTGAAGAAACCCCCAGATCCATCCCGTCTGCGGCGCAATCTGCGCACACGGGACGGCATCCGTGTTTCCTGCGTTTCTTGTATCCTTGCATCTACAAGCCATACATATGCGGCAACACCGTTATGAAAACGAAAAACAGGCAAACTCCCGAGGAGTCTGCCTGCTCACTGGTGGGGGAGGACGGATTCGAACCATCGAAGCTAGAAGCAACAGATTTACAGTCTGCCCCCTTTGGCCACTCGGGAACTCCCCCATGTACATATGTAAGGTTGTAGAATATTGGAGCTGGTGGACGGACTTGAACCCCCGACCTGCTGATTACAAATCAGCTGCTCTACCAACTGAGCTACACCAGCGCTGCAACGTATATTATTTTAACACAGCTTTGAGAACTTGTCAAGCAATTCTTGTTCATTTCTTATTTTTAAAAGTTCCACCCCCCTTTTTTGGAACATTTCAACTCATCGAACCGCTATTTTACACCAAAATGCGCCAGTCATTCCATAAAAAAGCACGTCTCCGTGAAAAACGAAGACGTGCGGTTTATGGTTCTATTACGATACGCTTTTTACTCCGTATAATACCAGTTCAGCCCGAGGAAGGCTTCTGTCCGAAGGGCTTCGATGGCATCTGCATCGAGGGCAAAGAGTGCGCACTGCACCTCTGTATTCTCGCTGCGATAACCATCCGCATCGGCGGGCTCATAGCCGTTGGCCTGAATGGTGACATAAGTATCATCCGGCGAAATGGCGCCCGGCTGGCGATACTCGTACAGCTGTGCAATCAATTCCGTGCCCTGGCGCAGTGAGCCATAGGGATCTTGATAATATTCCGCCACGAGCGTATCGTTCTGTCCGTCCATGATCTGTATCCAAAGTCCCAGATTCTCCTCTGCATACTGTGCCACAAAATCCGGGAGCGTCTCGGTTTCTTCGCTGTACTGTGCCTGTATGGACTCGGCGTACAGCTGTGTGGTATTGGGCATCAGCTCCGCCACAATCGGGCAGCTCAGAATATAGGAATTCCCCTCATAGACGCACTGATACTGAATGACGGCATAGATATCGTCCCAGTTGGTAATGGCCTGGTACAGCGGTTCAAAGTCACACGCTGCCAGTTCCTTCTGATACGAATCCCAGACCTGCGCCAGTGCCGTGTCCTCCAGCGAGAACTGGTCGCCAAAGCTGGAAGTCATCGTGCCTTCCACCGGCTCTGGCAGTGTTTTCCAGAGTGCCACATAGTCCTCCGTCTGCTGTAATGCGTTCGCCCAGGTCTTCTGCTCACTACTGGGGAGGAAGATCCGTCGGCAAAGGGTCTTTTGCGCGGTTCGAATTTGTACGATATATTCCGTATAGCCATAGCCCATGCCATTGCCATTATAATATTTGCTATAATAGCCGTTGGCACCACCGTTTTCCCAAGTCTTTATATTCTCATCCAAATAATAGGATACTAGGGCAATCATATCCGCGTCTGTGATTTCCACGCCACTCGCCTGCATCGCCACATAGTCACCAAATTGAAGGTAGCTGTCCGGCGTATAATAGGACGCATCATAGCTTAGGGAAATGCTTTCGATCTCCTGTGCCGCTGGACGCTGGGCAATAATATGGTTCTGTGCCAGATGCATCCCGCCATAGGCGGCGACGTTCAGCACGGCCACCACCAAAAGTCCCGGCATGGCCTTCCCAAGGTTCCGCCAGCTCCGCTTGGTGATCAACTCATAGATACAGTAGATCAGCACGCCGATGCAGTACAAAAAGACATACATAATCCAATCCGATCCCAGTGCCTGCTCGTTGTAGAGGCTGATGGTCACAAAGGAACAGAACGTCATCGTCAGGGCAATGCGATAGGTGTGCTGGAGCCAGCGGTTCGGCGCAGACTGGCCAGCGGCTTCGCTGCGCCGGCGGCAGAACAACACCCCGCCCAGCACGAGGTATACCAATATCAGTAGACTGGTGTACACCAGCGACTGCCACGTCGGGTCGGTCAGCGAATCGCCAAAACCGCTGCCGCCGAAAAAGGCCGTAAGCAGTCCAAAGAGCAGATTGTTCTCACTCCGGAAGAACCCCGACGTCTCGGGCTGTGCCACATAGAATGCCATATTGGATACTGTTCCGTTATAGAAAAGTTCGATCAGCGTCCGGGGCAGAAACAGTAGCAGCACCGATACGAGCACATTGGTGAACACCGTGCCCGTCACGCTCATCGCCACCAGCACGCCCGCCATCGCCAGCAGGGCAATCAGCCCGACCGTCAGGGCAAACGCGCCCACCGTCGGATATAGCACAATGACATGGTCCCGGATGCACAGCGTAATCAGCAGACTGACCGCCGTGTTCACCGCCAGCACGACCACCACCCACATCACAATGGCGAGCGCATAGCTGCAAAAGAGTGTACTGCGCTTATGAGGCAGTGCGTGGTAAATATCCGATGCCGCCCGGCTGTCCAAAAAGTGGAACAGCACCAGCGTCATCAGCGGCGCCATGCAGAGAACCAGCAACAGCGCCGGATTCAGCTCCAGCCCGTTGAGTACAGTGCGGCTCCAGCCAGTCGACCACTGCATCGACTCTACGCTGCTGATATAGGTAGACACCGGTACAAAAATCGCACCCAGCAACGTAGCGATCATAAACAAGATCCCGATCATCTGGCACTGGCGGAAACCCTCTCGAATCAGCCGCCAGGAAAAAATCGATTCTTTCTGTTTCATTGGAAACATCCTCCCCTCATCTGTACATAGGTATAGACGCACAGCACGCCCAATCCAACCACCAGCAGCAGAACACCCACAGATGCCCAAAACTGGCGGCGTGCCTTCTGTTTTTCATACACCCTGCCATACAGGGTATGTTTTTCCAAATCACGCATACGATTCGCCCTCCTGCATCCCATCGATATGGAACGTATAGCCCAGCGTCTCCATCTCATAAGTAAAGACTTCTTCCAGCGACAGCGGCAGCACATCCAATAACAGCGGATGCATCGCCTGCAATTGCTGGACAATTTCCGCTCGCTCGCCGCTGACGATCATATTCGCCACACTGCCGCTTTTCTCAAAGTGCGAGATGGCAATGCCCTCAAACTTCGACTGGTCATAGTCCTCCGAAAAGGCAATCTGCACCTTGAACTGGGACGTGCGCAGGTTTTCAATATCACTCTCCAGCACCAGACCACCCTTGTGGAGCAGTGCCAGCTGGTCACAGATATCCTCGAGTTCCCGGAGCGAGTGGGAGGTAATAATCGCCGAAGTCCCCCGTTCCAGCACCTCATCGCAGATCAGTTTTTTCACAAAGCTGCGCATCACCGGATCCAACCCGTCGAATGTCTCATCAAAGAAGAGATATTTCGGGTGGCACGCCAGCGCCAGAATGGTGGCCGCCTGCCGCCGCATCCCTTTCGAAAACTGGCTGAGCGATTTTTTCCGGGGCAATTGCAGTTTGTCACACAGCGTCTCAAAATGCGCCGCATCAAACCGTGGATAGAGGTTTTGATAAATTTTCACCATCCGGTTCAAATTCGCACCCGTTGGAAAATAGAGCTCATCCGGTACAAAGGCGATCTTCGCCTTGACAGCGGGATTTTCCCACACCGGCGCCCCATCAATCTGCACCGTGCCGCCATCCGCCTGGTAGATGCCCGCCAGCACCCGCAGGAACGTAGACTTCCCGGCACCATTCGAACCGACCATACCATAGATACAGCCTGCCCCAATCTGGCAGGTGACCTTTTCCAGGGCGGTGAATTCTGCAAAATGCTTTGTCAGCTGTGTCACTTCAATCATTGCTGTTTTCCCTCCTTTTCCGCCGCAGCCAGTGCCGCCTGGATGCAGCCTTCGATTTCCGCCCGACTGATGCCCGCCAGCACCAACTCGGTGATAAGTGCCTGTAAATCCTGCATTTTCTTCCGTCCTTTCTCCCGCAGCTTTTCCTTGGCGTCGGCGCAGACAAAGTAGCCCTTCCCGGGCACCGCCTGGATCAGTCCCCGGGCGTCCAGCTCCGTATAGGCCTTTAATGTCGTCCGTGGATTCATCGAGTTCTGAACCGAGACTTGACGCACCGAGGGAATCTGACTGCCCGGTGTCAGCACATCCATAGAAATAAATCGCTCGACCTGTTCCATCAGTTGTTCATACACCGGCACCCGTGACATAGGGTCAATCTGAAACATGGCAGACCTCCTTTTTTGATGATAGAACCTGTTGCCATAAGCGCAGGTTCTTTTGCAATGTTTCTCTGGAAAAAGAAGCGGCAGTGGCAGAGAAGTCCCTATGGATCGCATGATTCAACCGCTTCATGTGTTGCATTCGTTATACAACACATACAGTATAACACACTATCTCCTGTTTGTCAAGGGGCATTTACAAATTTTTTTCAAAAATCTGCAAGAACAGCAAAGCATCTGCATAAGATAACCACAGAAACGGAGGGAGGCAAACGATTATGTGTGGTATCACAGGTATGGTACACTTTGAACAAGATTTGCGACAGCAGGAACCGCTTTTGCGAAAGATGCAGGCCGTTTTACAACGGCGGGGGCCGGACCAGGAGGGCATCTTCCTCTCGGAACATTGCGCCTTTGCGCACACACGGCTGGCGGTCATCGACCCCGAAAAAGGACAGCAGCCCATGGAAGTGACGGCAGGCGGAGAGACATACACCATCGTCTATAACGGAGAGCTGTACAACACGCCGGAACTACGCCGGCAGCTGGAACAGGCCGGCACGGTTTTTCAAACCCACTGTGACACAGAAGTGCTCCTGCAATCCTATGTCCACTGGGGGCCGAAGTGCGTAGAACAGTGCAACGGGATCTTCGCCTTTGCCATCTGGGAACATCGAGCCAAGCGGCTGTTTCTGGCGCGAGACAGAATCGGCGTAAAGCCCCTGTTTTATGCGGAGATCCCGGGCGGGCTGGTATTCGGCTCCGAAATAAAAGCACTGCTCCAGCACCCAGCGGTGCCGCACGAGATTGATGAAACAGGTGTAGCAGAACTGTTGCTATTGGGGCCGGGGCGCACGCCGGGCTTTGGCGTATTTCGCACGGTGCGGGAAGTCAAGCCGGCGCACAGCGGCTATTTTATGCAGGGCACGCTGCGGCTGGCACCATACTGGGCGCTGCACGCCGCCAAGCACCGCGCCTCTTTCGAGGAGACTGCGGCACATGTGCGAGAACTGGTGACGGATGCGGTACAGCGCCAGCTGGTTTCCGATGTACCGCTGGGGACGTTCCTATCCGGCGGACTGGATTCGAGTCTATTGTCCTCGCTTGCGAGCGAGGCGATGGCGCGTACAGGCAAGCCGCTGCACACTTTTTCGGTGGACTATCGGGACAACGAGCGATACTTCCAAAAGAGCCACTTCCAGCCCACCAGCGACCCGGTATATATTCGCTGCATGGAGCGATATCTGGGGAGTATGCATCACTGGACGGTACTGGACACCCCAGCATTGGCGGCAGCGTTATACGAGGCGGTATCCGCACGGGATCTACCGGGCATGGTGGATGTAGACAGTTCTCTGCTGCTGTTCTGCCGGGAGATCCGGAAGGAAGTGACGGTGGCGCTCTCCGGCGAATGCGCCGACGAGCTGTTCGGCGGCTATCCCTGGTACCGGGATCCGGAGGTACGACAAGTAAACGGATTCCCCTGGGCACAGAGCACCGCCTATCGGGCACAATTTCTCCAGCCTGCCTTTTTGCAGAAGATCGACCCGCAGGGGTATGTACAGTCTGCCTATGAAAAGACCATCGCCTCGGCGGAAAAGCTGCCGGGCGAGTCGCCGCTGGAATCCCGGATGCGAGAGATGATGAAACTGAATCTGGACTGGTTCATGCAGACACTCCTCGACCGAAAAGACCGCATGAGTATGTACAGCGGACTGGAAGTGCGGGTGCCTTTCTGCGACTACCGCATTGCCGAATACCTGTACAATGTCCCATGGGACTATAAGGACTGGAACGGCTATGAGAAGGGACTGCTGCGCACAGCGATGCAAAACTATCTGCCGCCGGAGGTACTCTGGCGCAAAAAAAGCCCGTATCCCAAGACGCATCACCCCGACTATCTCCGCACCGTTGCCCAGATGCTTACCGAGGTGGCAGAAGATCCCGGAGCGCCGCTGTTCCAGCTGGTGCGGCATGACATGGTAGAACACCTGCTCACAGACGAGACATCCGTACAGTGGTACGGCCAGTTGATGACGCGCCCCCAGATCATGGCATACCTGCTCCAACTCAACGACTGGCTGACACGATATGAGGTGCAAATCGTATAGCTAGGGGAACCCTGCGCAAAGCCGTCAGGCACTCTTTGTGCGGTGTTGCCCTAGGGGAACACATAAAGGCAACACGATACAAAGCCATCCGGTGCGCTTTATATTGTGTTGCCTTTTAACAAAGACCGGCCGCCGTATATGCGTCTGTTACGGCAGCCGGTCTCATTCTATGCTGTTTTTATCCTTCCGCGCAGCACTGCATCCCAATCATGCGGGTGCATCGTTGGAAGTAATCATCGGACGATTCAGAATCTGCATAAACTCCTCGCCGGTAATCGTCTCGTGTTCGTAGAGATATTTGGCGATTTCGTGCAGCTTGCCCGTGTGCGCCTCCAAGATCTGCATGGCGCGGGCATACTGCGTTTGAATGATTTCCGATACTTTCTTATCGATTCGTGTCTGCGTCTCCATGGAGCAAGCCAGGCTGGCATCGCCGCCGAGATACTGACCCTGCACCGTCTCCATCGCCACCATGCCGAACTCCTCGCTCATCCCAAAACGGCTGACCATCGCGCGAGCCAGCTTCGTGGCCTGCTCGATATCATTCGAAGCACCCGTGGTGACGTCGTGGAACACCAGCTCTTCCGCAGCTCTTCCGCCGGTGAGTGTGGCGATCTTATTCTCCAGTTCCGTCTTTGTCATCAGGAAGTGCTCGCCCTCTTCCACCTGCATGGTATAGCCGAGCGCACCGGACGTGCGGGGAATGATGGTAATCTTCTGCACAGGCGCGGACTGGGACTGCATCGCTGCCACAAGGGCGTGTCCCACCTCATGATAGGAGACCGTCAGCTTTTCCTTGTTCGAAAGTACCCGATTTTTCTTCTGGTACCCTGCGATGACCACTTCCACGCTCTCCATCAGATCCTCTTGTGTGGCACAGGTTCTGCCCAGCCGCACGGCACGCAGCGCCGCCTCATTGATGATGTTCGCAAGTTCTGCCCCAGAGGCACCAGCAGCGGCACGGGCAATGGCAGAGAAATCCACATTTCCGGAGAGTTTGATCTTCTTGGCGTGCACTTTTAGGATGTCAATTCTACCCTGTAGGTCGGGCAGTTCCACCGGGATACGGCGGTCAAACCGACCCGGCCGCAACAGCGCTGGGTCGAGCGATTCCGGCCGGTTGGTTGCCGCCAGAATGACCACGCCCTTAGAGCCATCGAATCCATCCATTTCCGTCAACAGCTGGTTCAACGTCTGTTCCCGTTCATCGTTGCCACCGAACTGACCGCCATCACGTTTTTTCCCGATGGTGTCGATCTCATCGATAAAGACGATACACGGCGCCTTTTCGTTGGCCTGTTTGAACAGGTCGCGCACTTTTGCCGCACCCATGCCCACGAACATCTCCACAAACTCCGAACCGGAGATGGAGAAAAACGGCACATTCGCCTCGCCAGCCACCGCCTTTGCCAAGAGCGTCTTACCGGTGCCGGGGGGACCCACCAGCAAGGCACCTTTTGGCATCGAGGCACCAATCTCCTTATAGCGGTCTGGACGATGGAGGAAATCGACAATTTCTTCCAGCAGTTCCTTGGCTTCCTCTTCGCCTGCCACATCCTGAAACTTAATGCCCGTTGTGGACTTGACATAGACCTTGGCGTTACTCTTTCCCATGCCAAACATCATGCTGCCGCCGTCGCCGCCCATGCGCTGGGTCATCTTCTTATTAAAGAAGTGGAACACCAAGAATATCAAGGCGATCGGCAAAACATAACTGATCAGAATGTACAACAGCGGATTGGTACCAGTCTCAATTTCTGACTGGAACTTTGCACCAGAGTTGTCCAACCGTTCGATCAGATCCGGGTCGTTCAATGCACCGGTGCAGTATACCCGTCCCGCTTGATCGGTGAATGTAATCTGGTTGGATTCAATCTGCACTTCGCTGATTTCCTGTTCTTCTGCCATCTGAATGAACTGGTCATAGCTGACCTCCTCCACGCGACTGCTGAACAGATTGGGAAAGACGAATGCCTGTAACACCAAAAAGAGGCACAAGGCAATAATCCAATAGGATATCAAGGGTTTTTTCGGCTTTTTTCTTTCTTCCATCGGCGTTCTCCTTTCCTAAGCGCCTGTTTCATACCCAGCGCATGTTGCCTCAAGGATTCCCTATGGGCAAAAGTATACCATATGTTTTTGTCAGACATACGCATTTCAGATGAAAATTTGGTGATAATACGTCCTTTATGTCCGCTGTTTTTGCACAGCCTATCCGCACGCAAACGCCGCTTGCTGCACACCAGTCCCCCACGCTATAGGCGCATCTGTTTCAGAACCTGTCTTTACAAGGGACAGCAGACAGGTGCTCAGACAGCGTCTATTCCGGTCAGCACCTGTGCAGGATAGTTCAGCTGTGGCGCTGTCCAGTTCGCCAGCACCGGCTGCATTTCTGCCGCAAGCTGCTTTGCGCCAGCCAAATCATGCGCCCGATAGTTGCCGCACGCCTGGCGGGTACCGCCGGGGATTTCCCCGGAAAAGTCTCGGATGAACTGCAATGTCTCCTGTACGAGCCGGATGGCATCCGCCCCGGAGATCGAATCGCGGGTCAAAAAGTAAAAGCCTGTACGGCATCCCATCGGCCCCACATACACCACACCCGCCGAAAGCGGCGTATTGCGCACATAGGTGGCAAAGAGATGCTCAAAGGTATGCAATGCCTTGTCCTCTAAATAGTCATTCTCTGGATTGTTCGGAGTTTTCATCCGGATGTCATAGGTCACCACATCGCCGTCTACCCGAGAGATATACATCCCCGGCTGTAAAAAATCATGATTGATGGTAAAGCTCTGAATCTGTTGCATGATACACGCCTCTTTCGAAAAATTTCAGGCAACACCGCACAAAAGTCACCCACCCGCTTGACACGGTGCTGCCGCAATATGCATATGCCCTATTATACCAAACTTCTGCCCGTGTTGTCAACTCTCCCAAAATCCCACAAAGCACAAAGAAGCGAAACCGTTCCCACCAATCCCGGTGAAAACAAAAACAGAGGTCAGAGACGGGGGATTCCCGACGTCCCTGACCTCCTATTGTTATGGCAATACCGCACAAAGACTGCCTAGCGACTTTGTACCCCAAGGGCACTTCCTTCGGGCGTACGCCATCTGCGCATTGGATGGCGCGTTTTATACAAGCAGGTTCTTATACAGATGGCGTTTCTGTTTCATCCCCCGCATCTGTCTCACCGGTCTGCGCTATCTGCGCCGTCTCGGACGCTTCTGCATCTGCCGCCGAAAGCGTCGTCTCTTCCGAGGGGACTTCCCACATCGACGCATCCATCTCGCCTGCCATCAGCTTCTCAAAGTCTTCGCGCTCGATCTTCTCATGGATGATCAGATACTTTGCCAGCCTTTCCAACTGATCCATATGCTGCTGCAAAATATCCGTGGCCTTGTCATAAGCCGCCTCGATGATATGGCGCACCTCGTCATCGATCTCCCCGGCAACCCGGTCGGAATAGTCTCGGGTAGAACCGAGATCTTTTCCCAAAAAGATTTCGTTCTGGTCGTTGCCATAGACCACCGGCCCCATTTTTTCGCTGAAACCATAGCGGGTCACCATACTGCGTGCCGTCTTTGTCGCCCGTTCCAGGTCGTTCGAAGCCCCGGTCGAAATATCGTCCAGCACCAGCTGTTCCGCCACACGACCGCCGAGCAGCGTGATAATATTCTCCTCCATCTCCTTTTTAGAGACAAAGCTCTTATCCTGTTCTGGCAGCGACATCGTATAGCCGCCCGCCATCCCACGGGGGATGATGGACACCTGATGCACTTTATCCTGATGATCGCAGTAGTACGTACACACGGCGTGCCCTGCCTCGTGGAAGGCAGTGAGACGCTTTTCCTTCTCCGTCACCTTGTGCGATCGTTTCTCCGGTCCCGCAATCACCTTGATGGTGGCCTCTTGAATCTCCTCCATCGTAATCGCCTTTTTGTTTTTCCGGGCAGCCAGCAGGCACGCTTCATTCACGAGGTTCTCCAGATCCGCCCCCGTAAAGCCCACCGTCGAACGGGCAATGGTGTCCAAATTCACATCCGCCGCAACGCTCTTGCTCTGCGTGTGCACCTGCAAAATGGCCTTTCTCCCCTGCACATCGGGATAGCCCACCACGATCTGGCGGTCAAACCGTCCCGGCCGCAAAAGCGCCGGATCCAGAATATCCCGTCGGTTGGTGGCAGCAATGACAATCACATTGTCCTTGCCCGTAAAGCCGTCCATCTCTACGAGCAGCTGGTTGAGCGTCTGTTCGCGTTCATCATGGCCGCCGCCGATACCGGTGCCCCGGTGACGTCCTACGGCGTCAATCTCATCAATGAAGATGATGGAAGGCGAATTCTTCTTCGCCTGGTCGAACAGATCCCGAACACGGGAGGCGCCCACGCCCACGAACATCTCCACAAAATCCGAACCGGAGATGGAGAAGAACGGACAGCCTGCTTCGCCTGCCACGGCACGTGCCAACAGGGTCTTACCTGTACCGGGCGGCCCCATCAGCAGCACGCCCTTTGGAATACGTGCGCCGAGCTCGGCATATTTCCGTGGATTCTTTAAGAAATCCACGATTTCTTCCAACTCATGCTTTTCCTCATCGGCACCCGCCACATCGGCAAACGTTGCCTTTCGGGTATTGGCCTGATTCTTGATGTTGGCTTTGCCAAAGGAAGTATACTTCCCGCCGCCGCCTGCCTGGCGCATCATAAACACAAACAGGCAGATCATCAATACCACCAGAATCAGCGTGGGAATCATCGTCAAAAGCCAGCTTGTATCCCGCACCTTATAATAATCCACTTCCAGCGGCTCGGTATGCGTGCGGTTATACTGCGTCCGATAGCTTTCCGTATCGTCCAGGAAAATCTGCACGTTTGGCACTTCGTACGAGATCTCTTCTCCGTTCTCCAGCACCATTTCCAACGCCCCGGATCCTAAATCCAGGGTGTATGCCGCTACGGCCTCTTCGTCAAAATACGCGAGGATCTCGGAATATGTCGGCGTGCGCACATTGCCCCGCAGGTTGGGCAGCAAAAATATCAATGCCGCCACCAGCAGTACCGCAATAATCAAATATGCGCCAATCCCACGACCTTTTTTGGGTGTCAACTCACATTCACTCCATTCCTATTCCATTTAAAGGATTCATATTCGGGAACCACTGAATCAAAGCGCAAAATGCAGCATCTCTCATTCTCCCTTTGAATCTTTCATTTCTAAGCGCCTGTTTCGCACCTTGGCGTGCGGAGAAATGCGAAACAAACGCTAAGGGTTAACACATATGCACTGTTCGCTGTCCTTTTTTTCCGGCGTATATATCCCAATATACGGAAGATTCCGGTATTGCTCCGCATAATCCAGTCCATAGCCAACGACAAACACATCGGGGATAGAAAACCCACAACAGGCCATCGGCACCGGATACCGCCGGCGGGCGGGTTTTTCGAGCAATGCGCACACCGCCAGCGAAGCAGGCTTCTGCGCCTCGAGCGTGGGCAGCACCGCGTGCAGCGTAGTCCCCGTGTCCAGGATATCCTCCACCAACAGCACATGACGCCCCGTAATTGCACGGGAAAGCGGCACCAAAAACTGCACCGTCCCCGACGTTTCTGTTCCATCTCCATAACTGGAGACGCGCATAAAATCCATCTCCAGTGGAATGGTACAGTGGCGGAGCAAGTCGGTGTAGAACACGCAGGCACCTTTCAACACGCAGACCATAAGGGGATTTTTCCCGGCGTATGCCGTCGAAAGAACTACCCCCATTTCTGCCACTCGCTTTTGAATCTGCTGTTGGGTGTACAGCACCTGTGTCACATGGGCATCCCATTTTTCTCCCATGGTTCGGACTCCTTTTCCTTTTCTGCATCCGCATACACACGCAGCATCAGCATATGCGTCGTCCCCTCGTCGGGAGCAACACGCTGTGCCACGCCTGCACCTTCTACATAGAAAATCCCTTCTGCATCTTCTGCCAGATGGGCTGTCTTGCGGCGATCGGGCGGCAGCTTTTCCTGCACCACTTTTTTCACTACCGAAGTACAGTTTCTGCCTGCCAGCCGCACCCGATCCCCCGGTCTCTTGCCCCGCAGAAAGATGGCTCCTTTTATTTTATCACAATCCACACAGCAATTTGCAAATTTTTCATGAACATTTACAATTTTCTGTGCCGTTTCCCGCGAAAAGTCGGTGGCTTCGAGAAAAAAACCTGGGAACAGCACATTTTTCCCCAGTTTCAGCCGTACCTTTTCCGCCACAGGCGCAGGTGATTTCATCATCGGCTGGATTTTCAGATTGCCGCTCTGCCACACGGCATACGACCCGCCCGGAAGCTGCCACCGTCCGCCGGACGTGCGCAGCCGTTCCAGCTGTTCCAAAAGCCGGGCTTCGACAGAGACATGGGCTTCTTCCAAAAGCCGTGCCATACAACGCATCCGAAGCGCCGGTGCCAGCCGATCCAGCCCTGTGAGCGTATGGGAGGCTGTGTGGCACGCCGCATACGCCTGGTCAGTCTGTGTCTCCAGAAACGCCGCATCCCGACACAGGCTGCGAATCAGACCGCCCGCTGTGCGTTCGATGGCAGGATTGAGTGCCCGCAGCACTGGCACCAGCTGATGGCGGATCCGATTGCGGGTATAGATGTCGGCGGCATTGGTGCTGTCCTCGACATAGGGCTGCGCCAGCTGCGAAAGGCAATCCTCCACCTGCTGCCGGGTGATATCGAGCATCGGGCGCACATAGCGACCATTGACAGGCGGAATCGCCGTCAGCCCGTGGAGCGAGGCGCCCCGCACCAGCCGATGGAGGAATGTTTCCAAGTTGTCGGAGGCGGTATGTGCAGTGGCGACCCACTGCGCCGGGACGGCATCCAATGCCGCATAGCGGCAGTTTCGCGCCGCCAGTTCCTCTGAACAGCGATGGGCAGCGGCATAGGCACGCACATCCACATCCACGACCGTCAGCGGCACCGCCCAGGTCTCGCAGAGTTGGCGGCAAAACGCAGCATCCCGATCACTCTCCTCGCCCCGGAGGTGGTGATTGATATGCGCCGCTGTCACCGAAATGCCCAGCGTCTCTCGACAAAAGAGCAGACAGCGCAGCAAAAAGACACTGTCTGCTCCACCGGAGAGCGCCGCACAGACCGTATCGCCCGCCTGCACCGCGGTCAAGGTTGCCAATTGATGGGCAACCTGGCGAAAAACCGCCCGCGTGCCCACGTTCTCATCCCTCATGACGCATCTCCGCATTCGAGAACCGGGTGAACTGGCCATCCCATGTCAGGTTCACGGTGCCCGTTTCGCCGTGGCGGTTCTTTGCCACAATGCACTCTGACACATTAGGCGTGGGACTGTCCTTATTATAGTACGCATCTCGATACAGAAACATGACAATATCCGCATCCTGCTCAATCGACCCGGATTCACGCAGGTCGGACAGCATGGGACGTTTATCCGTTCGGGACTCCGGCCCACGGGACAGCTGTGACAGCACGATGACTGGCACATCCAATTCCTTTGCCATCACCTTCAACTGACGGGTGATTTCGGAGATGATCAGCACCCGGTTGTCGGTACGCAGCGTTGTGCCCATCAACTGGAGATAATCGATGACCACCAGTCCCAGTTTCTTGAGCCGACGCAGCTTCGCCTTAATCTGCTGCACGGTAATGCTGGCAGTATCATCGATATACATCGGCATATTGCTGAGCAGCCCGGCACTGGAGGCGAGACGTACCCAGTCCTCACTGTCGATGCGTCCGTTACGCAGCTTATTGGAGTCTACCAGTGCCTCGGTGGAGAGCATACGGGTGGCAAGCTGTTCCTTTGACATTTCGAGGGAAAAAATTGCCACTTCCCGATCCTTTTTCCGTGCCACATGGGTTGCAATGTTCATGGCAAACGAAGTCTTTCCCATACCCGGTCGGGCGGCGATCAGGATGAGATCCGATTTATTCAACCCCGATGTCACATTGTCGAGATAGGTAAAGCCCGTCTTAGCCCCGAGGTACTTCTCCTTATCCGGCCCGGAAATCTTGCCGATCCGGTCATATGCCTCACAGATGGCATCGCCGATTTTCACAAGTCCCTGGATGTCTCTGCCCTGGCGGATATCAAAGATCTTCTGCTCGGCGGCATCCAGCAGCAACTGGGCATCCTGTTCCCCAGACTGGATCTGCTGTAAAATATCCCGTGCCACCGAAGCCAGACAGCGGGCGTAATATTTTTCCAATAGAATGGCGCAATAGCTTTCTATATTTTCGGTAGACGGTACCATATTGACGAGTGCCGCCAGATAATTGCGCCCCTCTGCTGAAGTCTCAAACACCCCTTGTGCGACCGCTTCATTCAGCACGGTGATGACATCAATCTTTTCACCGACCGAACCCATCCGCATCATAATGCGGAATAGCACCTGATGCTGCTCCCGATAAAAGCTTTCGGGTTTCAGCTGCTCCATCGCCACCGCCGCCGCCATTTCATCAATCAATATCGCCCCGAGTACGGTCTGTTCTACTTCCAAACTATAGGGCACTTCCAGTGATGCACCGGATGTTGTCTGATATTCTGCCACACGATGACCTCCCTTTTCCACGGATATCCTATTGCTATACGCCGACAGAAAATGCGGGACGTGATCACAGCCCGCATACTCCGTTCTTCGATACGTGCGAAGAGATGCGAAACAGGCGCTTATCGCACGTGTATCGCAATCATCCTTCTACGACCTCAACCGTCACCTTGGCGGTGATGCCTGCATACAGGCGGATCTCCGCCTCATAGGTGCCAAAGTTTTTGATATCGGTCTTAAGCGAAATTTTTTTCTTATCCACCTGACAGCCATACTGCGCCGCAATGCAATCGGCGATCTGCGCCGCCGTCACGGCGCCAAACAGCCGCCCGCCGCTGCCGGCCTTGCCCACTGCCTTCACCGTCTTGCCCGCCAGCTTTTCGGCAATCGCCTGGGCGTTGCGCTTTTCCACATCGATTTTATGCGCCGCAGATGCCTGTTTGCCCGCCAGTTCAGAAAGTGCCTTGGGCGTTGCTTCTACTGCCAGCCCTTTTTTCAGCAGCATATTGCGGGCATAGCCGTCTGCTACATTCTTCACTTCGCCCTTTTTCCCAGAGCCTTTTACATCCTGCAAAAAAATTACCTTCATCGTTTGCGCTTCCTTTCTTCTCAGCGTTGCGCCGCCTGTGCCTCCAGAATCAGCAGTAAGCGTTCCTTTGCCTCCTGTACGGTACAGCCCTGTAACTGTGCCGCCGCCATGGTCTGATGGCCACCGCCGCCGAGCTGTTCCATAATCACCTGTACGTTCACATTGCCCATGGAGCGTGCAGAGATCCCCACGCCGTTCTCCTCCATATAGATCACAAAGGAGGCCTCGACGCCCTGGATGCTCAGCAACTCATCGGCGGCCTGGGACGCCAGCACCCGCACATCGGGGGACTGGAGCTTCACCGCCGAAATGGCATTGTTTTGGTACAGTTCGGCATGAGCCACGATCTGTGCCCGCATGGCGTACATAGAGAGCGTGTTGGAAAACAGCGTCTTGACCTGAATGGTATCCGCGCCAATCTTGCGCAGATAGGCAGCCGCCTCAAACGTTCGCACGCCGGTTCGCATTACAAAATTTTTCGTATCCAGCATAATCCCCGACAACAGTGCATCGGCATATGCCGCCGAAATCTCCGTATCCAACCGAAAATACTGGATAATCTCTGTCACCATCTCCGATGCGGAGGAGGCATAGGGTTCATGATGGAATATCACAGCATTTTCGATAAAATTCACATTTTTCCGATGATGGTCGATCACCACCACATACCGTGCCGCCCGGTACAATTCCTGGCTCTCCAAAATATCCTTATTATGGGTGTCCAGCACCACCAATAAGCTGTCATCCGTAAGCTGTGAGACGGCTTCCTCCGGGTGCATAAACTGGGGGGCATCGGCACACTGCTGCATCCGGTGAATCAACTGGAGTGCCAAACAGCTCTGCTGATTCACCACAACATACGCCGGACGATGCATCAGCTGTACCGCACCCGCCAGACCACACGCGGAACCGATGGAATCCAGATCGCCGAATCGGTGTCCCATCAGGAACACCTGGTCGGAATTTTCGATCAATTCTTGCAGCGCCAGTGCAATCGAACGAATCTTCGTCTTAGACTTTTTCTCCACGCCCTTAGACGCACCGCCAAAGAAACAGAAACCGTTCTCCGTTTTCACCGCCGCCTGGTCGCCGCCCCGGCCGAGTGCCATATCGAGCGACTGTCTGGCAAACTTCTCGCTCTCCGCCAGAGAAGATGCCCCATCGCCCACCCCGATGGAAAAGGTGATATGCATCCGATCGTTCACCCGAATCTGGCGGATCTCATCGAGTACAGAAAACCGCTGTTCCATAATCGCATGGAGGTGGCGAGATTCCATCACCGCATAGAACAAATCATCGCCCACCTTGCGAATGATGCCATCGGTGCCCGCCATAAAGTGTTCCAGCACCCGTTCGACCTCCGCCGAGACCTGCGCCTTTTCATATTCCCGCGCATATTGCAACAGATCGTCATAGCTGTCGATGACCATCAGCAACACACAGGGTCGAGAGTTGGTGTTTTCACTCTGTAAGCGCAAAAGGTCTGTGATCTCCAAAAATTGAATGGCGGTCACCGGGGGATCCAACGGCTGGGACTGCGAAATCAGTTGCACCCGATAACTCTGTCCCGCGTGCTCCATCAACAGTTCCCGCTGCTGGCGGAGTGTCCCCAGATCGAGATGTATCACATCCTGTACAGACCGTCCCACGATCGTGCGGCGGTCGGCAAAACGGCTGTGAAACAGGGTATTGCACCATAAAATTTTTCCCGTCTCCGTTGTCAAAAGAACTGGCACTGACATACCTTCCAGCGCCAGCATGCCGGCGTGTTCCACCAAATTTCCATCGGCGGGCCGTCTGCCCGGCAGCCTACTGCGCAGGCAAAAAAAACAGAGGACACACAGCACTACGCTCAAAATCCATAGAAAGCCCAGCCAGATCACCAGGGTCAGTGTCCCTGCCGGACGCAGCAACGCATAAAACGAGCCGAGCGTTAGACTCAGAAACCACAAAATCCATAGGACGACCCACACCCCATTCTTACGTTTCATACGGCATTCTCCTTTGGCAGACACGGCACACCGGCTGTCTGTACATATTTTATACTTCCATAATAATCGGCAAAATCATGGGGCTGCGCTTCGTCTTTTCATAGATATGATCCGACAGCACATCCCGCAGCTTCGTCTTGAGTGCGCCCCACTCCTTCAAATCGTGCGAGGAACAATTTTCCAGCACTCGATTCAATACCTGCCGTGCATCGTCCATCAGCGCCTCTGACTCCCGCACATACACAAAGCCTCGGGAAATGATATCTGGGCCTGCGACCACGGAATTGGTTGCCCGTTCGATCCCGATCACCACAATGATCAAGCCATCCTGTGCCAGATGTTTCCGATCTCGCAGGACGATCGAGCCAACATCGCCCACACCCAGACCATCTACCATCACCTTACCCGATGGTACCTGTGATACAATGCGCATCGAAACGCCATCCGTCTCGATCACATCGCCAATCTTCGCAATCACAATATGGTCATCCGCCATACCCATCGACCGGGCAATTTCGGCGTGCTTCACGAGATGCTTATACTCGCCGTGTACCGGAATGAAAAACTTCGGCTTGGTGAGTGCCTGAATCAGCTTCAGTTCCTCCTGACAAGCGTGGCCAGAGACGTGCACCTCATACATCGACTCATAGATCACCTCTGCCCCAGACTTCATCAGCTCGTTCACAACACGTGTCACATGCTTCTCATTGCCCGGGATGGGCTTTGCCGAAATAATGATGAAATCGTTTGGCGTGATCGTCACCTTACGGTGGCTGTTCATCGCCATTCTCGTCAGCGCAGAAAGCGGCTCGCCCTGACTGCCCGTGGTCACCAGTACAATTTTTCCATCGGGATAGCGGCTCATTTCATCGATGTCGATCAGCATCCCCTTCGGCACCGTAAGATAGCCCAGTTCCGTGGCCTTTTCCACCACGTGTACCATACTTCTGCCGAATACCGCCACTTTTCTGCCATAATTCTTTGCTTGATCGATGATCTGCTGTACACGATGAACATTCGAAGAAAAGGTGGCGATGATAATGCGCTTGTTCTCTGCCCGCTTGAACAGCTTTTCAAACGAGCCGCCCACCGTCCGTTCCGAACAAGTAAAGCCTGTCCGTTCAGCGTTGGTGGAGTCTGCCATCAGAGCGAGTACCCCTCGGCTCCCCAGTTCGCCAAATCGTGCCAAATCAATGATTTCATCATCAATCGGGGAAAAGTCCACCTTAAAGTCACCAGTGTGTACAATAATCCCCGCCGGGGTGTGAATCGCCATGCCCACAGCCCCCGGAATCGAGTGGTTCACCTTAATGAATTCGACTGCCATGCAGCCCATCTTCACCGTCTTGCGTGGCTCGATCTCTACCAGCTCTGCCTGTTTCAGGAGCCCGTGTTCTTCGAGCTTGCCCTCGATCAGTCCCAGCGTCATTCGCGTGCCATAGATCGGCACATTGATTTTTTTCAACAGATACGCCAGCCCGCCGATGTGATCCTCGTGACCGTGTGTTACAACGATCCCCCGAATCTTGTCCTTATTGCCTTCTACATAGGTAAAATCGGGAATGACAATATCCACCCCCGGCATATCGCCATCCGGAAATGCCAGTCCACAGTCCAGAATGAACATATCATTACTGCACTCGATAACGGTCATATTTTTCCCGATTTCGTTGAGTCCGCCCAGCGGAATGATACGTACCGGAGGCTTTCTCGACTCCCGCTTTGGGGTGCGTGTCGAGGGGACAGGATTGATACCACGTGTACCGTTGCTGCGGCGGCGATTGTTTCCGTTTCCACTCCGTTCCGTGTACGACATTCTTGTCCGTGCGCCATAACTGCGCTTTTTCGTCTGAGAACCGCCACGCGGCCCTCTCATCTGTGTTTGTTCTTTTTCTGTAGCCAAATGAATATCCTCTCTTTCTTCATGAGCCAATGCCCAGAGAAAGCCGGGAACGACATAACAAATACGCTGTCACAGCCTGCACCGCCCATACACAGTGAACGGCATTTTTCCGCTGGACAGCTGTCATTGAAATCAGGCGGTACCATACAAAGACGGCCAGATCGTTTCGTACGCCAAGCAGACGCAGTACACCGTGTACTTTTGCTGCACGTTTCCATCCCATGTTCCCCCAACAGTACGCTTTGCTTTTGGGTTTCTCTGGCGAAAAATGCAACCATACATCGCACACAAGGTTTCTCAAAGGATTCCCTTGCGGTGCCGCGATCCATCTCTGTATTGCTAAGCACTTATCCGCATCTTTATCGTTTCGTGCATCAAGATGCTAGACACGCACGCCATCATATATGCGTCTGTAATTTCTTTCCAACGCCTTTACTTTGTTCTTCGGCATTATGTCTCCACGGTTCCTTCTCTTTGCATCGCCGAATGATGGTAGCAGCGCCGCACGATCTCCGCACAGTGCTGCCGATACTATTTATATAAATTATATAAAGTTATATAGGGTCATACAAAACCTTCGGATGGAACGCCCCATCGTCTTGCTCTGCAAAGCCCTTTTTGCACCGGACTGCTGCAAACCACTGCGTCTGCCCGTATGTATCCACATTTTATCTCGGACATACCTGCCCATCTGGGGGCATCTGCCCGCATAGAGGCCGCCTGTTCTACTTCGTCCCGTCCAATCAGCGGCTTTTTTCTGCTCCATAGAGACTTTGGCGGTATGCCCCATGGGAATCGCCCAAGTCCTGCAAGGGACAGTGGCTCGTCAAAAACATCTTTGCTCGATCCCACTGTCCTATGCCACGCACAACAATACATAATTTTATTATACGATTTCTCCGAGACAATGTCAATGGCATTCTTGATTTTTTTTCTTTTTGGACAATTCTGTCCCACCCTTTTTCCGTAATTTCGACATAATTGCCAGGGAATCGTCTGCCTTCGGCAAATGCGTTGGGGCGGTAGCTTTTCGCCCCAACACCAACAATCCCAGCAAATTGGGCACTGCCATACAGCCATTGGCGATATCGGAGAGCGCCCAGACGGGCGAAAGCGAGAGCATACATCCCAGCCCTGCGGCAATGCCATACAGCACACGATACCCCTGCACAGCGCGCTTGCCGCCCAGATAGTACACCGCCTGCTCCCCACAGACGCTCCACCCCACTAGAGAACAAAAGGCAAACATCGAAAGCAGCACCGCCATCACGCCGGGAGAAAAAGCACCAAACGCACTAGAAAACGTCTCGGACACGATTTTTCCGGGCGGCTGTGCCAGTGAAACGCCGCTTGTCAGCACCGCCAACGCCGTCAATGTACAGCACACCAGCGTATCCAGTGCAACTTCTACCATGCTCCAAAGTCCCTGTGTTATGCCGTCTTGGGAGTCGCCGCCGGCGTGTACCAAGGCACTGCTGCCAAGCCCCGCCTCGTTGGAAAAAATGCCGTGGCGCAACCCCGTGCGTATCGCCGCCCGAAGCACAGCACCCGTTACACCGCCGCCAACGGCTTCGACGCCCCACGCCTGGCAGAAAATTTGGCGGCACACCGCCGGCAGCTGTGCCCCGTGCCGAACAATCACCCAGATGGCGCCAAGCAGATAAACACCCGACAAAATCGGCATCACCCACTGTACAACGCGCCCCACGCGGCGCATTCCCCCCCATAGCAGATAGCCCAGCACCAGCCATACCAACAGTGCCGTCCCCCAATGCGGCAAGGCAAATGCCTGATATGTCAATTCGGACACAGCACTCGACTGTGCCATATTGCCCATGCCAAACGAAGCTGCCACGCAAAGCCCTGCATAGACTGCCGCCAGCAGTGGACTGTTTAGACCAAACCGCAGGTAGGCCATCGGCCCCCGCACTTCCTTGCCGCTGGGCAGCGTGCGGGCATATGCCATACCCAATACATTTTCTGTATACGTCAGCATCATCCCCAGCAGGGCAGAGATCCACATCCAAAACACCGCCCCAGCCCCGCCAATGGCCAATGCCGCCGCCACACCGATGATATTCCCTGTCCCCATCGCCGCCGCTAGTGCGGTAGAAAAGGTCTGAAACTGGCTCAGCCGTGTCGTTGTCTGCGTCGATGCATCTGCCGTTCTGTGCCGAAGCAGCTGGCCGAATGTCCGGCGAAGAATCATCCGCCAATGCGTCAGCTGGAAAAATCGCTGATGCACGCTCAGATACAACCCTGTTCCAAGCAAAAGCACCATAAGCCCCGGCCCCCATACAAACGATGCGCATCGTTCCAGCATGATATACCTCCTTCTTCCAGACAAGGATCCCCACACTTTTCCTTGACGAATTCTTCCGCAAGGGGTATAATAAAATAAAAGAGACAGCGCACAAAGATGGTACGACAGATACGCCGACCAATTTTTCATCAGATGAGACAAAAAACGGCGTCCATACTTTGTGTATTCACGAGTATTTTTGTAATATATGACGAAAAACAGACAAACAGATGGCGTGCAAAACCGTCAGGTGGTCTTTGTGCGGTGTTGCCTACATACATACGATTCTATTGTATGGCACATCCCCCGAACCATATGCATTCCAGGAGGTGTTTATGAAACAATATTTCGCAGACCCACACGCCCAGTATACACTGCAAATTGCCACGCCCCTTACCGCACTGGCACTCATCCTGCTCATCTGGTATTTTCTTATCTTTCTGCCCCGCTGGCTGCTTTGGTGCATCACACTGCTGCTAGCTGCCGCCGCTATTGCGCTTTCCACACTACTGATTCCCATGTGGTTCTGCACCATCTCCTATACGATCTCTGACACGCACATCACCAAGAAATGCGGTATTCTATTTGTCCGAGAACAGACTATGCGCACGCAGTCTGTGCAGTTCAGCAGCGTTTTTCGCACGCCCTTTTCTGGAAAGACCGGCATGAACTACATCCCACTCCATGCCTATGGCGGCACAATCTACCTCTCCTTTCTCAGCCAACAGGATGCCGAAGAGATTCGACATTTCCTGCAAGAAACCGTCTATCGGCGCAGCCCGTCTCCCCCGCCGAAAAAGGAGGCACCATGACGAACCCAACGATACGCCATTTTGCGCCCGATGCCTATCGGGAACACCCGCTGAAAATTTTGCAATACAGTGCCAAAAACCTCTGGCTATTGATTTTTCCGCTTCTGCGGACGCTGCGGTTCTACCCCTTTTCCCTACAAAATCTCATTGATTGGGGAGCGGGCGCATGGTTTGACCTATTGGTGGCGCTTCTGATTTTGGGCATTGGCACGCTGCGCTGGCAGGCATGTCTCTTTGAATTTGACGAAATCTCCATTCGCTACCAGTCTGGGATTCTGCTCCAACGAGGCAAGGAAATTTCCCTTGACCGCATTGCCGTTTCGGTGGAAGAGCATTCCATCTATCTACGCCCCTTCCGGGCGGTGCGCCTACAGATCAGTACCGCTGCCGATGCCATACCAGAGGCAGACTTGACCATGATCCTGCGGCTGCGAGACCTGCACAAAATGCGTCAGGTCATCCCCGTGCTGCAAAATGACAGTGCCCAGTCCACCGCCTATCGCACACCCACCTGGCGTGTCTTACTTTTTTCCGCCCTGTTTTCCAGCAGTTTTTCTGGTGCCATTTACCTCGCTACGCTATTTTTTCAGGGCGGACGCATTGTCTCCGATTTGCTGGCGCAATTCCAGGCGCAACAGCTTCTGGAAGACGCAGCCAACCGTGCCACCTCCACCTTTCATGGCGTACCCCGTATGGCTGTCATCATCGGCATTGTCGTGCTGGCACTATGGCTGCTTTCCTTTCTACGCAATCTGCTGCGATATGCCCGATTTCGCATCCGGCTGGGTTCTACCTTTTTCTCTATCCATGCCGGTCTACTCACACGGCGGCATTATCATCTGCGGGATACTGCCATTGTCTTTCCAGATCTGCGGCAAAATCTCATTATGAAAATCTGCGGCATGGTATCCCTGCACATCCGATGCCCCGGCTATGGCAGCCGACGTGACAAGCTGCCCGTACTCATCCCGCTGGTGCGCAAAAAGACTTCGCATCAGCTGCTGGAAAAATTCCACACCTTTCCCATCACGACACCCACCCAAATTTATGGGAAGTCCCCTCTGCGTTTTTTCTGGTCATTCGTCTGGCCGCCGGTACTTGCTCTATGCGCACTTCTGCCCACCAGATGGCTTCTGCTACAGCTGTTGCCCCAGTTTGCAGAGATGATTCGTTTTTTTACCCTGATGCTGTTCATTCCGATGCTTTGGCTGCTGTGCATTCGGGTTGTCTCCCTGTTTACGCAATACATCGCCATGGACGACGCATATGTGCAGATGCATTTCTGCCGCTGGTTTACCTTTCACACCATCACAGTCCGCCGGGAACATATCATTCGAACAGACATTGTCCAAACACCTTTCCAGAAACAGTATGGCGTCTGTCACCTCTATTTTGTTTGCAATGGTCCCCGTCAAGAACGGTATAAGCTTACCGCTATCCCCGAAGAAACAGCGCGCATCATCCTCAGCCGTCTGAGTCAATGAATCAGAAAAAACCGATCCAGCGTGTGTAAACGCATGGATCGGTTTTTTAGATATTAAGCGGCATAAAGGAACCCCTGAGCCAATCATGTCACATTTCCGGGATAGAACCTGCTAAGCATTTGCAGATCAGAAGAGTGGTGAGCCATCAGGGACTCGAACCCGAAACCGACCGGTTATGAGCCGATAGCTCTAACCAACTGAGCTAATGGCCCGAAAAAGGAAAAGGTGCAATCGAGGAGAACGACTGCAACGAATGCCGACTACTGGATGTGAGGATTCCGGGAAAGAGTGGGGGCAAAGGACGCAAAGCCCCTTTCTAGCCTCTAGCTTCTAACCACTAGCAGCGCTGCACCTACTCTTTCGCCGCCGCACGCCTTCTCCAGGCAAAATCATGCCGCCACCGGACATACAGGCTTCGGGTGCGATACATCCGCCGAAAGCTGTGGACAAAATCCCACGCCATCACCACAAGCCAGATCCCACCAATCCACCTTGCCCACCCGATGGGGAGCTTCTGTAAGAGTCCCATCAGCGGCTCGAATCCACACCCCATAAACCAGGTGATCAACAGAGCAAACCCCAGGCTGGTGGGAATCGAGGTGTAGCGGGTGATGTGCAAGGGCAGACGACTGTAGTCCCAGTAGGCAAAGCCGCAAACCCGCTCAACCGCCTTGCCGAGACAGATCTCCCCCAGGCTTACCGCCAGAAAGGCCGCCAGGAAATACAACACCACCTGTTGCTCGATCGGACGGTGCGCCAGTGACAGCCACAGCAGGTGCATCCGCCCTGGCACCCCCAGACACAGATAAAACGCCGCCAGCGCCAAGCCATAGCCCAGCAAAAAAGGCAGGATCATGTTCCGGTTGTCCACAAAGCCCCGGGTCACCAGTACCCAGATGTTCTCCAAACAAAAGCCCAAAAAAGAAACCACGCCAAGCATCAGCAACAGTGCCCCAATGTCGTATTCCAGCCCCACAAAAAGTCCTCCTTCTTGACACGCCTGAAAAATCCAGGTATACTATTCTTATCGGACATGACAATTGTAACACCAAAGAGGTGGTCAAGTCAATAGGATTTCCATCGGCGTGAACAAATTCCGACAATTTGTCGCACCCGATGCAAGGAGGTAAAGCCCATGACAACAGATAAGCGTGGCCGCAGCCAGGAGGGGCTGCGCCAGTCCAACGCCGAATCCAACCGGATCACAAAGGAGTCCCTTCAACTGGCGCTGATCTATCTCATGGAACAAAAGCCCTTTGAGAAGATCACCATCACCGAGCTGGCGCAGAAGGCTGGCGTGTCCCGGACGGCGTTTTACCGGAATTATGACAGCAAGGAGGGTCTGCTGCAAGAGATCTGTACCGGCATCACCCGGATGCTCCGGCAATCGCTGCGTTCTCAACAATTTCTGACGGCGCCAATAGCCTGGTATGCCCAGTGGTTTCAAACCATACAAGACAATGCGGCGGTGGTGCGGCTGCTTGGCAAGGCGAATTTGTTTGAGGACAGCATCCGTGGTACCAAGTCGCTTCTGGAGGAGACCTTCCCCTCGGATTCGCCTGAGCAGCACTATTGCTACGTGACCATGGAGGGGGCTCTGTTCGCTGTGGTCTCCCACTGGCTGGCCGGCGGCATGGAAGAAAGCGTCGCATTTATGGCGGATTTCTGCACCCGGCTCCATGCACAGGTCTTTTCCAACTCTGGCCGGGAAGCTCCACCGGCAAAGGACGCATAGACGCAATAAGCATCCCCCGGCAAATCCGGGTTTTCTAAATACAAAAAAACGATCCAGCGTGTGTAAACGCAAGGATGGATTTTTTAGAATATAAGGAGCAAAAAGGAACCACTGAACCAATCACGTCACATTTCCGAGATAGAACCTGCTAAGCATATGCAGATCAGAGGAAAGGAACGACAGTGCAATCAGCGCACCGGAAAGGTT
>CASDUD010000163.1 GCA_949283725.1 uncultured Ruminococcus sp.
GAAATAGACACAGGTGTCAGCGGAAAGGCCGCCCAGAAGATCGGGATGAAGCTGGCAGAAGTGGGACAGTTCCGCCAGGTACTTTGTGTGACACATCTTTCCCAGATTGCGGTGATGGCAGATCACCACCTGATGATTGAAAAGCACACGGTGGACGGTCGGACAGAGACACAGGTGGTTCCGCTGGAAAAAGCGGGTAGAGTGCGTGAGATCGCTCGGATTATGGGCGGGGAGAATCCCAGCGAATTGCTGCTGAAAACGGCGCAAGAGGAACTGGAAAAGTGGCAGAAATCCACAGAAGAAACCGAAGAAGGAGTGCAGGAAGAATCATGATACAGCCAGAGGGATTGTTACAGCAATATTTTGGACATACTGCCTTTCGCAGCGGACAAAAGCAAGCGATTGATGCCATTTTGTCCGGAAGAGATGTGCTGGCGATCATGCCCACTGGTGCTGGAAAATCGGTTTGCTATCAGATTTCTGCACTGCTGCTGCCGGGGCTGACAATTGTTATTTCTCCGCTGATTTCGCTGATGAAGGATCAGGTCGAGAGCCTGCGGCAGGTGGGGATCCCTGCGGCATACCTCAACAGCACCATTACTCGGGAGCAGTACCATGAGACTTTCTCGCTGGTGCAGCGGGGAAAAGTAAAGCTGCTCTATGTGGCACCGGAACGGTTGATGACAGAGGGGTTTCTCGCCCTGTCCCAGTGTGTCCTTATCTGTATGGTTGCGGTAGATGAGGCGCATTGTGTATCCCAGTGGGGGCAGGACTTTCGGCAGAGCTATCTGGATATTCCTGCATTTGTAGCGCAGCTTCCAAAGCGTCCCATTTGTACAGCGTTTACCGCCACGGCGACGCGCCAGGTCAGTGAGGATATCCGGCAGATTTTGCGGCTGCAAGACCCGGAACAAGTGCTGACAGGATTTGACCGAAAAAATCTGTACTTTGCTGTAGAGCGCCCCCGGAAGAAGGATGAAGCGCTGCTGCGGATTTTGCTGGAAAATCAGGGGAAAAGCGGCATTATCTACTGTTCCACCCGGAAGAATGTGGAGAAGGTATGTGAGATGCTCTGCCAGGAAGGGTATCCTGCCACTCGTTATCATGCCGGGCTGCCCGATGCCGAGCGCACTCGAAATCAGGATGATTTTCTCTATGATCGAAAGCCCATTATTGTGGCAACCAATGCCTTTGGGATGGGCATTGACAAGTCTAATGTGTCGTTTGTCATTCACTATAATATGCCCATAGATCTAGAAAGCTACTATCAGGAAGCGGGACGTGCCGGGCGGGATGGTGCGCCGGCGAAATGTTATCTGTTGTACAGTGCACAGGATGTGCGGACGAATCAGTTTTTGATGGAACAGGGTCGGGAAACGATGGATATTGAAGATGAAACGCTGCGCGAGGCACTTCTGGAAAAGAGCCGGGAACGGCTGCGCCAGATGACGTTCTACGCCACATCCGCTACGTGCCTGCGTCAGCGGATGCTGCAATATTTCGGGGAATTTGCTCCCGATTTTTGTGGTAACTGTTCCTGCTGTCTGACATCCTATCGGGAGGAAGATGTGACGCTTCAGGCGCAGAAAATCATCTCCTGCATATTCCGTGCCAAGCAGCAGGGATATCACCTCAGCCGTAGCATGATTGCCAATGTGTTGACGGGTAGCAAGCGGCAGAGTGTTCTGGAAATGCATCTGGATCAGCTCTCTACATATGGCATTGAGGTTCGTTTTACCCGGAAGGATTTAGCTAGGCTCATAGATTTTATGGTAGACTCCGGCGATCTGGCACTACAGACATTCCGGGAATATCAGGAAGTGACGTTGACCCCCGGCTCTGCCGCCATCATTCGCGACCAAAAGCATGTGCTTTGGAAAGTACCGGTGCAGCAGGAGAAGCTCACCCCCAAAAAAGCATCCCTTGACAGCACATTTTCCCAGGCAGACGAGATACTGTTCCAGAAACTGCGCCACCTGCGGACAGAGATCGCCAAAGCAGAGGGTGTGCCACCCTATTTTATATTCGCCGATGCCACTTTGCGTGATATGTGCCGCAAAAAACCCCGGACAATGCCTGAAATGCGTACAGTGTCTGGGGTAGGGGTCATCAAGGCGCAAAAATATGGGAAACGTTTCCTAGAACCCATTGTACAGCACCTGCAAACCATATGAGAAAGGTAGCATGAAAAGGAGACCATGCTATCTTTTTTATAGTTTGTGCATATAAAATAGATGTGCGGATTTTCGAGCTATACAGCGCAAAAATCTGTAGACTGGCTACCGCCTGGTAAGGATTTTGGTTTATTATGATAAATGATTATAAACAAACCAAAAAATTCTATGTTGTGAGGCAGACATCATGAAACATGAAATTGTGCAATTAGATGAAAAAACTGTAGATGATTTTTGGCGATTAAGAAAAGAGCTGTTTTTGGAATTAGGAGAAGTTTCTAACGAAATGGATATTTCCGAACTAAAATCAGCAACCGAACAGTATTACTTATCGCATATAAACAAAGATTTATTGAGTTGGGGGCTATTGAGTTGGGGGCTATACCGAGAAGGAAAAATTGTTGCGATTGGTTCCTTATGCTTATTTTCTCGTATCCCGTATCAGGAAAATTTAAGCGGATCAGAGGGCTATATATTGAACATATATACTTCTGAACATTTTAGGAAGTGCGGTTTTGCAAGTCAAATTTTAGATACCATAATGGAATACGGCAAACAGCATAATATAAAAAGATTATGGCTCAGTAGTAGTGAACAGGGAAAACATTTGTATGCAGGGAAAGGATTTATCAAAAAAGAAAATGAGATGGAACTGTTTTTGTGACGATAAAATCATCAATAACGACAACAACTACTCATTTATCAGTGGGATAGCAAAGCTAGCCGGAGCAGTCAACGGCAAGATGAACGGCGCATGTGCGCCGCCGTTGATAGCCCCGGGTAATCAAAGGGCGGACAGCAAGGAGTGCTGCCCGCCCCTCACGATGTTCAAAACAGAATATCAGCCGTCTACCAGCGGTCAGTGAAAGCAGTAAGTCTTGAAAAAGATTTGTTGCTTTTTTGCTGTCTGTTTTTCAAATTTCTAAACACGTTGGTGTAGAGAGTGAACGGGGAAATTTCCCCCGTTCAACGGGTAGAGTATCCTCAGCTTCCACCGAAAGTGGAGTATAGTCTTACCCCTCGCGGGGAATCTTTGATGCCAATTTTGGATATGATGTGTGAATGGGGCGACCGGCATAGAAATGTAAAGGAAAATGATTTGTAAGTAGATTGTTATGTAGGGCTTGTTTGAAAAATGGCTATGTTCGGAAAAATGCCCAGAGATTGCTGGATGCTAGGAGAAATTCCACAGGCAGGCTTTCGTCCGGCAAGGATTTTCGACGACGTAGACAGCGGTTAATGGGCATTTTTACGCGTGTATGATAGATGACACGTCAGCTATATTTGTATATTTTGCGGCGATTGTTCCGTTGTCCGTGTGGCTTCTGCTTCAAAATATACTTTTTGCTTGATGGCTTTGATGAATGTTACGGTGAGCTTGGAGTGTGGCTTGTCTTTTTTCCAGACCAGGTTCATGTCGATTTCCAGATTGGGCGAGAGTGGGCGGAAACAGAGCGCACTGTCCCCGCTGACATTGATAAGCTTCGCCAGTGTAATGGCAACGCCCAGTCCCTCTTCCACCATGAGAGAGGCGTTATAAATGAGGTTGTATGTTGCTGCAATATGGATTTGATTTCCACAGTGTGTCAGCCAACTCGTCAGTTCACTCCCATCATAGGACTGACGAGAGACGATCAGCGGGAATGGCTGTAGATCTTTAAAAGTGATACGTGATTTTTGCGCCAATGGGCAGTCTTTTCGCATCAGAACGCCCCAGGTATCTTTGACTGGAAATTTGATATAGTGATATTTGGAGATATCTACTGGTTCTAGCAAGAGGGCAAAATCAAGCAGCCCCTTGTCCAATCGTTCCATAATATCAATGGCATCACCGCTGATCATGTGTAGATAGATCTCGGGATATTGTGACTGGAGTTCCTTTGCGGCACGGGCAATCAGCCGTAGACCTTCTGTTTCGCCCGCCCCAATATAAACATTCCCAGAGATTGTTTCGTCGACATGGGCAATCTCCTGTTCTGTGTGCTTAACCAGTTCTATAATCTCCTCTGCTCGTTTTTGCAGCAACCGCCCTTCTTCTGTCAACGTGATGCGCCGACTTCCCCGGATAAGCAGTGTTTTGCCCAGTTCTTCCTCTAACTCTTTCAGCTGCCGGGAGAGTGTGGGCTGGGTTAGAAACAATGATTCCGCTGCAGCAGAAATGCTCTGATGTTTTGCCACCGCTAAAAAATATTGCAGTACACGCAGTTCCATTTTTTCACTTCCTACTTATGGATTTCTTTGTCTATTGTATCATGTTTTCCCATGCCTGTCAAGCATATAACCCTATGCAATATAAGTATTTGTTATGATATGAAAAATGCGCTATAATCAGTACAAGGCATAAGGTTGACGTTGTGTCAGAAGATGTCGAAGAACAGACAGAAAGGTGTGAATATCATGCTTGGAAATTTCACATATGGGAATCCGACGACGTTGTATTTCGGGAAAGATGCGCTTTCAAATCTGCCAGAGGCGTTGAAAGGTTATCAGAAGATTCAGCTGGCATATGGCGGTGGATCTATCAAAAAGACAGGTCTGTATGATCAAATTATGCAGATACTGAAGGATAACGGAAAGGAAGTACTCGAGGACGGCGGCGTAATGCCCAATCCCACGGTGGAAAAACTGTACGAGGGTTGCAAAATTGCCAAAGAAAATCAAGTAGACTTTATTTTGGCAGTCGGCGGCGGCTCGGTATGCGATTATGCGAAGGCAGTTTCTGTTTCGGCATACTGCGAGGAGGATCCGTGGGAAAAATACTATATCCGATTTGAGGAGCCGAGTTGTCCACTGATTTCAGTGGGCTGCGTCCTGACGATGGTGGGAACCGGCTCAGAGATGAACGGCGGTTCGGTTATTACGAATCCGGCACAAAAACTGAAGATCGGTCATGTGTTTGGCAGAGAAGTCTATCCGAAATTTGCCGTGCTGAACCCCGAGATCACCTACACCATTCCCGAATATCACATGAAAGCAGGCTTTTTTGATATTATGTCACATATTCTGGAGCAGTATTTCTCCGGGACGGATGATAACACATCTGACTATATTATGGAAGGCCTGTTGCGTTCGCTCATCCACAGCACGCGTATAGCTGTCAAAAATCCGCAGGACTATGAGGCGCGTAGCAATATCATGTGGACAGCAACCTGGGCGCTGAATACATTGGTAGCGATGGGGAAGACAACGGACTGGGAAGTACACATGATTGGTCAGGCCATTGGGGCACATACCAATGCTACGCATGGCATGACGCTTTCTGCGGTGTCGATGCCTTATTATCGGTATATTCTGCCATATGGCCTTCCGAAATTTGTACGGTACGCTGTCCATGTATGGAATGTAGACCCGACAGGTAAGACAGATGAGGAGATCGCACAGGAAGGGCTCGACCAGATGGATGCGTATATGCGGGAGATCGGATTGGTAATGCATATTGGCGAGTTGGGTGTAACAGAAGATATGCTGGAAGCAGTGGCCGACAGTACCCTGATTATGACCGGCGGCTATAAGACATTGACCAAGGACGAAGTGATTGCGATCCTGAAGGAGAGCCTATAATGCAGTTGCATGAATATCTGCAATTGGCACAGACACAGCCATTTATTGATGGGGGCTCTGATGCACACCAGTTGATGCATGAGCAGAGTCAGGCGGCGATGCAGATTACTGCGCAGATCAATGGCAGTTATCACACACCGGCGCAGCTGCGTACTTTGATGGAAGAACTGACGGGTACAGCGATCGATGAAACGTTTTGTATGTTCCCACCGTTTTACACGGATTTTGGGAAAAACATCCATCTAGGCAAGCAGGTATTTATCAATGCCTGCTGTCAGTTTCAGGATCAGGGTGGCATCTATATTGGAGATGGCGCGCTGATTGGGCATCATGTGGTGTTGCTGACAATCAACCATGGCATGGAACCAGAACGGCGGAAGGGGATGCAGCTAAAGGCGATTCATATCGGGAAAAATGTTTGGATCGGCAGCAATGTCACGGTGCTGCCCGGTGTGACCATCGGCGATAATGCGGTGATTGGCGCAGGTGCAGTGGTGACAAAAGATGTGCCTGCCAATTGTGTGGCGGTTGGTGTGCCGGCAAAGATCGTTAAGCAGATTCCTGTGGAAGAGAACTGTTAACTGAGGACACTGTCGCACAAAGATGGTCTTGTTTTTGTGTGATGTTTTTATAAATGATTGGCGAAAAGGAGGAAAACCGATGAACGCAGCACAGAAAAAACGGCTCG
>CASDUD010000164.1 GCA_949283725.1 uncultured Ruminococcus sp.
GGCAGCCAGTTTTTGCAAGAAAAGTTGCCGCAGTTGAAACGGCAGTATCGAGTGGATATGACCGTGGTTAACGGCGAAAATTCCGCCCAGGGCAACGGCATTACGAAGCATTCGATGGAACAGATCTTTTCGGCTGGTGCGGATGTCATTACGACTGGCAATCACTGTTTCAAGCGACGGGAGGCGTTGGCAATCTATGATCACCCCGTAGTGCTGCGTCCGGCGAATTACCCGGAAGGCTGTGCAGGCCATGGCGTGTGTACCGTGGATTTTGGACCGTTTCAGGTGGCGGTGCTGAACCTCTCTGGTACGGCGTATATGGATCCGCTGGACAATCCGTTTACTGTGGTGGAAGAACTGTTGGCGGAAATAGAAACCCCCAATATTCTGGTCGATTTTCATGCCGAAGCAACAGCGGAAAAAAAGGCGATGGGGCACTTCCTTGCCGGAAGGGTGACGGCGGTCGTTGGTACCCATACCCATGTTCAGACGGCGGATGAGACGATTCTGGCAGACCATACGGGCTATCTGACGGATGTCGGTATGACGGGACCGGAGCTGTCAATTTTAGGTGTGGCGGTACAGCCGGCACTTGATCGTTTTCGGTTTCACTTTCCCACACGCTTTGCCGAGGCAGATACACCCTGCTTTTTGAACGGCGTTCTGATTGAATTTGATGAAAAGTGTGGTAAATGCACGAAAATTGAACGCTTGATTGTTCGATAATGCACAAAAATGTAAGAAAACACTTGCAATTTACAAAGGCATATTGTATAATGTTCTTGGTAATTTTGTGCGTATAAAACAGGCGTACAACCCGCAGTGGTGCGAAATAATGATATCCATAAAATGAAAATGTACTAACGGAGGCTTTACTTATGGAAGTTTTGAAAGTATCATCACATTCTTCTCCCAATTCGGTAGCTGGTGCAATCGCCGGCGTAGTTCGTGAAAAGAAAATGGTAGAAGTGCAGGCAGTGGGTGCAGGGGCAGCCAATCAGGCGGTCAAGGCGATTGCGATTGCCCGGGGCTATCTGGCGCCCATTGGTGTGGATCTGATCTGCATTCCGGCATTTGCCAATATTCAGATTGATGGAGAAGAGCGCACAGCGATCAAGCTGATCTGCGAAGAACGATAAGTTTGCATCACAAAAACGCTGCCAGCGTCGTTGGCGGCGTTTTTCTGTTTAACACAGCCCAAATGGGTGGGATGGATAGGAGATTGTTATGGAATATGACACAGGAAATACGCTGCTGCATACAGGCGTGGTATTGCTTCCGTTGCTGGCGTGCGTGCTGCACGGTTGGTTTGCGGCGGCGATGGCGGCAGCGCAGCGACTGGGCGGTACGTTGAATGCGATGGCAGAGACACAGCCGGGTCTGCGTTGGTATTTGGAGAAAAAGAGCCTTTTACGTACCATTCATGCGGCAGAGACACTGTTTTTTTGCGTGTTTCAAGCGTTTGTTTTCTACGGGTATGTGGGCATTGTTGGGGATGCGTGGAAGGCGCAGACGGAGGTTTCTCTCACCGGTTGGCTGATCGTGCTGCCGGCATTGCTGACGCTGGTGCTGACGGTGCTGACCGATGGACTTGCCAAGGGCATTGGCAGGCGCAAGGCGGAAGTCGTGGTAACGAGATCTTTGAAAATGATGCGCTTCATGGCGGTGCTGCTGTCACCGGTTTGGGGCATACTCGCTGGTATCGATCGCCTGATTGGCGGCCCACATACGGAAGAAGAATCGGTTACAGAGGCGGAAATCCTACAGATGATCAATGTGGGCAATGCCGACGGTGTCATTGAAGAGCAGCAGAAAGAAATGATCCACAATATTTTTGAATTTGATGACATCCCCATCTCGGAAGTCATGACCCATCGAAAGGAACTTGTGGCAATTGATGTGCAAATGGATATTGCCGAGGTGGTAGAGTTGGCGCGGAATGAGAACTATTCCCGAATGCCGGTCTATCAGGACAGCATTGACAACATCATTGGCGTGCTGAATACAAAGGACTTGCTGGGGCTGATTGGCTGCCAGAATATCACAGGCTTTACTGTGCCTTATTTCATGCGGGAGGCACTGTTCGTGCCGGAGACAGCCAAGTGCGACGATGTTCTTTCGGATATGTCACGCAAAAAGATGCAGATGGCGATTGTTATCGACGAATACGGCGGAACTGCGGGCGTAGTGTGCATGGAAGACATTCTTGAGGAAATCGTCGGCAATATTCAAGACGAATATGATGAGGAGGATGCGGAAATCCATCGTATTACGGATACGCTGTTTACAATTGACGGCTACGCTGACCCGGAGGATGCGCTGCCGGCATTAGGCGTACCATGTCCGGAGAACATGACATTCGATACTATGGGTGGTTTCGTCGTTGACTTACTGGGGCATATTCCAGAGGAACATGAAAAGCCGTCGGTACAGTGGCGGAACATTCGCTTTACCGTTTTGACCATGGAGGACAACTGGGTTGCCAAAATCAAAGCGGAAATTTTACCGGTAGAAAAAGAGGCGGAAGAAGAGGGAACAACAGAGAAAACGTGAGACAACGCCGCAAAAATGCCCTCGAAAGTCTACGTGTGAAAAGGTGCTAAACAGGTTCTTAAGGCTCTAAGGAGGATTTTTATGAAGATTTGTACGAAAATGCTGGCGGTATGGCTGGCGGCGGTGTTGACTGCTGGTGCCTGTGGACAGACGCTGGCGTTTGCGGCAGAGAAAGGTATGGCAATACGGGGCGAGAGCAGTGTGGCATTGAATGCTGCGAACTTTCCGGATGCAAATTTTCGCAGCTATGTGACCCAAAACTGCGACACGGATGGGGATGGCATTTTGAGCGCATCCGAGAGAGCATCGGTGAAGGAGATCGATGTACGCAGTGACGAAATTGCGGATTTGACCGGGATCGAATATTTTTGGATGCTGGAAACGCTGAATTGTTCGGACAATACATTTACCGGTCTGGATGTCAGCCAGAATATCATGTTGAAAACGCTGAATTGTGATTACAATCAGCTGACCAGTCTAGATATCAGCCGGAATCTTATGTTGACAGAATTGAATTGTGCTGGCAATCAGCTGACATCGCTGGATGTGCGGTACAGTCCGCAGTTGACGGTGCTGCGTTGCAATTTCAACCAGCTAACCGCACTGGATGTTAGCCAAAATACCGCCTTGACGTATCTCAATTGTGGGTACACGGAACTGACACAGCTGGATGTCAGTCAGAATACGGCATTGGAAACCTTGTACTGTTCTTACAGCAACCTCACCGAGCTGGACGTGCGTCAAAATACGGCACTCACCGCGCTGGACTGCGCTGGCAATGATATTGCAGTACTGGATGTACGGCAGAATACAAAACTGGAATTGCTGAGTTGTGAGCTAAATCAACTACAGTCGCTAGATGTGCGTCAAAATACGGCATTGACGGTGCTGGAGTGCTATAGTAATTTTTTGTATCAGCTGGATGTGCGCGCGAATCCGATGCTGGAGACACTGAATTGCTATGCCTGCCGATTGTCGGAACTGGATGTCCGGCAGAATACGGCATTGAAAAATTTATATTGCAACGCCAATATGCTGACCGAACTGGATCTCAGCCAGAATGCAGCACTGGAGGAATTGATGGTGAATGAAAACCAGCTGACCCAGCTGGATGTTACAAACCATCCGAAATTGAGGCGACTGGTCTGTTCCAACAATCAGCTTACCCATTTGGATGTGAGCCAGAATCCGAAATTGTATCTACTGTATTGCAGTTATAACCAGTTGACCCATCTGGATCTGCGTCAAAATCCTGGCATGGCAACGCTGTCCGGCGGATCCAATCAACAGACGATTCTTGTATCCGATGGTACTTTTGACTTGTCCACGATTTCCGGCTTTGATGTGACCAGGGCAAGCGACTGGACAAATGGTTTCGTCACCGGCACCATACTCACCGTTACAGATACAAGCCAGCCGGTGACTTATTCCTACGATACGGGGTATGGTACGGTTTTGTTCACGCTCCAGCCGGAGGAAATGATGATGGGAGATGGTGACCTGAACGGCACAGTGGATACGATAGATGCCTATGTGGCACTACAGCGGTATGCAGCTGCTTCAGCGGGGCATACGGATTTTGCATATTTCGCTGATGCAGATTCGGAGCAGAAGAGCGTGAAGCAGCTGGATGTCAATGAGAATGAAGTTATTAACACGCTGGATGCGTTTTATATCCTGCGATATTATAGTAGCATTTGTGCTGGTTATGTGGATACCACCTGGTCGGATGTGCTGAACGGATGATATGCCGGCATCGTTTGGACTGTACACGAAAGAACAGCGGCTGCCGCCCCATCTCTCGGGGACAGCAGCCGCTGTTTATTTTTTAGCCGCTTGCCTTTTATATGGCATGGCTTTATGCCTAGTGGGAATTACTTCTTTTTGGTGTCTACTTCTTCCTTCAGCATGGCGGTGAGGTCAGCCACAGTCATGCTGCCCAAGTCCTCACCGGTGCGCTTGCGGACGGAGACAGACTGTTCCTCACACTCCTTGTTGCCGATCGTCAGCATATAGGGAACTTTCTCCACGGTTGCCTGGCGAATCTTATAGCCAACCTTTTCCGCCCGGCTGTCAACTTCGACCCGCAGTCCGGCTGCTGCCAGCTGTGCCTTGACTTCGTAGGCAAAGTCCAGATGGCGGTCTGCGATGGGCACTAGACGTACCTGTTCCGGTGCCAACCACAGCGGCAGTGCACCAGCAAAATGCTCGATCATATACGCCAGTGTGCGCTCATAGCAGCCCAGGGATGTTCGGTGGATGATATACGGCAGCTTTTTCTGTCCGTCCTTGTCTTTATAGTACATCCCAAATCGCTCTGCCAACAGCATATCGATCTGGATGGTTACGAGCGTGTCCTCTGTCCCGAATACATTCTTATACTGGATATCCAGCTTCGGGCCGTAGAATGCCGCTTCGTCAATGCCAATTTCATAGTCCAGCCCCAGATGGTCAAGAATGTTGCCCATGACGCGCTGCGCTTCTTCCCATTGCTCCGGTGTGCCTTCATACTTGTTGCCCGGATTGGCAGGATCCCATTGGGAGAAACGGAACGTGCAGTCCTCCAACAGCCCTACGGTGTCGAGCATATACTTGGCCAGTTCCAGACAGTCCTTAAATTCCTGCTCCAACTGGTCGGGACGCAGTACGAGGTGTCCTTCGGAGATGGTGAACTGGCGTACCCGAATGAGTCCGTGCATTTCACCAGAATCCTCATTGCGGAACAATGTGGAGGTTTCGCCCAACCGCATCGGGAGATCCCGATAGGAACGCTGGCGGTTCAAAAAGACCTGGTACTGGAAAGGACACGTCATCGGACGCAGTGCAAAGCACTCCTTTGTCTCATCATAGGGATCGCCGAGTATGAACATCCCATCGAGATAATGATCCCAGTGTCCGGAAATCTTGTACAGTTCCCGCTTCGCCAAAAGCGGCGTTTTGGTGAGGAGATAGCCATGCTGTTGTTCGGTGTCCTCTACCCAGCGCTGGAGCAGCTGTACTACTCTCGCGCCCTTTGGCAGCAGTACCGGAAGCCCCTGGCCAATGACATCCACCGTGGTGAAATATTCCAGTTCCCGACCAAGCTTATTGTGGTCACGCTTTCTGGCCTCTTCTAGCTGTGCCAGATGTTCTTCCAGCATGGCAGCCTTCGGGAAAGCTACCGCATAGACACGGGACAGCATTTTATTCTTTTCCGAACCGCGCCAATATGCCCCCGTACAGGACAGCAGTTTGAATGTCTTAATTGTCCCAGTGGACATCAGGTGCGGACCGGCGCAGAGATCCGTAAAATCACCCTGTTGATAAAAGGAAATCGGTTCGCCCTTGTCTGCGTGTTCCTGGCACAGTTCCACTTTATACGGCTCGTCCATTTCCTGGAGTTTGGCAATGGCTGCTTCTGGTTCGAGATAAAACTGTTCCAGCGGTTCGTTTGCCTTGACAATTTTCTTCATTTCAGCTTCAATTTTTGTTAGTTCTTCCTGCGTGAAGGGGTGCTCCACATCGAAATCGTAGTAGAATCCGCTGTCGGTTGCCGGACCAATGGCGAGTTTCGCCGTCGGATAGAGATGCTTGACAGCCTGTGCCAGTACATGGGAGGCAGTGTGCCAAAAGGTCTTTTTTCCGGCTTCGCTATCGAACGTCATCACCTCAAAAGTACAGTCATGGTCGATGATCGTGCGCAAGTCGCAGACCTCGCCGTCAAGCTTTACGCAACAGGCGGCTTTGTACAGCCCCATGCCGATGCCTTTGATGACTTCGGCGGCGGATTGGGGGGATTCGATGGAACGGATGCTGCCGTCCTTCAGTGTTAGTTGGATCATAGATATCTTCCTTTCCCGAATGGATGTTTCGCATGGGGCAGGCAATATCGTGTGCGAAGTTGCTACGCGTCCTTTGCGCGGCATCGCCCTGCTTGCCCATGTCAACGTACAAAAAAGTCCCTCACACAGCGGAAGGACTGTGCAAGGGACGAAGAAAGTCAATTTCTCGTGGTTCCACCCTTGTTCATGCGAAATGCAGCCATTTCGCACCTCGTGGCATCGGATAACGGGGATGAACCGCTGCGGATTAGGCAGACTCCGGGAGTGGTGTGTATCCGAACAACATTCTGCCGCTGCTCGCAGCCGATGACAGCGGTTCTCTGGAAGAATGTGGGACGCCGAATACCTTTCCCATCAACGTTTTAGTATGAACAGTATAGCACATTGTTTGTTATATGTCAACATCCATTTTTCACAAAATGTAATACACGATTTTTGGCATAATAGACATTGCAGGAAAAGACGCGCTAGGGAAACACCGGTTCAATTCAGTGCGCAGATTGCCCGTCCGGTTTTTCGGCAGCACCGCATGAAAGATTGTGCGACAGATGCGCCGTGAAGCAAGTGCCCTTGGGGTGCGCCATCGATTTTTTCGTCAGATCAAACAAAAAGCGGAGCGAAGGCGTTGTGTATTGGCGGGCATTTTGGGAAAGGATGACGGAAAAGACGTAAGCGGAATTTCTTCTGGCATCCATCAATTTCTGGATATTTTTCCGAACATAGCGATTTTTTAAACAGGCTCTAGAGATTTTTCCCGTGGATGCATATTTCTGGCGGTATCGGAGACAATAGCACTGCACGGCATATGGCAGGAACCGGCAGGTAGCTTTGCCTATGTGGCGTATTTCAAGGGCAGTTCGCAAGAGCGCGTGGCTAGGATGTTGTGCCATCCAATACACGCCGGACGGGCTGCCTCAGACAGACCAGGAGGAGTCCCATCCATGAAAGCAACAGGCATTGTCAGAAGGATTGACGATCTCGGGCGTGTGGTCATTCCGAAGGAAATTCGACGCACCATGCGCATCCGAGAGGGTGATCCACTGGAGATTTATACCAGTGGTGACGGAGAAGTCATATTCAAAAAATATTCTCCGATTGGGGAGATGAGCGAAAATGCCACCCAAGTGGCAGAGATTATGCATCGGCTGTCGGGCTGTCCGGTGGCGGTGTTCGACCGAGATCATGTGGTATCCGTCTCTGGGGCGGCGAAAAAAGAGTGGAACGCTCGGCGTGTGTCTCCCGAACTAGAGGAGCTGATGGAAAATCGGCGCCAATATTATTCCGAAGCCGGTCGGCCAGCGCTGATGCCGGCGGAGGGCGTGGAAAAAAGTGCGGTGGCCTGTATCCCGATCATTGCCGCAGGCGATGTGACGGGGGCGGTGGCCTTTTTGGACAATGGCAGCGGCAGTGGGTTGAACGACAGCCAGAAGAGTCTCATTCAAGCGGCCTCCCAGTTTCTGGGCAGGCAGTTGGAGGGCTGAGCGCCCGGTTGGGACAGATGCTGCACAAACCAAAAGGGAGAGTCTGTTTCAATGCGGCTCTCCCTTTTGTTTCGTAATTTTGCGGCTGTTATTTTGCGCTGCTATGTTTTTTCTGTTGGCGCAGCGCGCGGAAAAAGTCCTGCAAGATCTGGGCGCACTCCGGCTGCATTAAGCCTTCTTGGACGGTAGGCGTCCAATTATAGGGCAGGGCGAATAGCTGTTCCACCGAACAGACTGCCCCGCCCTTCGGATCTCTTGTGCCAAAAATAACGTCATCCAGCCGTGCGTGCAAAATCGCGCCGGCGCACATGGGACACGGTTCCAGCGTTACATAGAGAGCGCTGTTGAGCAACCGCCAGCCGCCGAGTGTGCGGCTTGCCTGATCAATGGCGAGGATCTCTGCGTGTGCGAGTGGACTGCGATCGGATTCTCGACGGTTATAGCCTTCTCCAATGATGCGCCCGGTGGGCTTGTGGACAATCACCGCCCCTACGGGGACTTCTCCCAGCGAAGCAGCGTGTGCTGCCAATGCCAGTGCCCGTTTCATATAGATGGGCTGCGGTGTATAGCCTGCCATTTAAAAAATCACCTCAATTATCATTAGAATGATGCAGAGCAAAAAGACAATCATCAGCGGCCCTAAGTGAAAAATTGTCCGAATGCGTTCCCGGAAACTTAAGTAGTGTTTCTGCGTCACAAGCCTCGGATATAGTCGATTCGGGCGGATGGTACACACGCAAATGAGCAGCCCCGCTGCTGCAATGCCAAATAACAACCAGAAACGATAGTTTTGTATGTGTTTTGGAAAGATGCCCAGTGTGAACAGGGCAAACAGCATCATGTGATAGATGATCCGGCAGAGAATGGCGGGTAGCAGGGAGCCGCTGCGCAGCACGGAAATGCCGGTGACGATGCCCAACGTCAATTCCATCAGCACTGTGATATAGCTGTGCGATGCGCACACTGCTAGCAGTGCTGTGATGAGAATGGCGTACCAGTCGCCAAATTGGCGCAGTACGTGAATCGCCTCACCGTGAATCATCAGTTCCTTTAAGATGCAGACGGTCAGTAGCTCGAACGCCATATAAAATATTTGGTAACCGGGCTGCATGTAGGATACGCTATAATAGGCTTCACCCAGTGTGCTGAAACTTAGGAAGTTAATGGAAGAGTATGCCAGCCAAATATTAGCGAGTACAAAGGCCAGACAGGTGACGCCCAGCGAAATGGGCAGTTCTCTGGGTACATCAAGTTTCAAGTGGTACGCCACCCGGCGAGGCAGCCGGAACGTATAACGGAAAATCAGGATGGGAATTAAGAATTTTAAAAATGTCTTGGCCATCAGGATGAAAAGGACGATGGTCTGGTTGCCGAATACAGTGCCGTCGCTGTAGCAGTATCCGACATCAAAGCCCGCCAGTTGTGCAAGTCCCATCAGAATGGCGGACAGTAGGTTGTCTATGAGTAGGTAGCAGAAGATGCCCATGCCCAGCACCAGGTTGATTCGAATCATGGCACGCCGCTCTTCTGCGGCGGGGTTGGGGTCGTGATAGCCCTTTCCCTCCACATAAATGGTCTCCTTTTCGTTTTTACGGCAGCGGAATGCATAGACATTGTCCGGTTGCTTCCGCCATGCTTTAAAGGCTTGGGTATATGTCCCTGACACCGTGCTGTAATTCGCCTGCTCTACAATATCCACGGTGTCAGCAGACGGGCAAATAGGCTTTTCCTTCACGTTTGTTGTTTTCATATGGATATGCCTCCCGGGCGTTGCGTATCTTGCGGCGGTTTGGTTCCGTGGGTGGATTCGCATGGGGACAAGATGCGCCGAAAAGAACATACTGCTCCTTTTTCTATCAATGTTCTATTTATTAGAACTTGTTCTCATAGAGAAAGTGCCCAGATTTTCGAGCCAATTTTTTCGGATGCAAGGCAGAGATCTGCAGGCAGGCTCTGTGCCTGACAAGGATCTCTCACGCAGCGTTCGAGAAAATGAGCCGGAAAGATGGAGACAGACTCTATGAGAACAGGTTCTTAGATGCCGTTCGCTGCATATAGCTTACGGTGAAACTGCACAAAAATTGCCTGACCGCTTCGTACAGTGTTTCTTTTCTCTATGTGATGTTTCTATTATAGCACATTCCTTTTTTCAAATGGTTTAGTGAACTAAAAAAAATTCAAGGCACTTTTTGAATATTTTGCATCGTGCTTATGTATATCATGAATAAAAATGTCGTTGTTTGGGATGTGCAAATGGATAAAAAAGGAATATATCATGTTGAAAAAGAATAGCTCGTGAATAAATGGGAAATCATAAAATACCGGAAGAAATTTCACAGGCGGGCTTTGCGCGGCAAAGTTCTTTCACACAGAAATCAGAAAAATGTGCCAAAAAGGAGCAAAACGGGCTTTTAGAAAACAACGGGCAAAATAGTTTGTAAAAGAAACTATTTTAATAAAATTACAAAATTTGATTTATTGTATAAGAAGAATAGAAAAAATCTGTAATTGTTATGAAAAACTATATATTGACAACAAGAATAAAAGACGGTATAATGAGAGAAGGAAAATTAGCTTCGTTGGGGGTGACCCCCGTAAACACATGAAATGAGGGATATTTTGTATGAAGCGAAAAATTTTTGCCTGTCTTACGGCGGCGGTGTTGGGGCTTTCGGCGGCAGGCACGCTAGGCACGGCGGTAGAGCCGGTTGTTTTGGCGGCGGGCACGCCAAAGGTAGAGTATCTAGACCGGGGCATCAGTGCCATTCAGACGGATGGCGGGATGCTGGTCAGCTGGCGGTATTTGGCAAGCGATAGCACAACAACTGTGTTCCAGCTCTATCGGGACAATACGCTGATTTATACCAGTGAGAGTGGGATGGCGACGTGCTATCTTGATAGTGCTGGTTCTGCCGGAGCGGTCTATCGGGTGGATACGGTGGAAAATGGAAGCGTGGTTTCTTCGGACACCTGCACACTCT
>CASDUD010000165.1 GCA_949283725.1 uncultured Ruminococcus sp.
CAGTTGATACATCAATAGAAATCTTATTCTGCAAGCTTTGTAAGTGTATCGCCGGCAATGCGATACACGGTCCAATCCGACATTGGCTCCGCACCAAGTGATAGATAAAAATCAATACTGGGTCTATTCCAGTCCAGGCACCACCATTCCAGCCGTCCGCATTTCCGCTCCACGGCAATGGATGCCAACTTTTTCAATATAGCTTTTCCATATCCATTTCCACGGTAGTCCTGCTTTACATATAGATCTTCAAGGTAGATCCCCGCTCTGCCAAGGAAGGTAGAAAAGTTATGAAAGAAAAGAGCAAACCCGATTTCCTTTCCGTCTACAATTGCAAAAATAACCTCTGCCTTCTGCTTATCAAAAATCCACTCTTCCAGCGTCGATTCATCAGCAACAACTTCATGTAGCATCTTTTCGTAATCTGCAAGTTCTTTTATAAATTGCAAGATCAGATGTGTATCTTTTCGCTCTGCATATCGAAATGCAAGTTCTTTCTCCATTTTGATAATCCTCCATCTTTTTCTTTCTATACTTGCTGAGAGTAAATTCACAGAAGATAACTTCATAAACAACGTGAGATCGTACAACGCCTTACTGAAGCAAAGTCGTGAAAACATTTTTTCTGCTTGCTTTCCAGCTGAAAGATGGGATAAATTCTACCATACTACTGTGGACAATTCCACCTTTGGTTCTGTGAAATACAAGGCAGTGCCATATCATTTCCCATCAACACCAGCCTCTATGTGAATCAGGTACTGCTGTTTTAAAAGCACTGTTCGCAATTGTAGTTTATTATGCCAATACATGGGCACCGATTTTATAAAGCACAGAGGATCGTAGCATGGCAAGACCATGTTACGATCCTCTGTGCTTTCTCCCCCATTGATTCAGCCGCTGGGTAAAGAGCGTTCCAGCAATATGGATGCGTTTTATACCCTGTTCTGCCACCGATTGAGCATCCACACGCCGAAATTCAGGTAAGCCGCAAAGGTCACCCACAGGACATAAGGTACCTGTAACCATGCAGCCAGTCGATCCACCTTACGGAAAGCGAAAATCATCCATAAAACTAGCACCCACAACACCACTAGCCACAGGAAGGCAAAGCCAAAGTTCTGGAAATTAAAGAAAATGATGCTCCAGAAAAAGTTGAACGCCAGCTGAACTGCGAAGATCCGCAGCGCCCGGGTGCGGTCAAGTGACGCCGGTGCCCCATAGATTCCGGCGGCGCTGACCCCCATGAGCAGAAACAGTATGCCCCAGACAATAGGAAATACGATAGCCGGCGGCGAGAGAGGCGGCTGCCGGATCGTTTCACTGTAAATTTCCGCACCATCCCGGGTGAGAAAGCCGGAAAGTGCTCCCACTGCCTCCACACCCACAATCCAGAGCGCATATGTTTTCCATGAAGGTTTTTTCATACACCATCCCCCCAAAACAGCCTATGCATCTCACTCAGCTTCTATACGCCAGGAGCAGCTTTCCCAGGCATACTTTCTCTCTTTTCGACCACACTATAACTAAGCGTATTTTGGGGAGGAATCACATGAAATCACTATGGGAACAAACTTGGGCGCATCCAAACTTTGGGCGACTCGAGAGGGACGAGACGACAGATGTTCTGATCATTGGCGGCGGTATGGCAGGCGTTCTGTTCGCCTACTTTCTGCAGCAGGCCGGAATACCCTATGTGCTGGCAGAAGAAAAAACGATTTGCAGCGGCATTACAAAAAATACCACCGCCAAGCTGACCAGTCAGCACGGACTCATCTATCACAAGCTCATCCAAACCTTTGG
>CASDUD010000166.1 GCA_949283725.1 uncultured Ruminococcus sp.
AAACTTCTTTGTACCAGAATCCTTGCCTCGCCAGGCGTGTATCATTATAGACCAGTTGCCGGAAGGCACACATCATATGCAGGTATTTGTCACCGCCGGCACATTTAAGCTGGATGTTTTGGAAGTACCGGAAACATATGACAAAATGCCAGATACACTCTCCATCTCCGATTCTTTAAAAAATACCATGGCTGCCAGAAATCGGCAGCAGCACAGGAATACTGCACATAGCCAGCCAGATACTATGGATGCAGAGGCTATGCTATGGCATATTGCCCATCCATTTACAGAGCCGCCACAGCCGGAAGAGGAACCGGATTTTAATGAAAGTACACCTGTGAAAATGATGCCCGATATACCTGAAATAGATCCAGATACGGTGAAAATTTTGCAGATGTTGGAGCGCTCTGCAAATCCGTCTGCGGCAGAAATGCCGGATACACGCTTGTCTGACACAGAAGGAGTACCGGACGCATATGCTGACCATTCTTCTCCAACCCAAGAGTCATAAACCACTATACCAGCAAATTGCCCATGCCATTACACAAGAAATTGCCTGCGGGCATCTACAACCCAAAGAAAAGTTGCCCTCCCGACGCGCATTGGCTGCCCATTTGCAGGTAAGTATAATTACCGTTCAAACCGCCTATGAACAGCTTGTATCAGAAGGATATCTGTTTACAAAACCTCGATGCGGATATTTTGTTGATCCTGATGTACATCTATTTGCCCATATGCCGCCCAAAAGAGCCATCCCCGTTTCACACGAAAAAACAACATCGGCAGACTGGATCACATTTTCCACCCGTGGCGTGGATTTAGAACAGTTCCCCTTTTCCACATGGGCAAAACTCTCCCGACAGGTGCTTTCTGTCCAAGCACAAACACTGCTGCAATCGTTGCCTTCGATGGGACTGTATGCGCTTCGAGCAGCCATTGCTGACCATCTCTGGGCATTTCGAGACATTCAAACGACTCCAGAGCAGATTTTGGTAGGAGCTGGTACAGAAGTGCTGCTGGGAATTCTGGTGCAGTTGCTTGGAGCATCCAAACGATTTGCTGTAGAAGATCCCGGCTATCACAAGGGAAAGCTGACGCTACGCAGCAGTGGTGCTTCTGTGATTGGCATTCCCATGGATGCACAGGGAATTTCTATGGAAGCACTCGAAAAAAACGGCGTTTCAGTCGCACTTGTCACACCATCCCACCAATTTCCCACCGGCATTATTATGCCAGTGCGCCGCCGTGCTGCACTGTTGGAATGGGCTACAGCACAACCCGGCCGCTATATCATCGAAGATGATTTTGACAGTGAACTGCGATTTCAGGGCAAGCCCCTGCCAGCCATTTTCAGTATGGATACGCACGGGTGCGTCATCTACCTCAACACATTCGCCCGCACGCTTGCACCTTCCCTCCGCATTGGATATGCTGTTTTGCCAGTTTCATTGGCGAAGCAATATCAGACAACATTATCCTTCTATTCTTCCACCGTCCCCAGCTTTGAACAGTATACCTTAGTGCATTTTCTAAAAGAAGGCCACCTCGAACATCATCTAAATCGTATGAAGAAAGTTTATCGGCAAAGGCAGCGGCTGTTGAAAAGCATCCTGTGCAAGCATCCTCTCGCCCCCTATATCCAAATGATGGGGGAAGAAGCTGGGCTGCATCTGCTGCTAGCAGTACACTTGGATTGTACAGAAAATGAGCTGATTCAGGCAGCGCAGGCGGCACATATTACCATTTCTGGCATATCCGCCTATTATGATGCTTACTATAATGGTCAAGCAAATACACCGAACTATATCGTCCTGGGATACGCCAGTCTGAATACTGAACAGCTAACCACGGGCTTTCAGCGGTTGCTGGATGCTTGGGTATACTTTTTGCCTCATGAGGTACAGAGAAAAATATCTTACGAGAACTCTAATTAAACAAATTTCATGCATAATCAAAACCACCCGTTAAACGGGTGGTTTGCGAAAGCCCTATAAGGGCATGATACTGACGCTGCCCCTTAAGTGGGCTGAGAAAGGTCTGCCAACTGCATTTCACTCTCAGCCACCCCTTAAGGGGTTTTAGCACCGCT
>CASDUD010000167.1 GCA_949283725.1 uncultured Ruminococcus sp.
AAATTTGCGATATTCTACTTATCACTATATTTTTTGTGAGTATGTGTCAACTATCATTGACAACTGAACATACATTATGTATAAAAATTTGTGTTCTATTGACAAGAAAATCAGAATGGTGTATAATAAGTACAAGGATTCATGCCCCTATCGCCGCTTTGTGAAAACAGGCGAGATAAAAAATGAAGAAAGGAATATGGTGTATGAAACGATTTTGGAAGCGCTTGGGCAGTATAGGCATTGCTGCAGTATTAGGACTGGGTGTGGCGCAGGCAGTTCCGACAGCAGTCACTGCCGAAGAAGCACCACTGTTTGCGTCGGAGTGTGAGGATCTGACATTGGCTGCGGATGCAACAGTGGCGCAGAAGGTGTACAACGATGAGTATCCGGGGTATACCGGCGATGGGTTTGTCTGGGTAACGAATGCGGGCACCATGTCTTTTACCATCGATGCACCGAAAACAGGGATGTATCGATTGATCACAAGGTGCTTGATGTATCTTGGAAATGCGGGAGAAATTCGTGAAGGGCAGGTTAATGTAACACGTTCCGATGGGACGACATGGACGAATACGGTGAAAATCCCACATACGGATACTTGGAACGATTTCAGTTGGGGTGACATTAAACTGACAGAAGGGGAGAACACTATTACTTTTGGTGGCGGCTGGGGCTACTGCCTATATGATAGTATGTCTCTTTCGATGACACCGCCGCCGGATTATAGCAAAGCAACGGATACGCTGATCGATGCAGAGGCAACCCCAGAAACTGTGGCGCTGATGCAGTACCTGAAGAGTGTATATGGCTCACATATCATTTCTGGCCAGCAGGAAATCTATGGCGGTGGCAATGATGGCGATTCGGAACTAGAGTTCAAATATTTGCAGACAAATACCGGAAAACTGCCGGCGATTCGCGGTTTTGACTTTATGAACTATAACCCGCTATATGGCTGGGAAGATGGTACGACTGAGCGAATCATTGAATGGGTTAAGAACAATCCCTATTCAGAGAGTGGTATTGGGATTGCAACAGCAAGTTGGCATATCAATGTGCCCATTGATTTTGAAAACTATGAGTTGGGTGACGCGGTAGACTGGACGGAATGCACATATAAGAACAGTCAAGCGTCAAACAGCACGTTCGATACAAAGAATGCCGTTATAGAGGGAACAAAGGAATACGAATACTTTCAAATGGCGATGGAGGATTTGGCAGAGCAGCTGAAGATTCTACAGGATAACAATGTACCAATTATACTTCGTCCGCTGCATGAGGCTCAGGGCAATGAAGGCAACTATGGCGATGGTACCGCATGGTTCTGGTGGGGTGATGATGGTGCGGAGGTTTATAAGGAATTGTGGAAGCTGCTGTATACCACTCTGACAGAAGAATATGATCTGCACAATATTATTTGGGAATACAACAGCTATAATTATGCGAACTCCGACACATGGTATCCGGGTGATGAATACGTGGATATCGTAGCATATGACAAGTATAACTGCGACTATAATCGAGACGATGGCTTGAGTCCGGGTACGCCAAACTTGAGTGCGATTTCGTCTGTATTTAATTATTTGTATGAATTGACGGACGGCGAAAAGATGGTGGCGATGTCAGAAAACGATTCGGTGCCCTCTTTGGAAAATTTACAGGTTGAAAATGCCGGTTGGCTGTATTTCTGCCCGTGGTATGGTAACCATCTGATGTCCAGCCAATATAATAATGCAGATGATTTAAATGAGATGTATAACAGTGAATATTGTATCACATTGGATGAACTGCCAGCAGATTTGTACAGCAGTGCAGTGACACCGGGTACGACAACAACAGAAGAAGAGTTGACCACAACGACAACAGAAACGTCTGCGGAAACAACCATTTCTTCGGAAGAAGAAACAACGAATGTGTCCGAAGAGACCACTGCCACATCGGATACAACGACTATTTCTGAGGAAACTACCATCACAGAAGAGATGACAACCGCGTCGGAAGAGACAACTGTTTCTTTTGAAGCAGTCACTTCAACAACCAGTACCATTGCCGCAGAAGAAATAACCACTACGACAACTTCTTTGGAAGAAGAGCGTGTGTTATATGGCGATGTTAACCGAGATGGCAGAGTAGATATCATTGACGCCGTGATGCTAAATCGGGCACTGGCAGGCGTAGTTACGCTCACAGATTCATCCATTCGAAATGCGGATTGTTATGCAGACGGGGCGCTCAGTGCTAGTGATGCTGGCACACTGTTGCAATTCCTGGTGAATATCATTCAGTCGCTACCCGTGACGGATGAATAAAAGAAAGTACAGGCACCCCGTATAAAGCGTGTGCGTAGGATGGAAACAAAAATAAAAAGCACTTCCAATCTAGTAAAACGATTGGAAGTGCTTTTTATGATCTCATTTAGCCGATAAAACCAACTGCACCACAAATCAGTACCAGAATACCAAGTGCAATGCGATACCAGCCGAACACAGTAAAGTCGTGTTTTTTAATATAACTCATCAGGAATCGGATGACAATCACCGAAACCAGGAAAGCAGAAATCATGCCAACCAGCAGAACGGCAACTTCTGTGCCTGTGAAGTGGAAACCGAACTTGACCAATTTCAAAAGGCTTGCGCCAAACATTACTGGGACAGCCAGGAAGAAGGTAAATTCTGCTGCAGCTGTTCGGGAGACGCCCAAGAGCAATGCACCAACGATGGTTGCGCCGGAACGAGATGTACCTGGAAAGACAGCAGCAATCACTTGGAACACACCAATCAGCAAAACGGTTTGGTAGCGAAGAGAGGCGATGCTGTTCATTTTTGGGGTTCTATTCTTATTCCATTTCTCAATCCAAATGAAAGCGATACCGAACAGAATTAGCATAACAGCTACGGTCCAGGCATTATAGAAGTGGGCATTGAACCAATCATCAAACAACAGCCCAATCACAGCGGCGGGAATGGTCGCCGTAATGACTTTGCACCACATTTGCAGGACATTTTTTTTTACATGGGAACCAAATCCACTTTTGGCCATTGGATGTGAATTGCGTTTGGTGCCGAATGGCCAAAGCTGCTGCCAGTAGATGACAACAACTGCCAGAATGGCGCCCAGCTGGATAACAACGTCGAACATTTCCTTAAAGGCATCCGACTGTTGCAGCGGTAGGATTTCATCCAATAGTATCAGATGTCCCGTACTGCTAATAGGCAGCCACTCCGTAATACCTTCTACAATGCCAAATAACAGGGATTTAATAAGTTCTAAAATCATGTGTATCGTACACTCCTTTTTCTAGTGAATGCTTCCATGCGCATACCTATATATCTTTTTCGTAAGTTATATAGTGTGCGATGTGGATTTTTGGAAACATATGCAGATTTTGCCTATTAAAATTTGACGCCTCTTTATTGTAACATAGTTTTTGCTTTTCGTCAATGATTTCCTGATTGTTTGCAGGGCAACAGCATTTACTTTTGAGGAGAAACAGAAAAAGGGTCAAAAAAGATATCTAGGAAAAGCGCAGGTTCAAGGGCAGCTCGAAACATGAAACGCCTTTTACTTATGCGCTTATATGGAGCTTGTGAAACGAGATTGAGTGCGGTTTTGCGAAGAACATTGAGATTAAGCGGAGAATTATCCTTTCAAATTGTGCGTAATTTCGGTAATTTTTTGTGTTCCGAACCAAGGCAAAATATGCTTCTTTATATTGAGGGAATAATTTGATGCTATAGCTTCCTTAATATGGTATGAGAATGAGCGAAACCTTTCTTTATATATGTCAGAGAATGATCCATCAATGAGAGTTAGTGACAAAAAATATTGTGAAATTCCGCCATTTTCTGTGACACTTCCAGTGGTAATTCGCCACTCATAGCGGCTATTTTTCCTCCGGTGTGAATTTACCTGCATATCAATACCTCCCGTTTCCAGAACTTTTTTGCTGGAAACAGATTGACAAATTCGTAAAACTATATTATAATATTTCTTGAGGTGCGAAGCTAATGCGCCTTATTCATTATACACGTACTACAAGATTACTTGTAAAGGAAAGCGAGTACTTTATCTGGACTGTGATATTATCACCAATCAGTCGCTGAAAGAGTTGTGGTGTCTGAATATGCCGGGGAAGACTATCGCCGCATTGAGATGCATTTAGTAGGCAGTATTGGAAAAATATCAATTTGCAGCCAACAGATGTCATGCTCAATTCCGGTATCATGCTGATCGATCTGGAATGCTGGAAAAGTCAGGATCCGTGTTATGTGGGCTGCGAGCATCGGTATGTGGGCAGTGGCTACGCGATATAAGGAGATGTCTCCTTGGAAGGACGAGCCACTATGGCAGATGAATCCATCGAAGTTGTAGCGCCATTTACCGATTTTCTTCTGTATGTTGATTATAATATGGTTCGTATATCTTGGTGTAGGCGGGTTTCAGGATAAAATCTCTGCATCATTTGCTACGTTTATTGTTCTATAATTCGTCTTTGAATATTTTACGGGAATCTGTGGCATTGAAATATTATGGAAAGAGTATTTCATGTCAACCGAAAAATGTGATGAGCAATGTATTGAAATTGAAATTTTTTTTAAGATTGTTCATTAAGCCAAGAAGAGGCTGGAGTTGAATGAATGATCTTTGTGATTGTAGAGGAGCGTGAAAAAAGATGAAAGAAAAAGATAGAGTCATCACCATCGCCGGCACCGGCTATGTCGGCTTATCCATCGCCACACTGCTGGCACAACACTACAAAGTCTATGCCGTGGACATTCTCCCGGAGAAAGTGGACAAGATCAACCAACGGATCTCGCCGATTCAGGATGAGTACATCGAGAAATACTTTGCCGAAAAGGAACTGGATCTGACCGCCACCCTGGATGCGGAGTTGGCCTATTCACAGGCGGATTTTGTGGTCATCGCAGCGCCCACCAACTACGACAGCCGCAAGAATTTCTTTGATACTTCGGCAGTAGAAACGGTGATCAAACTTGTGATGCAGTACAATCCCAACGCGATCATGGTTATCAAATCGACCATTCCGGTTGGCTATACGAAAGCCATCCGGGAGAAAACCGGCAGCAGAAACATCATCTTCAGCCCGGAATTTCTACGAGAGTCCAAAGCGCTCTACGATAATCTTTATCCCAGCAGAATTATTGTAGGGACTGACATGGATGACCCACGCTTGGTAGAAGCGGCACATACTTTCGCCGGACTGCTCCAGGAAGGAGCCATCAAGGAGAACATTGATACATTGTTTATGGGCTTCACTGAGGCAGAGGCAGTCAAGCTGTTCGCTAATACATACCTGGCGCTCCGGGTCAGCTATTTCAATGAGTTGGACACTTACGCCGAAGTAAAGGGTTTAGATACCCAGCAAATTATTGATGGCGTTTGTCTCGACCCTCGAATCGGGACGCACTACAACAACCCTAGCTTTGGCTATGGTGGTTATTGTCTGCCAAAGGATACGAAACAGTTGCTGGCTAACTATGAGGATGTTCCAGAGGATCTGATTCGAGCGATTGTAGAATCTAATCGTACCCGAAAAGATTTCATCGCCGATAGAGTGCTGCAAAAAGCTGGGTATTATGATTACGGTGAAGAAAATACTTATGACCGCAGCAAGGAAAAATCTGTCACTATTGGTGTATACCGCTTGACCATGAAGAGTAATTCCGATAACTTCCGTCAGAGCAGCATTCAAGGTGTCATGAAGCGGGTAAAAGCTAAGGGTGCCACAGTGATTATCTATGAGCCAACCTTGCTGGATGGGGATACCTTCTTTGGCAGCCGAGTGGTGAACAATCTGGATGCATTCAAGGCTCAGTCTGATGCAATTATTGCCAATCGGTATGATGCTTGTCTGGATGATGTGGAAGAGAAGGTGTATACACGGGATATTTTCCGGAGGGATTGAAGATTCTCCGCGAGTTTAAAAAGTGAGGTAAGCATGGATAAAACAGTAATTGCGGTTGTCGTAACATATAATCGAAAAGTACTTTTTATGGAATGCCTACAAGCGATACTGGATCAAACCTATCCGGTATTTACCTGTATTTAAAATTCTATTAATTGATAATACCAGCACAGACGGAACGGAAGAAGTGCTGTCAGAAAAGGGGTATCTTTCGAATCCGAAGATGGAGTACATATAAGATGGATACAAATACTGGCGGCTCCGGAGGATTCTACGAGGGCTTGAATCGTGTCATGCAGTAGTCTTTTGATTGGGTATAGATCATGGACGATGATACCATATCTACGAAAACCTGTCTGGAAAAGCTGTTGTTTGCGAAAAAAATTGTAAAGAAAAAGCCGTCGGATGTTTGCCTGGATTCTGCAGTCCACTCTTCTTTTTTCGCCAGTGCCATTTATGGTCCAGACAATGAGTTTATGAATTTACCGGAAATCAACTCAAGCGGACAAAGATGCTACTATATGATATAATGATGTATACAATGTTATATAAAGCTATTCTTCTTTGTTTGTGTGTGAGTGCCTCGAGAAAGTATAGAAAATATTGTTTGGGGGATGCAGGGTGAAAAAAAGTGCAGTGAATCGGAAAATGAGAACGTGGTGTGGCAGAGGGGCGGCTTTTTTGTTGGCATGGCTTTTGGGAATGTACAGCTGTTTTTGGGGGATGATGGCGGAGACGGCAGCTCTAGAGTCTTCCATTCCCAGCGGCAGCGGCACTGAATCTTCCCCATATTGCGTGTATACCCAAGAACAGCTGCAGTGGATAGCAAATGCAGTACTTGAGACCCCTGGATTGTATGTGGAATTGATGCGGGATATTACGGTAGATGCGACAGGAGACGAGGCAGATTGGATCCCTATCGGCACCAGTAAAACGCCCTTTGAAGGGACTTTTGATGGAAATTATCATTGTATTTCCGGTTTGCGATATGATGCAAGTGCATCCTATGCAGGGATGTTTGGCGCGATTGGTGAAAATGGCATTGTGCAATGTTTGCAGCTGAAGGATATAACAATAACTGGGAAAAATCAGGTGGGTGGCATAGCAGGGCATAATAAGGGTACAATTCAGGATTGCATGGTTTTTGGCGACATTTATGGGGTGGCACGTGTTGGCGGAATTGTTGGAGGCAATGATTTGAATGCTAAGGTTTACAATTGTGCTCATGTGGGCTCCGTTATTGGCACTTCTACTAATATTGGTGGCGTATGCGGTAGAAGCAACGCAATGATAGGAAATTGTTATCATTTAGGCGGCGTTTCGGGCAGTAATTTCGGCTCATACGGTTTGTTGATTGGCCAAACAGAAGGTGTGGAGAATCCGCTTGTAAATTGTTTTTATCAAACTGATGATGAAAAGACTGTGGACATAGATGCAGTTGGCAATATTTCCAATGCGTATGCCAATTTGGGGCAGTTGGGTATTGCCTTTTTTGATGGTACGGTGGCAGGATATTTAAACCAAAAGCTCTCTGAAAGTGATGTGCATTCTGAATGGTGCGTGCAGGACGGGAATTTGCTTTTGAAAGGGTTTTGTGCAAAAGCAGAGGCGGCTTCAACAACAAGTACGGAGGAAAGTGCGGTTGCAGAAAGTACCCTTGCGGTTACTGAGACCAGTTTCTCAACAAACACAACTACAGAAAGTACTGCCACAATAGTGAACTTAACTACAGTTGGAGTAATGATTGCAACAACCATGGAAACTACCATCACAACCAGCGGGGTAAGCTTTGCAATAAGCGAAACCACAGAAAATACTACAACGATAAGTTTGACCACAGCAGGCGTAACAAC
>CASDUD010000168.1 GCA_949283725.1 uncultured Ruminococcus sp.
AACCTCTGCCGCCGCTTCTGGGGCAGTCAAATCTTCATCTTCACTGGATGTTTCAAAATCCGCAGCTTCTTCAGATGTCTCTGCTTCTTCCATCACTTCTGCGGAGGATTCATCCGTCAAATCTGATGTCTCCTCTGCCTCGCCGGATGCCGCCATCGCTGCCTGACGTGCCAAGGCAATCGCCTCCTGCCGCTGGGCTTCTTCCTGCACCACTTCCAACGCAACCTGTCTAGCTCGTTCGATTTCGTCCTGCTCCAGTGCAGCACGCTCCGCTATGGTAGAAGCAGCAATTTCTTCGAATTCATCCGGTTCATCAGCAGGCGTCTCTACCAATTCATGCAGCGATTCCGCCTGCTGCGCTTCCTCCTCTGTCTGCTTCTTTCGCTTCCAGAAGGGTACGCCCTTTTCTCCATTTTTCTTGCCAAATAAACCCATCCTAAAAACACCTATCCTTTCTATTCAGAGGCTGCTCTCATCCGCTGTCTCCGCCATCTCGGCGCGCAATTCTTCCTGCTCCATCCGCAGTAGACGGGACACACCGTCCTCCTGCATTGTTACACCATACAGCACATTGGCTTCTTCCATAGCGCTGCGGCGATGGGTCACCAAAATGAACTGTGTGGTATCGGTAAACTGTTGCAAATACTGGGCATAGCGGCGCACATTGCCCTCGTCCAGTGCTGCATCGATTTCATCCAATACACAGAACGGTGAAGGCCGCAGCCGCAGAATTGCAAAATAGATCGCAATTGCCACAAAAGACTGCTCTCCCCCCGACAGGGCGATTAGGTTCTTGATCACCTTTCCTGGCGGTGCCACCCGGATCTCAATGCCCGACTCCAGTACGTGTTCCGGGTCGGTTAATTCCAGCTTTGCCGCCCCGCCGCCAAACAACTCCCGGAAAATAGCTTGGAAGTGCGTGTCGATGGCAGCGAAGCACTCGGAGAAAATACGCTCCATCTCGCCGGTAAGTTCTCCGATAAGCGTTTCGAGTTCCTGCTTTGCCGTCTCGGCATCCTGCATCTGCGCCGACAAAAAGGCATAACGCGCGGACACTTCCTCATATTCCGCAATCGCCGCCACATTGACTGTACCTAAACTCCGGATTTGGCTTTTCAGCGTTTGTAATGTCCGGCTTGCCGCCTGCAAATCGTCCAGCGGCTGCGCCAGTGCCTGCGCCTCGGACAGCGACAGCTCATACTGTTCAAACAGCTGCCGCACCACACTGTCATGGTCGCTCTGTACGGAACAGCGGCGTTCTTCATAACGGCTCATCTCGCCGGCAAATTTTTCGCGCGCTCCATGCGTCTCCTTCATGCCGTTTTGTATTTGACGTACCTGCTGGTCGAGCGCATCATGTACCTGCTGCCAATGACGAATCTGCGATTGACCTTCTGTGCGTAGCTGCCTGCCCTGTTCTAGCTGTTCCATATGCTGTTGCTTTTCCGCCTGTTTCTGGTCGATGATGGCCTGCTGATCGACGATATCTTGCGCCAGCTGTGCCAGCGTTTCCGACAATGCCTGCTGCTGGGCAGCCTGCCCTTCGCGCGCACGTGTCAACGTTTCTAGGTCTTTTTCGAGTTCTACCTGTTCCAGCCGCAACTGCGCCCTTTGCTGCGCCAGCGTCTCTTGCGACCGATGTAGGGCGGTCTGTTTTTCTGTCTCCATGTCCAACTGCTGCTGGGTCTCTGTGATCGCCCGGAGCACCTCTTCCCCGGCTCTTTGGGCAGATTCCACTTGCTGTACCGCCACCTTTCGGCGTGCTTCGAGGGTATCCATCTGGGATTTTGCCTCCGCAAGCCGCTGCTCCGCCTGTTGCAGCACATAGCGGCATTTTTCCAGCTGGGCATCTGCTTCCACTGCTGCCCGTTCTGCTTGCTGGCAAGCAGTCGTATGAGTTTGCAGCTGCTGATACAGCTGTGCAGACTGTGCTTGCATCTGATGCAGCGTTTCGGTGGCCTCCTTTTCCTTCTGTTCCAGCCCAGCGATCACTTCGGACAATTCTTTCAGTTCCGCCCGTCTAGTGAGCAGTCCACCGGACCGCTGCGCCGAGCCGCCCGTAAACGAGCCGCCCGCATTGACCACCTGACCGTCAAGTGTGACGATTCGAAAGCAATACTGATGCGCCTTGGCAATCTCTGCCGCTGCGTCAAGGTCTTCCGCCACGACGATTCTGCCCAACAGATAGGATACGATCGACGCATACCGGGGATCATACTGCACCAGTTCCGCCGCCACCCCGATATAACCTGCTTGCTGTGTCAGCCCATTTTCCCGGAGCGTACGCCCCTGAATGGACGTGAGAGGCAAGAAGGTGGCACGCCCAGCACGATGCTGTGCCAAAAACCGAATCCATTGTTTCGCCGCCGATTCATCCTCCACAATGAGATTCTGCATGGCTGCACCGAGTGCCGTTTCGAGTGCCACACCATATTTCGGCTCGGTTGTAATCAGCTGCGCCACTGTGCCACATACGCCTCTCGGTGCGCCGCCATCCGCCCGAAGCACCGCCTTCACGCTGCCAGAAAAGCCCTCCATATTACGTTCCATATCCTGTAGCAATCGCTGCCGCTGCCGCTTTTCCCGTAGCGCAAAGGTTGCCTGAGCCTGAGCCTGTTTGCCCTTTTCCAATGCCGCCGCCGCGTTGGCGTACCGTTTCTGAAATCCATCCCGCTGATTTTGCTGTTCTGTCAGCATCTCCTGCGCCTTTTTCGCCTGCTGCTGTGCTGCCTGATAGGCGTCCTGCTGCTGCTGACAGTGGGTTTCCATCGTTTGCAGCACCAGCTGTTGTTCCACGAGTTCCGCCCGCAGCTGTTCCTGCTGTCCGGCCGCAGTTTGCTGCAAGACCCTGCACTCGCTCTGCCGCACATACAGCTGCTGCAAGGCATTTGTCACTTCGGCGTATGCCTTGCCCTGCGCAGCGGCTTCTTCTGCAGCATTCTGCCACGCCTGTTCCACTTGAACTGCCTGCTCGTGCAGAGCCGTCTGCTTTTGCAGCAGGGAGGTCTCCTGCTGGGAAAGTGATTCTGCTTGTGTCTGTAATGCTGTCGCCTGTGCCTTTGTCTCCGTTTGCTGCCGATTGATCTGTTCCTGCCGCTGGGTGCTGTGTAAAATCTCATTCTCACAGACGGCAATGGATGCCTGCAATTGTGCCGCCTTCTCCTCCGCCTGCTGAATCTGCGTGCGTAAAGCCTCTATCTGCACGGTGCTTTCCTGCATCTTCCGATAGCTTTCCTGCACCTGTGTCTCCTGCCGCTGGATCTCCAGCTGGGCATTCTGATATTCTGCCTGCACCTGCAAATACCCATCACTCAGCTGCTGCATCTTTTCCCGCAGCCCGCTAAGCCGCCGCACCCAAAGAGAGATCTCCAGCTGCTTTTGCTGCTCCGCCAAGGTGACATATTGCTTTGCCTTTTCCGACTGTTTGCGCAGGGGCTCGATTCTTGCTTCGAGTTCTGCCACAATATCCTGCAGGCGCACCAGATTCTCCTGCGCCGCATCTAGTTTACGCTGTGCCTCCTGTTTTTTATACCGAAACTTGGAGATTCCGGCCGCCTCTTCGAAAATATCCCGACGATCCGTACTTTTGGCACTGACGATCTCTGCAATTCTGCCCTGGCCAATGATGGCATAGCCGTCTCTGCCCATGCCAGTGTCCATAAACAGTTCTGTTACGTCTTTCAGGCGCACTTGTTTCCCATTGATGCGGTACTCACTGTCACCACTGCGATAGAGTTTTCGAGTGACACTGACTACGGCACCATAGGCATCGCCGAGTTCGCCGGTTTCATTGTTGATCTCTAACGTCACGGCAGCAAATCCCATAGGCTTTCGCGTCTTTGTTCCAGAGAAGATGACATCCTCCATTTTATTGCCCCGGAGGGTTTTAGTGGACTGTTCTCCCAATACCCAGCGAACGGCATCGCCAATGTTGCTTTTGCCGCTGCCGTTGGGGCCGACAACAGCCGTCAGACCTTTGTCAAATGTCAATTTGATTTTGTCGGGGAATGACTTAAAGCCCTGTAGTTCTAACGACTGTAAATACATATGCACATCTCCTTTCATTGTTAAGGCAGCACCGCACAAAGATTGTGCGACAGATACGCTGCAAAGCAAGTGCCTGTGGTACGCCGACAGATTTTTCGTCAGATGAAACAAAAAGCGGAGTGAACACTTTGTGTATTCACGAACATTTTTATGAAATATGACGGAAAAGATGCAGGCAAATGACGTGCGCCCGAAGGAAGTGCCCTTGGGGTACAAAGCCGTCAGGTGGTCTTTGTGCGGTGTTGCCTTAAATTCACATCTGAGCGAAGCGAGTTGTCCCTTTTTGTCAAGTCCCATCCAGAATACGATTTTCCCACTGCAAAAACCGCACTGCATAAATCTTTCCGCCAAACTCCGAAAGCGGCACCAGTGTTTCCGCATTCTCTAGCGGATCCATACACCAATATTCTCCATCTTCACTGCTGACAATCAGCACATAGTGGTAACTGCCGTCACCGCCGACACGCACCCGGACAATGGGATAGCATCCATCTTCCAGATGCTTATCCAGTTCTTCGTCTGCCAGTTCCGATGCATCTTTTTTCGTCACAGATACCCCCGTCACCTGCTCCAGCATATCCCATTGTAGATTCCCCTCGTTATCATAGACACCTTGCTCCGAAAAAAATTGGTTCACTTCTCCAGCATCGGCATCAGCAGATAAACCATCCACAGAAAATCCCTGCATTTGCAACACCGCCGACACGCAGCATGTCAGACAGCCGGAACCATTCATGGTATACTGGGAATCCCCCAGCTTGTCTGCCTTCCATGCATCGTCTTTCTGATAAAAGAAAACCACATTTTCCGGAGCATATTCCAGCGTTGTCTCCACAGAAACCGGTGCTGCACGCTGCCAGCGATACAGGACATAGCCTGTGCCGAGTCCGGCGAGCAGAACCACAATGATAACAATCAGGATCCAGATCTTATGGCATTTTTTCTGCATGGCCTTTCTCCTCCTATTTTTTCCCATTGCAAATGATAGAATAGGATTTTTCTTCCGCCACAATCTCACCTTTCGAAACTTCAGAAGTTTCCATAGCTTTCAGCATCACCCCACGCTCCGCCATCCACTTCCGGTTACACCCGTGCTGTCCTAGCAGCTTACTCATGGTTCCCGGTGCCGTTTTCACAAACAGTTCCGATGTTCCGGCTTCTGCTACGGCTTGCTCCAACGCACGGCGATACAATCTGGATTCCACCAGTTCCCGATATGCCGGATGATAATACCCGGCAACCATCCGTTCCCGAATAGACGGTGTATCATGAAGTCCCATCCGGATGACACGCACACCTTCCTGGGCACAGCGGCACAGCGCATCTGCACAGAACTCCAGCACTTCCTCTTGAGACAATATCGGATAGACACCGGGCTGACAGCATTCCGCCAGCTTTGTTCCCTCCAGCACCACTGTGGGGTAAATCCGCATAGTTTCCGGTCTGCACCAAAGCAGCTGTTCCAACGTGTCATATTCGTCCGCCAGTGTACTTCCATACAACCCGACCATTTGCTGAAGTCCCAGGGAAAATCCCATGCGTCGAATGGCGGCACTGGCGTCGCGAACAGCCTGGGCCGTATGCCCTCGTTCGTTCTTTTCCAGCACCCGATCCTGCATACTCTGCGCACCGAGTTCAATGGCGGTGACATGATACTGTGCCAGACGGCGCAGAATCCCTGCATCCACGGCATCGGGGCGGGTAGAAATGCGGATCCCCTGAAATTTCCCTGTCCCCAGAAAAGGCTGTGCCGCCGCCAACAATGCGTTCTGATACGACAGTTCCACCGCTGTAAAGCTGCCGCCGAAAAAGGCAATTTCAGCGTTTTCCAGCCTGCCGCTGCGTGCCAGCATAGTACGGCAGGCATCTGTTACTTCATCCGGGGTCGGCGCATGGACGGCTTCGCTGATGGTATGCTGGTCGCAAAAGGTGCATTGATGGGGACAGCCCCAGTGAGGGATGAAGAATGCCAGCGTCTTATGCTTTGGCATCCGATTTTCCATACCCCATCAGCAACAGGGCTTCTCTGGCAGCCATCTGTTCCGCCGCCTTCTTGCTATGTCCTGTTCCTCTGCCGATCACGTTGGAATTCAGGCAAACCTCCACTTGGAATGCCTTGTCATGATCTGGCCCAGACTCACTGACCAGTACATATTCCACTTTTTCCTCCGGATTTTTCTGCACTACCTCTTGTAACTGGGTCTTATAATCGTGAAAGCCCATTGGCTGATCAGTCTCCTCGGGATCTTCCGGAATAAACCGCAGGATGTGACGCTTAGCAGCCTCCATACCGCCGTCTAGGAAAATGGCTGCTATGACGGCTTCAAAGGCATCTGCCAGAATCGAGGGACGTTCCCGACCGCCGGTATGCTCTTCCCCCTTGCCAAGCAACAAAAATTCCCCGAGGTGAATTTCCTGTGCGAATACAAACAGCGCTTTTTCACACACCATCGAGGCACGTAATTTGGTCAGTTCCCCTTCTGGCAAATTCGGATACTTGTGGAATAGAAACTCCGACACCACAATCGACAGCACGCTGTCTCCGAGGAATTCCAGCCGCTCATTGCTGCTGCGGGTCTTACGCTTTTCATTGGCATAGGAAGAGTGCGACAGTGCCTCCAAAAGCAAATGCTTATTTTGAAAGTGATACTGAATGTAGGATTCCAACCTATCAAGATCTACATATTCTGTATGTTCCATGGTTATTTTCCCCCTGTTCTTTCCTTTGCCGGCTTTCCGGCGTGTTCTGCAATGGCTTCCACTACATGACCCGCCACACAATCTCTTGCCTGACGAATGGCGTTGAAAAATGCTGTACCGTCTGAACTGCCATGCGCCTTGATGACGGGCTTCTGCACACCCAGCATGACAGCTCCGCCCACAGCTTTATAATCCATCTTCTTGGTCAATGCCCGAATTTTGGGCAGTACCAGCAGTGCTGCCAGCTTTCCAGTAAATCCTGCAAAAAGATTGCCCTTCATCTGATGCGCCATGAACTTCCCCATGCCCTCATACAGCTTCAGTGCCACATTGCCGGTAAAACCGTCTGTAACGACCACATCCGCTGCCCCTGCCGGCAGTTCTCTAGCCTCCACATTTCCAATGAAATGCACGGGGGCCTGTTCAAGCAGCGTATATGTTTCCAGTTCCAGTTCTCTGCCTTTTGTTTCCTCCGCGCCCACATTCAGCAATGCCACACGGGGATTATGCACCCCCATCACGTTCTCCATATAGGCACTGCCCATGATGGCAAACTGCACCAGCATCTCCGGACGGCAATCGTTGTTGGCACCACCATCAATCAGTATAAACGGCGTCTTTTCCGTGGGCAGCACCGGAGCCGCAGCGGCACGCTTAATGCCAGGAATGCGTTTCACCAAGAAGGTCGCACCCACCAGCAGCGCGCCAGTACTCCCGGCACAAACAAAGGCATCACCCTTACCGTCACGCAGTGCCTGCATCCCTACCGCCATAGAAGTATCGGTGTGCTGTTTTAAAAGTGTGGTCGGTTCTTCATGGATATCAAAGACAGCCGGGGCATGGAGGATCTCCATCCCATCCAGGGCTATGCCGTTTTGCGCCGCACAAGCACGGATCTTGTCTTGGTCGCCCACCAGTGTTACTGTTACGCCCAGTTCCTGCACCGCCTGTGCACTGCCTCGAATCACTTCCAGCGGCGCATGATCTCCGCCGAATGCATCAATTAAAATGTTCACGTTCGTTGGATGCCTCCTTCTAATCTTGGGCAAAATAGATTGTTCCCGTTTTCCCCCGCATCTTCCAGCGGTTGTACAGCCCGCATTGCAGACCCAAGGTCATATCCTCTCCCTGCGACAGATATGTGATATCCACCTCTGACATTCTCCACAATGGCAGAGAAAACGTGTTCCTTTGCGCCAAGGTTTCCTGCATCAGCCGGTTCAGATTTTCTGTTCGGGTCATACATCATTCTCCTGCAAATACGCCTCCAGTGCCGCCATGGCACGATCTGCATAAGCTTGATATTTCTCTTGTTTGCCCCGAATCCGCACCGGCAATTCCGGCAGAATGCCCATATTCGCCCCCATGGGCTGGAAATCCGCTGTGGGCGTACTGCTGATATAGGCAGCCAGTGCTCCCAGCATGGTCTCCGGCGGCAGAATCAGTGGCGGTTTGCTCTGAAGCCTGCGAGCCAAGTTTCTGCCCGCCAGCAGACCGCTCGCCGCCGACTCCATATAGCCTTCCACACCCGTCATCTGTCCCGCAAAATAGAGCATTTCTGCCCCCCGAAACGAATAGTCTGCCTCTAACAAGCGGGGGCTGTCCAAAAAGGAATTGCGGTGCATCACGCCGTAGCGGTGAAATTCGGCGTGTTCTAGTCCGGGAATCATCGAGAACACCCGCCGCTGTTCCGGGAACTTTAGATTCGTTTGAAAGCCCACCAGATTATACAGCGTCCCCGCCCGGTTTTCCTTTCGCAGCTGTACCACCGCCCAGGGACGGTGCCCCGTCCGGGGGTCAGTCAGTCCCACGGGCTTGAGCGGCCCGAACCGCATGGTATCCTTTCCCCTCGAGGCCAACACTTCGATCGGCATACATCCCTCATATACTCGGAACGTCTCCTTATCGCAGTCGTGCAGCGTTGCCCGTTCCGCCCCGATAAGGGCTTCATAAAAGGCGTCATATTCTGCCTGGTTCATGGGGCAGTTGATATAGTCGGCATCGCCCCGCCCATAACGTGCTGCAAAGAAAATTTTCTCCGGGTCGAGGCTTTCGAAGCTGACGATGGGGGCAGCGGCATCGTAAAAACTCAGCCGCGTACCGCAACGCTGTTCAATGGCCTCTGCCAGCTTGCCATCCGTCAGCGGCCCAGTCGCTACCACGGTCGGCGTATCGGGAAGTGTTTCTGCCACCGTCGTTTCCAGGGTGATATTGGGATGACTGCGGATGGCTTCGGTGGCAAGGTCGGAGAATTGTTTCCGATCGACCGCCAACGCACCGCCTGCCGGCACTGCCGCCTTTTGCGCGCACTGCATCAGCAGCGACCCGAGCCGTGTCATCTCCGCCTTCAGCAGCCCCGCCGCCGAATTCAGCCGCTTTGCTTTCAGCGAGTTGGAACAGACCAGTTCCGCCAAGCCGGCATAGTGATGGGCAGGCGTATACTGCACCGGCTTCATCTCCAAAAGGCGCACCGAAAAGCCCGCTTGCGCCAGCTGCCACGCCGCTTCACAGCCCGCTAAACCGCCGCCAATGACGGTCACCACTTGTTCCCTCATTTGTCACCTCCGCTGACGGGTCGGCTATAGCCGCAGTCCGGTTTTTCGCAGACCAGCGTACCCGACTTTCCCCCCTTCTGGAACAACGTCGAACCACACTGTGGGCACTTTGCCTCTGTCGGCACATTCCACGTCATAAAGTTACAGTCCGGATAAGCACTGCATCCATAAAAACTACGACCCCGCTTGGATTTTTTCAGAATGATCTTTCCGCCGCAGAGCGGGCAGCTGCCATCTGTTTCCTGAACGATCTTCTTGGTATTCTTACACTCTGGAAATCCCGGGCACGCCAAAAATCTTCCATATTTCCCGATTTTGATGACCATTTTTCTGCCGCACTGGTCACAGACAATATCCGTCTCCTCGTCTGGCACTTTGACCCGCTTGCCCTCCATTTTTTCCTCTGCCGTCTCTAGTGTCCGGGCAAAGTCCCCATAAAAATCTTCCAGCGTTGAAACCCAGCTATGTTTGCCTCGTTCTACATCATCCAGGCTGTTTTCCATCTCCGCTGTGAATTTTACATCCAAAATATTGGGGAAGTGTTCTTTCATCAGTTCGGTTGTCACTTCCCCCAGCACAGTCGGCTTAAGCTGTTTGCCCTCTCGTTCTACGTACAGATGAGAAGTGATGGTTGTGATAGTCGGTGCGTAGGTACTCGGCCGTCCAATACCGTTTTCTTCCAGTGCTTTAATCAGTGTTGCCTCTGTATAGCGGGGCGGTGCCTGGGTAAAGTGTTGGTTACCCTCCAGCGATTTTACCCGAACTTCCATGCCCTGTTCCAATTCCGGCAGGTTCTTGTTCTCGCTCTTATCGCCCTTCATTTCATCGTATAGCACCGTATATCCGTCAAACTTCACCGTTGAACCCGTTGTCTTGAAAATACAGCCATCTGCTTCAATCTCTACCGACACGGTATCCATCAGAGCATCCGCCATCTGGCTGGCGATGAATCGTTCCCAGATGAGCTTGTAGAGCTTGTACTGATCGGTGGTCAGGCTTGACTTGACCTGATCGGGTGTCAAATGCGGCAGAGAAGGCCGAATCGCCTCATGGGCATCCTGGGCATTCTTCTTGGACTTATACACCCGCGGCTGTGGCGGCAGGTACTGGGTACCATACTGCTGCGTAACATAATCCGTAGCGGCCTGCTGCGCCTCGGCAGAAATCCGCAGACTGTCCGTACGCATATAGGTAATCAAACCCACAGCACCCATGCCCTGAATATCCACGCCTTCGTATAGTTCCTGCGCTACCTTCATGGTGCGTTTAGACTGAAAGCCCAGACGGTAGGAGGCATCCTGCTGCAAAGTAGAGGTAATGAACGGCGGAGCCGGGTGTCGTTTTGTGACCCGTTTTTTTACACTGCTGACCGTATAGTTGGCATCCTTCAGCCGTGCCAGCAACCCGTCGGCAGTCTCCTTATCGGGAATCTCGGTCTTATCCACACGCTTTCCGTCCACCTTCACCAACTTTGCTGCAAACACCTTCCGGGACGGCGGGGCGGTGAATTTCGCATCAATTGACCAGTACTCTTGAGGAACAAATGCCCGAATTTCATTTTCCCGATCCACCACCAGTCGCACGGCCACCGACTGCACTCTACCAGCAGACAGTCCTCGCCGCACCTTTTTCCACAAAAACGGGCTGAGCTTATACCCCACCAACCGATCCAAAATTCGCCGTGCCTGCTGAGCATTCACCAAGTCTAGGTCGATCTTGTGTGGATTCTGCATCCCCGTCTGGATGCCGCTGCGCGTGATTTCGTTGAATTCCACTCGGTTATTATCATTTAGGTCAAGCCCTAAGATCTGTGCAATATGCCAAGAAATGGCTTCTCCTTCCCGATCCGGGTCGGTCGCCAGATATACATGGTCACACCGCTTTGCGTGTTCCTTCAACTTTTTGATGACGTCTGCCTTATCCTTCATATCGGTATATTGGGGCTGGAACCCATGTTCCACATCCACGCCCAGCTTGGACTTGGGCAAATCCCGGATATGACCCATAGAGGCAATCACGTCATATTCCTTCCCCAGATATTTCTGAATGGTTTTCGCCTTTGCCGGCGACTCCACAATAACTAAATTTGACATAGCCACCTATCTCTCTATTCTTTGCTTTTGGCGCACAATTTTCATCTTGCACCGTTCACATATATTGATAACGCATCTATTGGTGCAGCCGGAACTGCTTGCCCGGCAGATGCTCCAAATAGCCGTAGATTTCCAGTTCTGTCAGTGCCGCATTCAATGTCTGCATTGAGACATCCAGCACAGATGCCAGATAATCGATATGCACCACCGGTCGACTGCGCATTTGTGCTAACACCGTCCGGCTCAACAGTGACAATTCTTCTTCCGCCATCTGAAACGTCTCAGCGGTTTCGAATGCATCCATTTCTGCCGTCGGTACTGCTTGCGATGAAGCAGTCTCTGCGGACTGTTCTGGCTCTTCAGGCAAATCTTGCTTCTGTCGAGCCTTTTTCTTTTTCTTCCTATCTAGATCTGCTGTTTCATCCTGACCCAGTGTCATCACCATACTCTCGGACTTTCTGCTGTTCAGCGTGTACAAGGCCGAAGCCGTCAGCATATGCGCATGCATGGTATAATACTCATAGAGGATATCCTGACTTTGAAATACCGGGATCGCACCGTCCCGAAGATATTTCACCACGCCCAAATAGCGTCGATCGGTGATATCGGCAGGCGGAATACAAAAGACATCCCGCCCCTGTTCCAGTGCATTTTCAGCCGTAATAAGTGCGCCGCTACGCAGTGGTGCCTGCACGACAAAGGTACCCATGCTGATGCCCGACAGCACCCGATTACGCAGGGGAAAGTTCGCGGCCTTTGGCGCAGTGCCTGGTAAAAACTCCGACAGCAACAATCCTTGCGCGGCCAGTTTGGGCTTAATGGCCGCATGCTGGTGCGGATAGAACTGATCGAGCCCGCAGCCCATCAAGGCGATACTAGGTTTCTCCTGTTCCATTGCACAATAATTGGCGGTGATATCCACACCCACCGCAAAACCGGTGACGGGAACAAAACCTACCTCTACCAGTTCTCGGCAGATCCACTTCTCTATCCGAAGCGTGTAATCTGTGGGATTTCTTGTGCCCACAATCGTCAGAAGCAGATGATCCTGCAACAGCGAAACATCACCCTGATAGAACAGCAGCGTCGGCGGATTTTCGATAGAGAGCAGTCGCTCTGGATAGGCATCATCCCCATACCACAAGATAGACTGCTGCATTTTTTCACACATCTCCAGCATCTCGTCCACCTTTTCTGACGATACCTGCCGCAACCGCCGCTGTACATACTCCGGCAGATGCAGCTGGTCATCTGTTTCCGGATGCGCCAAAATATATGCGGCCTTTTGCGGCGTCCGGTGCTGTTGCAACAGTTTCCAAATCAACGGATTGCCTGCCCCAAGCACCATGATCATCCAGAGCAGACTGCGTACTTCTTCCATTGGCTACCCCTCTTTTCTTCCACGCTGCATTTCCCACAGAATGATCCCCGCAGCCATCGCCGCATTCAACGATTCTATCGTCCCCTGCATTGGGATGGTGATCCGATGATCACACGCCGCAGCCGTATCCGGCGGCAGGCCATTCCCCTCGTTGCCGATGACCACTGCCGTGCCCAATGGGAAGGCAAATGTCCCCACGTGCTTTACTGCAGCATCCAACACAGCCGCATAGGTCTGCACCCCGACACTTTGGCAGCACGCTAGCACCGGTTCCACCGCCGGCACGCAGCACAGCGGTACTCGAAACAGCGAGCCCATCGTTGCCCGCACGACCTTGGGGCTGTAGATATCACAGCAAGCACTGTAGATGACCCCATCCAGCCCCAACGCATCCGCTGTGCGCAGAATCATCCCAGCGTTGCCCGGGTCCTGTAACTGGTGCAGGATGGCATACTGTCCGTCCGCCCGCAAAAGCGTCTCAAGCGACGGCTGCGGCGGCATTTCACATATGGCAAAGACCCCCTGGGCGTGTTCTGTCTGCGCCAGTTCTGCCCCAAGCGGCTCTGAAAGCCAAAAACAGCGGGTATCCGACACACAGGATTCTCCGGACCGCGCCATTTGCCAGCGCTGATAGCCCGATTCTGTCCAGAACAGGTGGGTTAAATGTGCCCCATTTTGCAGCGCATCCGTCACCAGCCGTATGCCTTCCAGCACAAATTTCTGTGCCCGCAGTCTTTCCTTTCGAGAACGAGCGAGCTTTCGGTATAGTTTCACGGAAGGGTTGTCCTTAGCTGTAATTTTCGCCATGGATTCCATCGATTCACACACCACCTATCTCCGATTTTTCTATGCAGGCAGCTTTCGGCAAATAATACAACAAAACACGCCCCGTATCGTTTCCAGAGCGTGTTCCGATTTGGTTTCTTGAAGCTGTTTCGCATCTTTTGATGCATATCTTTCTGCATGAATCTTACTGCTTTCTCCATATACTTGCCGCGAAAAAACTCGTCCGCAAATTTCATCTTACAACCGGCAGAAATCCATTTAAAAATCTATGCACACCCAGATACAACACACACTCTTAGAGTGCAGCCTTTGCCTGCTCTACGATTGCGGTGAAACCAGCCGCATCGTGAATGGCAATTTCGGACAGCATCTTACGGTTCAGCGTGATGCCAGCCTTCTTGCAGCCGTTCATGAACTGCGAATAATTGATTCCGTTGAGCTTGCAGGCAGCAGAAATTCTGGTGATCCACAGCTGACGGAACTCTCTCTTCTTCTGCTTTCTGCCGATATATGCATAGTTGCCAGACTTCATTACCGCCTGCTTGGCCATCTTGAAGTGCTTGCTCTTGCTGCCCCAGTAGCCCTTTGCCAACTTCAGCATCTTATTTCTTCTCTTACGAGTCATCATTGCACCTTTAATGCGTGCCATATTCTTCTACCTCCGTTTTTCTCTCTTACGTACCGCTTACAGATACGGCATCAATTTCTTCAGTGCTGGTGCATTCGTTGCATCTGCAATGCCCACTGTGCGCGCAATCCGCTTACGCTTGGTTGCCTTCTGGGTGAGTCTGTGTCTCTTATTTGTTTTCTGGTACTTCACCTTGCCGGAAGCCGTCATCTTAAAACGCTTCTTCGCACCAGAGTGTGTTTTTGTCTTGATCTTTGCCATGGTGATTCCTCCTGTTTACTTCGATGCCTTCGGTGAAATGAACATGACCATGCTGCGGCCTTCCATTTTTGCCGGCTTCTCAACAACGCCTACGTCCTGACACGCTTCTTGAAAGCGTTTCAGCAACTCTTCGCCGATCTGGGGATGTGCAATCGCCCGCTTACGAAACCGCACAGAAACCTTCAGCTTATCCCCGCCCTGCAAAAATTTCTTTGCCTGGTTGACCTTCGTCTGAAAATCGTGGGTATCAATGGCAGAAAACATCCGAATTTCCTTCACGGACACAACCTTCTGGTTTTTCCGCGCTTCTTTTTCCCGCTTTTGTTGTTCAAAGCAGTACTTGCCATAGTCCATGATCCGACACACCGGTGGCTTTGCCATCGGCGCAATTTTTACCAGATCCAGATCGCTGTCATAAGCAATCTTCTGCGCTTCTCTTGCAGACATCGTTCCGAGCTTCGTTCCGTTCTGGTCAATCACCAGCACTTCTCTATCCCGGATCTCCTCATTGATCTGCAGTTCCTGCTTGCTGATAAGCCAGCACCTCCAAACATATTAATTCCAAACAAAAAAAAGCGTTCACGCACAGGTGAACACTCCTTCTCCACACATACCAATCCCGACCATTTTTTGCAATGCACGGGGGGACTGGGGTTTCATTGACCGTTTCGACGCTGTGCCAAACGGTGAGAACAGGAATGCTCTTCTTTGTTTACTTTGCCTATTTTATCACACTTTTTTCCCGCTGTCAAGCGTCCACTTCGCTTTTTACACTTTATTCATAAATCTAGTCACTTGCATCACAGAGAAGGTTTTCCGTGCTTGATGAAAAGCATGCGAAATTTCCTCTGCAAAAAACGTTGTGTGCACTGCCTTAAGCCTACTTATGTCAGCCACTGTTCCAGCCAGTCCAAACATTTCAGCCGCACCTGATACCGCTGTGGATGTTCCAGCAGCTCCTGCTGTGCCGTGGAAAAATACGTATGCGCCACGTCTGTCTGGTCGGCATCGGTAGCAGCCGGTACACAAAGTGATGGATACATCACACACCACCAGTTTTCGCCAGCTGCTTCGCCGATGGTAATACGCACGGCTTCGTACGTCCCTGCTGGCATGGTGAACGTATCATAGGTACGCGCCTCGAATGGCATGGTCACCAGCGATGCCTGTACATTATATGCAGCACCTTCGGCGGCAATGACACTGCGTGCCGTCTCTTCCATCATTTCCAGCTGCGTAGCGGCGATGACCTCTGTTTCTTCAAGGGTATCTGCTGTTTCCAAAAGCGGCGTCATCTCTTCCAGTATTGCATCACGCACCTTCAGCTTCAATGCCTGGTCATCAATACTGTCAGAATTCGCCAGAATATGCAGGCGCAGCACCGAAGATTCCAGCGACGCACGGCTCTGCGCTGTCTGAAAGAATCCAGAACAGCAAATCGTTGCAGCCATGCCCAACAGACATGCCATTTCTAAGCCTTTCATCTCAATCACCTCGACCATACTATTGGCGGGTGGTGGCAGGTTTATACAGGCATCGTACAAAAATTTGGGCAGTATGGCGTACACAAGGGGATGCCTACAGTAGCTTAGCAAGAATGGCATTGGACACGAGAAAGCCCGCAGGCGTCATGGCGATATGATCGTTTTCCGTTTCCCGCAACAGCCCAGCCCGGCAGAGTGACTGCACCCATAGCTGTTTATCTGCCAGCCATGCACGGGGCACGCCCTCTGTCAGCCGCATACGGAGCATAATTTGTTCCGAACGGCTGCCGGGAGTCTCATCCACTAACACAAGTGTCTGCACCGGCTGTGTCAGAAAATCCGACACCGATGACGGCACATAAAATCGCTTTCCCTGCCAATACGAATGTGCCGAAGGGCCAATGCCCAGATAGGGAACGCACTTCCAATATTTCGTATTGTGGCGGCTGGCAAAGCCGGGTTTTGCGAAGTTCGAAATCTCATACTGCAAAAAGCCCCGCTGCGCCAGTGTCTGCACCGTGTATAGGTATAGGTCTGCTGCCGCATCCTCCGTGGGGCACTGCTGCTGCACCTGCGCCTCGGCAAAGGGCGTCCCCGGCTCCACCTTCAGCAGATAGGCAGAAATATGCTGGATAGACAGGGCGGTCAAATTTTGCAGCGTCTGCGCCAACTGTTCCTGCGTCTGTCCCGGCAGTGCCAACATCACATCGCAGGAGATATTTCGAAAGCCTGCCGCTACGGCATCCTGCACCGTCTGTATGGCTTCCTGCGCAGAATGCAGTCTGCCCAGCCGCCGCAGTTGCTCCGCCGCCAGTGACTGTACGCCGAGTGAAAGCCGGTTCACACCCGCCGCCTGCAGCGCCTGAAGCTGTTCTTTTGTACACGTGGCAGGATTCGCTTCCAGTGTAATTTCAGCATCCGCCGTCAGCGAAAAGGCATCAGATGCCGCTGACAGAATCGTCTCTATCTGCCCTGGGGACAAAAGCGAGGGCGTGCCTCCGCCGAAGTACACCGTATCAATAAACACTGGTTCTGCTACCCAATCATGCGCGAGATTGCGGCACACCGCCTGGGTATAGGCAGCCAGCTGTTCTTCGGTAGCAGACACCGAGTAAAAATTACAGTACGGACACTTTCGCACGCAGAAGGGCACGTGCAGATACAAGCCTGCTGTTTCCATCAGCCTACATCGTTGCGGATGGGCTTTTCCAACGAACCAAAGAAGGCATCAAACAGCCGGCACAGTACAAACGCCCCAGCAACGGCACCTAGCATCCACACATAGTCCCAGTTCGAAGTGCCCTGAAAGTAGAGATAGAGAACGACCACCAGGGCTGCCAGATAAACAATGGCACTGAAAATCATGGATGCCTTTCCATTCACGCAGTGGTGGCCGCAATTTTGGCAGACACGACCCTTTGTGTGCAGCCCGCCAGTAAAAGCCTTTTTTAACGGATTAAAACTCTTTGCACCGCAATGCGGACAAGTATATATGGATTTCATACAATCACACTTTCTTTTCCCATGGCGTATGGGATATATTTTTCGGCAATACCGCACAAAATCTATACAGTACACCTTCCTTATGATACGATTATACGGATTTTCAAGCAGCTTGTCAAGCTACTCGCCTCCCGCACAAAAAAACTGCCCCGGGTTTCCCGCGAAGCAGTTCTGTCTACTGTTATGGCAGCGCCGCACAGAGCGCAAACGTATGATCACTGATAAATCGTCCGCTTAGCTGTTTCTACAACCAATTCCGCACAAAGATCCAGTCCCAGTGCGCCGCTGTTTAGGCACATATGATAATTGTCCTTATCATACCAATTGCCGCCCGTGTTAATGCTATAGAACGTCTCTCGACGTTTATCTATCTTGCGCAACATCGCCTCTACCCGGCGTTCATCCACATGATACTCCTGCACAGCGCGTTCTGACCGCGATTGGGTATCTGCATAGATAAACACATTAAATAAATGCTCCAGATCCCGGAGGATATAGCTGGCGCATCGTCCCACGATCACACAGTCACTTTTTTCTGCCAGTTCCCGAATGATATTTGTCTCAATGATGTACACCTTATCGGACAGAGGCAGATTCTCCTCAATCGTCCGAGTAGGGCTGGAGGTGAGCATAAGCGTATATAAAAAGCTCTTGGGAGCTGCCTCTTCTGCGGTCTCTAGATATTCCATAGAAACATTGCAGCGTTCCGATGCCATTTGCAGGATTTCTCGGTTATAGCACGGAATGCCCAACCGTTGGCCAATCATTTCGCCAATCGCTCGCCCGCCGCTTGCATATTCTCGTTCAATTGTAATAATTCGATGACTCATTCAAATGCCTCCATTCTATGATAAGGCGGTACCGCACAAGGATTGTGGCGGTGCTGCCTTCGTGAATCTGTTCTATTATTATAGCACATTTCACGAAATTTTGCACGGCTTGTACAGAATTTTTTTCACTTTTTATAAATTTCTATGTTTTGCACAAAGAATAAGCCGCTGATTCATGCATCTTTTCCTATTCAAGCAGTTGCATCCATCACTGCCTGAATAATCTCCGGATAGTACCAGGTGCCGTTTTTCCGATCAAGCAGCCCGAATCCGCCGTCCGCTTCGCCGTTATCC
>CASDUD010000169.1 GCA_949283725.1 uncultured Ruminococcus sp.
AGCGGTGCTAAAACCCCTTAAGGGGTGGCTGAGAGTGAAATGCAGTTGGCAGACCTTTCTCAGCCCACTTAAGGGGCAGCGTCAGTATCATGCCCTTATAGGGCTTTCGCAAACCACCCGTTTAACGGGTGGTTTTGATTAACAGAAATAAATGGGCGGTATTATGGAATATTAGATTCCATCACTACAGCATTGCCTAGAAGTTTGAATGCCTGGCAGCTTTTGCACAGATCGTTTAGAAAAGCGGCGATGCTGCGATCTCGAAGGTTGCCTTTGAAATCGACATGGAAAACGACATCAAAACTGCCATCCCGGATGGGGCGACTTTCGAGTTTGGTCATATCCAACCCATAGAGGAAAAATTTGTTCAGAATGCGGCTGAGGCTGCCCGGCTCATTGGAGATGGTCATCATAATGGAAATAATAGAGGCGTTTTCTGCGACTTCCATATCCTTCGTGATGCAGATAAACTGGGTAAAGTTGGGGGAGACGTTGGAAATGTGGTTTTGGAGAATTTCCAGATGGTGGAGTTTGGCCGCCTCTTCAGAACAGATGGCGGCAATCGTTGTATCTCCGCTTTCTGCCACCATCTGGGCAGCAGTGGCCGTATTGCTGAAGTCATGACGGGGTAACTGGTTGGCATCTAAGAAGTCGCTGCACTGGGAGAGTGCCTGGGGGTGGGAGTAGACCATGGAGACATGTTCCATCTTTGCACCGGGGAGCGCCGCCAGACAGTGTGACACCTCTACCTGGTTCATGGCAGTAATGAAGAAACTATATTTGCCCATAAGGTCGACTGTTTGGGTGACGGTGCCAGAGGTGCTGTTGTAAATAGGAAGAACACCATATTCTAGTTCACCGGATTCTACTGCGGCAAAGACATGTTCAAAAGTGGGGTAAAAACGCAGGGTGCGGTTAGGGAAAAAGCGGTTGGCAGCAGTCTCAGAATTGGCGCCCATCGTGCCCTGACACCCTACCCGGGCTGCCTGATGCATATGAGGCATTGGAAAGATGGGGGCTTCTTCCGCCGCGATCAGCATTTTCTGCTGAAGCTGGGAACTGATGCTCATCATATTGGTAAAAAATGTGCGGGATGCCAGTGCCATTCCATCGCCAGCGCGGGATTCCACCTTTTCCAGGACTTGTTGTTCCCGGTCTGCCTGGAATATTTGCATATGATGCGCTTGTTTATACTGTGCCACTTCCTGACAGAGGTGCATTCTTTCCTCAAAAAGTGCTTGGATTTGTCGATCGAGTCGGTCGATTTCGTTGCGGATCTCATTCAATTCCATGATGTTTGATTCCTTTCCTTGCGTTTACACGTTATATCGCGATTTCTCTTCCATTATACACAATTTTCAAGAGGAAATCAAGAGAAACACTGAATAAATCTGGTGCATTCTGTTCAGTTGTCAACTATCATTGACAACTGAACACAGTTGCCGTGAGAAAAATTTGAATAGCTATTGAAAAAGGCGGCAGTTTTATGCTATAATAAAATGTACGTGTACATATACACTGGAAAACGGGTATAATTGCTCGATTTGATAAAAAGGAGGATATGGATGCGGATTCTGGGCATTGATCCAGGCTATGCCATTGTAGGTTTTGGCGTAGTTTCCTATCAGGGTGTAGATTTTTTACCATTGGAATACGGTGCCATTACAACAGCAGCAGGGGTACGGTTTGCGGCGCGGCTTGCCACAATCTATGATGATCTCCAAGCACTGCTACGCCAGTTTCAGCCGGACTGTATTGCCATTGAACGGCTATATTTTACCTCGAATCAAAAGACAGTGATTGATGTGGCACAGGCACGTGGTGTAATCGTACTTTGTGCGGAGCAGCATCAGATTCCGCTGTATGAATATACACCGCTTCAGGTGAAGCAGGCGGTTGTGGGCTATGGGAAGGCCGAAAAGCGACAGGTTATGGAGATGACACGCCGCATTTTAAAATTGCAGCAGGTACCAAAGCCGGACGATGCCGCCGATGCTCTGGCACTTGCGATTTGCCATGGACATTGCGCTACAGGCATACAGTTTATGGAACGAAAAATACAAACAGGAGATACCATATGATTTATAGTGTACATGGAAAATTGCTGTCAAAGGAGCCGTCATTGGCGGTGGTGGAATGCGGCGGAGTGGGTTATGCTTGCCGAACGACTTTCACAACGTTGGGACAGTT
>CASDUD010000170.1 GCA_949283725.1 uncultured Ruminococcus sp.
CTCTCTGAGGTGCATGGTATGGCACAGCGCGGCGGCAGTGTGGTCACTTTCGTCCGCTATGGTGATCAGGTGGCGGAACCTATCGTAGAAGAAGGACAGGCCGATATTCTCATCGCCTTTGAACGGCTGGAAGCCTTACGATATGCGCACTTTTTAAAACCGGATGGTGCCATCATCGTCAATGACACCCGTATCGATCCCATGCCAGTAGTCACCGGTGCCGCCGAATATCCATCGCATATCTTGGACACGCTGCGCTGTACAGATGATGCTATGACAGACGGCAGCCTAAAAACGGTACACCACACCATTTTGGCTGTGGATGCCACCGCAGAGGCAGAAAAGCTAGGCAATCCTCGAGTATTTAATACGATCATCCTAGGTGTGGCAGCACAACATATGGAATTTTCTCAGGCACAATGGCTGGAAGTCATTGCTGATACGGTGCCTGCCAAAACCATTGAAATCAACCAGCAGGCGTTTTTAACAGGCTTTGGCTACCACAGCAGCCCATTATCCCAGGAACAGGAGTAAAGATCGATGCCGATTACAAATTTATTAGAACAAAATGCCAAACAATACGGCAGCGATGTCTGCCTCGTTGAGGTGAATCCGCAGATTCAAGAGACACGGAGGGTGCTCTGGAAAGACTATGAATTGATTCAGCCTACCTCCTCATTCTGGTATCGCCGGGAAATTACCTGGCACGTCTTTGACGAAAAGGCCAATCGGTTTGCCCAGCTACTTATCAGTCGGGGCGTAAAAAAAGGCGACAAAGTCGCCATTCTGCTGATGAACTGTTTGGAATGGCTGCCCATCTATTTTGGCATTTTAAAAACGGGCGCCATTGCAGTACCCATGAACTTCCGGTATAGTGCGGAAGAAATTCGCTATTGTCTCGATTTAGCAGATGTCAACGTACTGGTCTTTGGCTCGGAATTTATTGGGCGTATTGAATCCATTGAAGAAACCATCAGCCAGAATCGGATCCTGTTCTATGTCGGCGGTGACTGTCCTTCTTTCGCCGAGGATTATGATAAGTTGACTTCCAATTGCGCCAGCATATCACCGGGTGTGCCCATCAGTGACGAAGATGATGCTGCCATCTATTTTTCCTCCGGCACCACAGGTTTCCCAAAGGCCATTCTGCACAAACATCGCAGTCTCATGCACGCCTGCAAGGTGGAGCAAAAACACCATCATCAGACGAAGGATGACGTCTTTCTCTGTATTCCGCCGCTGTATCATACGGGGGCAAAAATGCACTGGTTTGGCAGTCTTTTGACCGGCGGACGAGCTGTGCTGCTAAAAGGCGTAAATCCGCAGACCATTTTGGAAACCGTTTCCCGTGAAAAATGTACCATTGTCTGGCTGCTAGTGCCATGGGCACTCGACATCCTTGAAGCACTGGATACCGGAACGATTCATCTGGAAGATTATCAACTGGAACAATGGCGGCTGATGCACATCGGGGCGCAGCCTGTGCCGCAGAGCTTGATTCGACGCTGGAAAGTTTACTTCCCTAACCACCAATATGACACAAATTATGGATTAAGTGAGTCCATCGGACCGGGCTGTGTGCATCTGGGGCTGGAAAACATCCACAAAGTCGGCGCAATTGGTGTGCCAGGCTATGGCTGGGAGGTAAAAATTGTAGATGAGCACGGAGATACTGTACCTCGCGGCACCGTTGGCGAACTGGCAGTCAAAGGGCCAGGCGTGATGGAATGTTACTATAATAATCCGGAAGCCACTGCCGAAGTGCTGCACAACGGCTGGTTGTACACCGGTGATATGGCACGTCAGGACGAAGACGGATTCTACTTCCTCGTAGACCGAAAAAAAGATGTGGTCATCAGCGGCGGGGAAAACATCTATCCCGTGGAAATCGAGAACTTCTTAAGTAGGTTCGAAAAAATCAAGGATGTGGCTGTCATTGGGTTGCCAGACAGACGGCTTGGCGAAATCGCTGCAGCAATTATTGAATTGAAACAGGGAGTCACTTGTACTGAGGAGGAAATCAATACCTTCTGTCTGGGAATGCCCCGCTATAAGCGCCCTCGAAAGATTATCTTTGCGGAGGTGCCGAGAAATGCCACAGGCAAAATCGAAAAGCCCAAGTTGCGCAAGATGTACTGCGGCGAAAACCTGATCGCTAAGGAAAATCAAAGTTAAGGAAGTATTGTATTTCATAATTAGTTTATAATGGAATATGTTTGTATTTTCTAACAGATTTTTACGGGACAAAATTTAGAATATATATCAGTTACCCACACTTTCGACAACCTTTCCCATCTAAATCGTGTTGACATTAAACCTAACATCGCATCTTTTCGGCAAAATTTCCCGTCTACTGCGTTAAAAAACTTTGTAAGGCGAAAGCCTGCCTACGAATTTCTGCCTTGTATACAGAAAAATTTTGCTCGAAAATCCGCACATCACATGTATATTTTATGTGAATACGCTCAAATTTTTTGCCTATAAAACAAGAGCCTACTGCACGTAGATTGCGTACAGTAGGCTCCTTTTTTTGTGTATATACAAGCACGCAGCCCCTTCTCAATTGCGCCACTGCTTACGATATGAACCGGCAGAAATGCCCTCCGTTGCCCGAAAAATACGGTTAAAATAGCTGGAATCATGAATGCCACAGGCAGCAGCAATCTCGTCAATCTGCATATCTGTGAACCGCAGCAGTTCTTTGGCGTGATTCATCCGGCACTGGTTCATAAATTGCACGATGGTTACACCATATTTCTTCTTGAATTCCCGCAGCATATAATACTTGCTCACCTGGAAACGCTGGCTTAATTCTTCCAACGTCACTTTTTCTGCAAAATGTTCCTCTAGATAGTGGTGTATCTGCACCCACTTCTGTACCCCTTCACTACTGGTATAGATGCGCTCCGTGGTGGTATGGTATGTCAACAGCAATGTGAGGATCTGCACGAGACAGAGCGATTCGTACAGCTCATGGTCGGGCGCATTTTCCTTGACAATGGTTTTCAGCGTCTCGCAAAGCGGCTGAAACATATCCAGTGCATTACTACACACGGCAGTATGATGATTACGCTGACGGAACATTTCATACAGCTGTGGCATGGTTTTACTGTTCCAGTGCACCCAGCTGATACTCCATGGTTCCCGAATGCTGCTGCAATGCGAATACGCCTGGTGGCAGTCCAAAAAAATAACATCGCCCTTTTTCGCTTGGAACTGCTCTTCACCCACGGTGAACAAGCCACTCCCCTCCTGCACCAATACCAGCAAATAGGAATCTAGGCTGTCTCTTGGATTTTGATGCGCCTTTTTGCATCGCATCCAACCGACTTCCTGAATATAGTACAACGATTCCCGTGCCAGCAGTGACGGGGTCAGCAGAATTCGTTCCGACTCCATAAAATCATTTTGTATCTGTTTAATATGAGATTCTCCGGCTCGCACGGATTCTCACATCTCCCTTCTTACAGATATTCCAGCGTGTATGCCACACCAATGTCTCTGCGCATCTTTTCGACAACGTTCCCCATCTGATTGGGCAGAGACACCTACCCATACATTGAATTCATGTGAATACACGCTGTTTTTTTGCACATACGCTTATCTTTTATATACATTATATAAAATTTCGAGAAGATTGTAAAGGGATTTCTGAAAAAGTTTATAATTTATCACAAAACGTGCCGAAAAAAACATATATTTTGCTAAAAAACGACCTGCATAAGGATACAAGCCGTTTTAGTATCAGTTATGCGCATAGATGCTGTACCTATAGCTGCCGCTTTTTCGCCAACCGCCATTTCACGAAAAAGTATAGCAAAAGGACGATCAGCGCACTAAAGGCATTGAGCAGTGATTCTTCCAAGTCAAAGTGTCTGCCAGAGATGGGAATCTTCTGTAATTCATCCAGAAAGGCAATTGCTGTAGTGCAGGCTGCTGCAGCCGAAAATCGCTGATGCAGCGGACGTTTTATCCAGAGCAATTGGAAGAACAACCCGAACAGCACACCGAGAATCCCATACAAAAAGATATGCGCCAGCTTTCGCAGATGCAGATTCAACTGTGATAGCTGTGCTGCTGTTGGGGTATCATACAGCCACTGCCCCAATTTCTGGGCAATAGCCATACTGTCCCGCAAAGTCTCTGTACCGTCTGCCGCCGAAAGTCGCCACATCAACCCCAGCCACAATATCAAAATGAGTAGCAATACCCAAAATCCCTTTCGTTTTCGTATCATTTCACACATCCTTCTTTTCCGAATCATGCCATTAAAGCTGCCCGGTGGGCACTTCCTTATTCATAGCGCAGCAGCTGCCCCGGAACGATATAATCTGGGTCGGCAATTTGATTGCTCTGCACCAGTGCCTGCACGGTCGTACCCAGCTTCCCCGCAATTTCGGTCAACGTGTCACCCTTTTGCACCACATAGACCTTGGTATTGCTCGGTGTGCTACCAGTTCGTGTCCACTGAAGCTGTTGCCCCACATAGATTTTATCCGGATCTTGTATAGCATTAGCCTGCACCAGCGCTTGCACGGTCGTACCCAGCTTCCCCGCAATTTTAGTCAACGTGTCACCTTTTTGCACCACATAAACCTTGGTATTACTCGATGTGCTGCCAGTTTTCGTCCACTGAAGCTGCTGCCCCACATAGATTTTATCCGGATCCTGTATGGCTTTAGCCTGTACCAGTGCCTGCACGGTAGTACCCAGCTTCCCCGCAATTTCAGTCAACGTATCACCCTTTTGCACTACATAGACGTCATCGGTATTTGGCTTTTGCACCTCTACGGGTTCTAGGGTAGGCAGCGAAGCCGTTTCATAGAGATAGTTTAAATCCACATCGCCGGAAATACCCTGCACACGCCCCGTATGGCTGAACTGCCAAAGCTGATAAGGCATGGCATAATCGGTCTGCGTTACGCCGGTATGTGCCACCCAGACAGGATAGCGACGGCGAATTTCCTCTGACAACCGATTTTCCAAAAACGATTTATAACTATAAATACCCACTGTATAGCCGGCATTCTGCAAAGTCTGGCAGAATATCTCCGCCATCGCCGTCACCGTTTTGGCGTCCAATTTCCACTGGATGGCATCCTCAACATCATACCAGACTGCCAAATCATACGACCGCCCTTGAAGCACCTGAAGGCACGCTTGAGCCTCCGCTTTGGCATCGGATTCGGAAACGGCATAGCTATACCAGTACGCCCCAGTCGGCAGTTTCAAGCGACGGCAAGCCACATCGTTCGTTTCGAACAGACTGTCTTTTTGAGAAGCGAATTTTCCATACCCAGCACGCAAAATGGCAAATGTAATACCATCCGATCGCACCTTCTCCCAGTCAATCTTCCCCTGGTGTTTGGACACATCAATTCCCTTTTTGGGGTTCATCTCAATCACCTCCCTACACGCACTATCATATGCATTGCAGGCGAAAAAGGTGTCTGACAAGCTGTTTCAGGCAGATGGGTTTGTATCGCACAGTGTCAAAATCTGTGCCGGAGTAAAGGTATAGGTCTTGTGGCAGAAGTGACAGCTGACGGTAACGGGTTCCCCATCGCATGCCATTTTTTGCAGTTCTGCATCACCAATCGCTTTTAACACCCGTTCCGTTCGTTCTCGACTACAGTCACAGTAATAGTTCACTTCCGCTGTATCCAGCAAGTTGGGCTCCAATCCGTCCAGAAGTCGCAGTGCAATTTGTTCCGTTGTCATACCCTGGCGCATCATAGTTGTCATCGGCGGCAAGTTCTCCAGATTGCGCTCAATCGTATCAATGCAGACATCGCTTGCAAACGGCAGCACCTGAATCAGAAAGCCGCCCGCCACCTGTACGCTGAGATCGGGGGCAACCAGCACGCCCAGTCCGCAGACCGTGGGCGTCTGTTCACTGGTTGCGAAATATCGAGCAATGTCCTCCGCAATCTCCCCGGAAACCAGCGGCACTACACCCACATATGGCTCTTTGAGTCCCAAATCTTTTACCACAGACAGTGTCCCGTCTGTCCCCACAGCTGCCCCAACATCCAGTTTGCCCTTGGCGTTTAGAGGCAGTTCTACAACCGGATGGTCTACATCTGCCTTGACGTTACCGTGGCTGTCTGCCACTGCTACCAGCATCCCTGCCGGACCGCCGCCTTTTACCCGCAATGTCACCGTATCTGTTGCACTCTTTAGACCATAGCCCATCATACTGGCGGCGATTGCCAGCCGTCCAAGCGCCGCTGTCACCACGGCTGAGGTCTTGTGAATTTGTTCAATTGTATTGACGATGTCCGTTGCATCCACCGCACAGGCCACCACAGAGGCATCCTTGGCGATGGCTCGTTTTAAGATTCCCATATTTTCCTCTCCTTTCTTGCAACAACTACCATGCGTTCGCTGTCTGGCTGAAGTGGCTGCTGGGTATCTGCCGCATAGACAGCCAGCACCTGAAAGCCAACCGATCCCAGCAATGCGGTCACCGTTTCTGGCGCATAGGCGCGCTCCGTCAGCGTCTCTTCCTTCCGGCAATAGCGTCCGTCTGCACACCGCTGGAACAACTGTAGGGTGATATCTACGGTGCAGTCATCCGACCGCAGATGATTTTCCCAGACGCAGTACACATCCTCTGTCTCATAGATATACACCTCATTGCCCAGCAGCACTTGATGCTTATAGAGCGTGTTCATATCAAATAGGAACAGCCCTCCCGGTTCTGTGATATCCCAGACCCGCCGAAATACCTGTTCCACCTCGTTCGCATCTCTTAGGTGGTTGAGACTGTCCAGCGTACAGATCGTTACATCCACAGTACCATACAGTTCCAATGCCCGCATATCCTGCTGAACATATAGGATGGGCAATCCAGTAGCAAACTTTTTTTCCATTGCCTGACTGAGCATTCCTTCGGAATAATCTACACCAATCATATCGTAGCCACGCCTAGCCATCTGTTCTGTCATAGTCCCTGTGCCACACGCCAAATCTAACATGACACGCCCTTCAGACTGCAAATATTTTTGTATCAGACGATCCAAATAGGCACCGCGTGCTTCATACGATACATTTTTCGTCAGCTGGTCATAGTACTCGGAAAATATCTCATATCCTGTTGCCTGCACCGATTCGCCTCCGTTCAAAATTCATTCAAAATAAGGGGAGCGCAGCTGCATGACTGCGTCCCCTTACGCTTGTAGTTATAATACATTCTACAAATCAATCATATGGTATACCTGCCTGTGCATTTATCAAAAACAACCCACACAAGTACATGGCCCACATCATCTTATCGTTTCTTATTGGGGTTGCGACGTGGCATTCCGCTAAAACTGCCATCCCCTTCCCCGGCATTGGGCGCGTCCGGCTTAGAAACCTGTTCCCGCTGCGGTGCCTGGTTGTTTTGAATGCGTACCGTCATCAGCATCCGTACCGTATCCTCTCGGATGGATTCTACCATTGCATCGAACATTTCAAAACCTTCATACCGATATTCTACAACCGGATTCTGCTGGCCATAGGCACGCAAACCGATGCCCTTCTTCAGTTCGTTCATATCGTCGATATGCGCCATCCACTTGGTATCGACCACCTTCAGCAGCACGACACGCTCCAGTTCCCGGATGACTTCTTCGCCATATTCCGTTTCCTTTTCGGCATAGCGTGCCTTAGCCTTTTCGGTGAGTGCCTCGGCAATATCGGAAGCTGTCAGTGCCTGGAGGTCGGCATCTTCATATTCCAGATCGCCCTCTTCCGTAAGCCAACCCATGAAATAGTCCCGCAGACCCACCAGATTCCACTGAGTGTGGTCGGTCTCATTTTCATCGATGTAGTTGTTCACGGTGCTGGCAATCAGTTCTTCTATCATCTTGAGAATGCTATCGTGGATGTCCTCGCCATCCAGCACCTGTGCCCGCTGCTTGTAAATAATTTCTCTTTGGGTATTCATAACATCATCATAGTTCAAGACATTCTTTCGGATGTTAAAGTTTCTACCCTCAACCTTACGCTGGGACGATTCGATAATCTTGGTCAGCGCCTTGCTTTCGATGGGCACGTCCTCATCCACATTCAGCGTACGCATCATATTTTCCAGTCGATCACCTGCGAAAATCCGCATCAGGTCATCCTCTACCGACAGGAAGAACCGGCTTTCACCTTCATCCCCCTGACGGCCGGAACGACCACGCAGCTGGTTATCAATGCGGCGGGACTCATGGCGTTCAGTACCCAAAATATACAAGCCGCCTGCCTTTTTGACATCTACAGCACGTTCCTTTACTTCTTCGCCAAACTTCTGATAGAGTTGTTGATATACTTCTCTGGCTGCCAATACTTCCTCATTATCGGTATCGGCATAGCCAATCGCTTCGGTGATGATTTCCTCTGGATAATCCCGTTTGCGCATCTCAGCTCTTGCGAGAAACTCAGCATTCCCACCCAGCATAATATCCGTACCACGGCCTGCCATATTGGTCGCAATCGTCACGGCACCGAGTTTCCCCGCCTGGGCAACAATTTCCGCTTCCTTAGCATGATACTTCGCATTCAGCACCTCATGCGGGATACCCTTTCGCTTGAGCATCGCCGACAGAAGTTCCGACTTTTCGATGGAAATCGTACCCACCAATACTGGCTGGCCTTTTTCATGACACTCGGCAATTTGTTCGATGATGGCCTTATACTTCGCTTTTTCTGTGCGATAAATCAGATCTGTATGATCTATACGAATCACCGGGCGGTTGGTCGGCACCTCAATAACATCCAGCTTATAAATTTCCCGGAACTCATCCTCTTCTGTCATCGCTGTACCTGTCATACCAGACAGCTTCGCATACAAACGGAAATAATTCTGGAAAGTGATCGTTGCCAGCGTTTTAGATTCCTGCTTAACTTTTACATTTTCCTTTGCCTCGATTGCCTGGTGCAGTCCGTCATTGAATCGGCGTCCCAGCATCTTACGACCCGTAAACTCGTCAATGATGATCACTTCGTCATCCTCTACAATATAGTCGATATCCCGGCGCATGACACCATTTGCTTTGAGTGCCTGATTGATGTGATGCAGCAGCGTCATATTCTCTGAATCCATCAAATTCTCTACCGCAAAATATTCTTCCGCCTTCTTCACACCGCGCCGCGTAATCGTCGCCGTCTTTGCCTTTTCATCGACGATATAGTCGGCATTCTCATTGATTTCTTCCTGATCCTTCTTGTCATCCATCTCTACAACAGTTGCTGGAGTCAGTGTCTTGGCAAACTTATCCACTACGCCGTATAATGCTGTGGACTTGTCACCTTTTCCGGAAATAATCAGCGGTGTTCTCGCTTCGTCGATAAGGACAGAGTCCACCTC
>CASDUD010000171.1 GCA_949283725.1 uncultured Ruminococcus sp.
GGGCATGGCAAAACTCTCTGATTCGCCTGTGATTTTAGTGGGTGATATTGACCGGGGCGGCGTGTTTGCCTCCATTTATGGCACCATTCAATTGATGGACGAAGAAGAACGCCATCGAATTCGAGGTGTTATCATCAACAAATTTCGGGGTGATATAGATATCTTAAAGCCTGGACTCGATATGCTGGAAAAGCTGACTGGCGTTCCAGTGCTGGGGGTTCTTCCCTATGCTAACATTGACTTAGAAGAAGAGGACAGTCTGGCAGAACAGTTGACCGAACGAGAAAAATCAAAAGATGCCAAGTTAGATTTTGTTGTCATCCGACTGCCTCACATTTCCAATTTTACGGATTTCGATGTGTTTCAGCTGTTTTCTGAGGTTTCTGTCCGCTATGTAACCAATCGACAAGAACTGGGAAATCCAGACGTCGTTTTTTTACCTGGTACAAAAAACACCATGGAAGATTTGCGGTGGATGCGGCAGATAGGCTTGGAAACAGAAATTCTAAAACGTCATGAAAAAGGGACGCTTGTTTTTGGCATTTGCGGCGGTTTCCAGATGCTGGGACAATCACTTGCAGATCCAGATGGTTCAGAAGAAGGCGGCTCCATGCGGGGCATAGGACTTTTGGACACTTATACGGTTTTTCTTTCACAAAAGCGTCGAACACGTACGCGCGGGATGATTTGTAGTAAATGTGGTGTGTTGAAAGCTATGGAAATGCACCCTGTCTGTGGTTATGAGATCCATATGGGAAAAACGACAGGCGGTGAAAAAGCAGTGGCATTTACAAATCTAGAAAACGGAGAAATTGATGGCTATACCAACATCGATGGCACAGTATATGGTACCTATCTTCACGGTTTTTTTGATGGAACAGATATGGCAAAGGATTTTATTCAACAGCTTCTGGCACAAAAGGGCGAGGAGGTCGAACAGCTGGAAACCATCTCTATAGAATCCTATAAACTACAGCAGTATGATCGTTTGGCAGATCTTTTGCGAAAGCATCTGCAAATGGGACAAATTTATGCGATTCTGGACGAATGGAGGAAGCAGCCATGAAACCGCTGCGAGAAGGATTTACAACAGGTTCTTGCGCTGCTGCTGCCAGCTTGGCATCGGTGTTATGGCAAACAAGCGGCATCTGTCCGGAATCCGTATCGTTAGAGACACCAGCAGGCGTAACGCTTCATTTGTCGATTGAACCTGTAGGAAAATATGTATGCGGTGTAGTGAAGGATAGTGGAGATGATCCGGATGCTACCAATGGTTGTCTTGTGACGGCCCAGGTGATAATAGGGAAATCAGACGGAGACATACAATTTGCTGCTGGAAAAGGTGTTGGAGTGATTACCAAAAAAGGGTTGAAACTGCCGGTGGGCGAACCAGCAATCAACCCGGTGCCTCGGAAAATGATTACATCGGCAATTCGTCCCATTATTGGTAAGCGCAGTGCCACTGTAATTATCAGCGTACCTGATGGAGAGAAAATTGCTGCAAAAACATTTAATAGGCGGTTGGGCGTTGAAGGCGGTATCTCCATTCTGGGAACAACAGGAATTGTACGTCCCATGAGTGAATCAGCGGTTCAAGTATCGCTGCGGTTGGAACTTTCCATGTGCCGAGCGGAATTGGGCACAGCCTGTGCCATGGTAACGGGTTATGCGGGAGAAAACTATCTCAAATTCATGTACGGCTGTGACAAGGGCATTATACTTTGCAGCAACTATTTGGGATATCTGCTGGACTGTGCAGAGGAAATGGGTTTTACACATATTTTGCTGGCAGGTAGGCCGGGCAAGCTAGTGAAACCAGCAGCAGATATTATGCACCTGCACAGTCATACTGCCGGAGGACAGCGGGAGATACTTTGTACCCATGCGGCGCTGGCTGGCGCTGATCGGGGACAGATTCAAAAACTGTACCAGTGCAATACAACCAAAGAAATGCAGACACTTTTAGAACAATTTCATCTGGATAAGGTGGTGTGGCACACAGTAGTGGAGCGTGCTTGTGAAAATTGTATGCGGCGCACACATGGTACGATACAGATTGGAATGTTGCTAATAGATGAACAAGACCGACTGCTTGCCGTGAGCCGTTTGGTCCCGCAGGTAAGAGAGGAGTGGTGTATATGCAGCAAATAATTCTTGTAGGCGGCGGAAGTGGAACCGCAGAATATTTTTTGCC
>CASDUD010000172.1 GCA_949283725.1 uncultured Ruminococcus sp.
AAGACCGCACTTCCTCGCTTTCGTTGGTGAAGAACATCGACAACTCTGTTCTGTCCGGAGAAATCAGCGTCATGAAGTTATGGGTTGTGTTGGAGATCGTGTGATCTTCTTCGCCGTCGCCGAAGCAGGCACCGTTGATATACATCCAGCCTTTCCGGGAAAAGCGGCTGAAGTGCAGAGCCATCCAGAATCCGATATCCAACACGAAATGGCCTGACCAAGGTTCCCATGCCCGAATTAGCTGCTTAGGGGCATAGCAGGCACCATCATAATAAGCCGCCACTGCGGGCTGAAACTCATACATGACCATTTTCCCATTGTAATAGCTGTTGATGATACGGTTGGCTACATCGATCGGGCCGTTTCTGCCTATCAGTCCGGATTCATCCGCTTGCACAGTCAGTTCCGGCACATTACACGGCGCAATGCCTTCGCTGTACCAGATTTCTTTTCCATATGCTTCATTGAGCAGGTTGGTGTAGGAATCGCCATAGGTAGTATAGTGCAATCCAATGACATCTACTGCATTGCGCAGCGCACTATTGTCTACCATTTGTTCGGCAATATTTCTAGTCCCCACTTCATCCGAAGCAATGATTTTGATCTTGCCATAGTCGTAGGGGGCATTTGTCTCATGGTCGAGCCGATAGCGCAGATAGAGGATCCATGCCTCATCTGGTGTATCAGTTTCATTTTGATCGGCACTAATATAGTCAAACTTCAGTCCATACACTGTATAGGCGGCATCCAACGTCTCTTTATACCAACGATACCGAGCATTCAGACCGTGTTGTTGACTAATAGCATAAGCATCTGTGACCCATTTCGGTTCTCCCCAGCGCAGCATATCAATGGTGATGTCTGGATTGATGGCTTTTGCATCAGCGGCAAACTGGAAACCTGCTCCTCTTGTGACATCTGCTGGTTCATTCACAGAACGTTTAGTACACGGTTCGGTACCGGAAGAAGAGTTGACATCGGCGCCCAGTTCAATTTTAATATGTGAAATGCAGACGCCATAGTCTTTCTGGAACAACAGGCGCATGATCTCCTCATATGCCTGGGGATGTTCTACTTTATAATCCAGCAGTAAACGAGAGGAGTTATTGGCAGAAACGCAGCCAAATCCCCGATAACAAGCCGCCGGATTTTCATTGGCCTGTGTGCCATCGACAATCAATTCCATGGGCGTAACGGAAGAACGCTCCAGCAGGGGAGAAAAATATTTATTTACGATTTTGCTATTCTTCATTGAAAAGTCCATGTTTACTGTTTCCTTTCACTGTATTTCAGCAGTTCTGATAAATGTGCTTCTGAAGCATGCCGGTCTGGTTCGGCAATCAAGAACTTAATAGTCTTTCCCATCGCATCGAACATCTGCTCGTGTTCTGTTTCGAAATAGCGAAGCTGTGCATTCCTGTGCAGATCTCGTGAAATGGTACAGATCCGAAAGCCTGCCTCTTCAAAATAGGGGATGGATTCTTCAAAGAGCTGGTCATCATCCGTTTTGAACCAAATCTGTCCATCCAGGATGCGCCGATATTGTACCAGCTGACGGGGATGGGTCAGCCGCCGTTTTTTATGTTTGCTTCTCGGCCAAGGATTGCAGAAGTTGATATAGATTCGGTCAACGCGGTCTGCCTCATCGAAGCATTCCCGCAGGTACATAATATTGTCAATAAACAGACGGATATTTTGCGGCGGCAGTTCCTGTTTGGCATAGGCCGCTTCCAACTTGCGTTTTGCTAAAACAAGCATCTCGTTTTTAATATCAATGGCGATATAGTTATATTCCGGATGCGCCGCCGCTTCTTGCGCAATAAAGCCGCCTTTTCCACAGCCGAGTTCCAATCGAAGGGGCTGCTGCGCCGGGAACACTTCCTGCCAATGTCCTTTATGGGATTTGGGATCGGATATGTAAAAGGAGCAGGCCTCCAGTTCGGGTTTGGCCCATGGTTTACAGCGAATTCGCATGGATATGCAACATCCTTTCTTATATAAAAATGCAGTGACGCCTTCTATCATCAAAGCGACTCTTCTCTATTATAGCATACTTTTCCGAAAAAACAAATAGAAAAACGAAATTTCTAGAAAAAAAGCAAATAATTGAAAAAGAAGGAGAAGCAGAAGACAAATAAAAAGAGAACCGCCGTAAAAACAGTTCTCTTTTTATTTTTAGGACTTGTTGTCATAGAAAGATTGCACAGATTTTCGAGTCAGTTTTTCGGATGCAAGGCAAGGGTTTCTCAAAGTGTGATGGCTATTGTGCGTTCTGTGTGGTGATAAGGTCTGCAAGTGACACCTGTCAGAAGAAACATTCTTTGAGAAGCCTTTGTAGCATCAGAGTCAGCATATTTGTTGTCATAGTACACAATCTCCCGAATGCCACTTTGAATAATCGCCTTTGCACATTCATTGCAGGGAAATAGTGTCACATAGAGAGTGCAGTCCTGTAATCCACCCGCACTGCGGTTCAATATGGCATTCAATTCAGCGTGGCAGACAAAGGGATATTTTGTATCCAGGAAATCGCCTTCCCGCTCCCAGGGCATATCATCGTCGTTGCACCCAGTTGGCATACCATTGTACCCAACCGACACGATTTTACGCTCTCGATTGACGATACAGGCGCCCACCTGCGTATGGTCATCTTTGCTTCTTTGTGCAGAGAGTAAGGCGATCCCCATGAAATATTCATCCCAACTGAGATAGTCTTTTCGTTTCATTGATGGCACCTCATTTTTATTGTGGGAATGCCGTAATGGTTCCGTTGATATATTCACGATAAAGTGCCAGATCAATGCCATTTAATGTGTTATCCTGGTTTACATCGCCTGCTTGGATGTCGATCGAACTGGTATCCAGTTCTCGATTCAGCAAATATTTCAGCAACTGTACCATATCGGTGAGTGAAATTTCTCCATCGAGCGTGATGTCACCGACTGCAGTTGTGGACGGTGTTGTGGTGGTAGTGGGAGATTCACCGGTTTGGACGGGCTTGGTCGTTCCTGTGCTAGTGCCCTCGCCGCCGTTGATATTACTGCCTTCGGAATCATCGTAGCTTGCATAATATTCTGA
>CASDUD010000173.1 GCA_949283725.1 uncultured Ruminococcus sp.
CTTTTGAAAAATCAAGAGAACGGTTTTACAAGAGCAAGGCTTGCCAACTTGCGGCGGGGTATCGGTAAGGTACCAGGTGAACTGCCAGAACTTTGGGGAGAATTTTTGGATGGTATGCCTGAATCCCTTTTGGGGGAAAAGGGCATTCCCAGCTACGCACAGTGGGCCATCTACCTATCTCTGACCATGTTCGCGCTGCACCAGCAAGGAAAGCACGAGCCTATGCACGTTACATCCATCAGCCTTGGAAGTGCTGCTGCAAAGCTGATGGAAGATTTCAGCGATGAAGAGCGTAAACGTGTCTTGCGCAGATTTGGGCCGGTAATTACCGCCAAGGATATGCCGGAGTTTGCACATCATCTGCGCAGTCTGGTTCAGCTTTTCAGTGCAAAGAATATTGCGCTGGATTATGTACAGCTTGCCAAGGATATTTATGACTTTCAATTCCCAAATGGCCGTAAGCGTGTGCAGCTTCGCTGGGGACAAGATTTTTATTTATAAGGCAACAGCGTATAAAGACCGCCTGACAGCTTTACACTGTTGCCATAGACGAAAAATAGAAGGAGAGTAATGAATTATGAATTTATTTGTGGATTTTCATGTATTACAGACCGTACCGCCAAGCTGTGTCAACCGGGATGATACCGGGAGCCCCAAAACTGCCGTTTATGGCGGGGCTGTTAGAGCTAGAGTTTCTTCTCAGGCGTGGAAGCACGCCATGCGGGCAGAATTTCGGACGCTGTTTACAGAGGAAGAATTGGGCAGTCGTACCAAATATGCTGTAGATCTGATTGTTACAGAGATGCAGAAGCTGGACAGCAGCCTTTCGGAAAAGATCTGCCAAAAACAGGCGGAAGAGGCACTGAAACTTGCCGGACTGAAAACCAAGAGTGTCAAGAAGGATGGTGAAGAAAAGGTAGAAACGGATGCCTTGTTCTTTATCAGTTACAAACAGGCCAGTGCCATCGCCTCGCATCTGCTGACATATAATCTAAACGATAAGGAACAGAAGAAGGAAATCGAAAAGGTGCTGAAGGAAGATCTGAAAGAGAATCCTTCAGTAGATATTGCGCTGTTCGGTAGAATGGCAGCAAGCGATCCGACTTTGAATTATGACGCAGCAGCACAGGTGGCACACGCAATTTCTACTCATGCCGTACAGAATGAATACGATTATTTCACCGCAGTGGACGATCTGCAAGCAGAGGACAATGCTGGCGCAGGGCATCTTGGCACAGTAGAATTTAATTCTTCTACCTTGTACCGTTATGCAACGGTCAATATGGCAGAACTAGTATCAACTTTAGAATGTGAACAAGCGATAGAGACGGTGAAAAAGTTTGGTCAGGCTTTCATCTGCTCTATGCCGACGGGGAAGGTAAACACATTTGCCAACCGTACGTTCCCGGATGCCGTGTATGTAACGGTGCGCAGCGACCAGCCGGTCAATCTGTGTGGTGCTTTTGAGAAACCCGTGCCCAAAAGTCAGGATGGTTATGTGAAAAAATCGGAAGAGGAACTCGTTTCATATGCACAAAAGGTGTACCGCCAGTTTGCCGCAGAACCGCAGGCGGCATTCTGCATGGGAGAGAAATTGGAAACAATTGCAGAGCCGCTGCCGCTGCCGGCACTGCTTTCAACACTTGCAGATACACTGCGTACCAGCCTTTGTGAGGGATAAGTTCATATGGCAACATTATTATTGCGGCTGGCCGCCCCATTGCAGGCATGGGGCAGCAGCTCGAAATTCAATATCCGTACCACAGAGCGGGAGCCGACTAAGAGCGGTGTAATTGGCATGATCGCTGCGGCGATGGGTTTTCAGCGCAATGCGCCCATGCCTATGCTGGAAACACTTTCTTCTCTGCGTTTTGGCGTGCGTGTGGATCGAGAGGGAAAGTTGCTGCGAGATTTCCATATGGTGCATGAACAAAAGCAGGGCAAGGGAAAGGTGGATTCGCATCTTACAGAGCGATATTATCTTTCCGATGCGGTGTTTCTTGTGGCGCTGGAGACAAAGGATGCAGCACTGCTCCAAAAAGTGGCTGATGCGCTGAAACATCCGGTATATCCGCTTTTTCTCGGCAGACGTTCTTGTCCGCCCACACTGCCTGTAGTACTGGGGGTTCGGGACAGTGCATTGCGAGAAGCACTTTTGAAAGAGCCTGCACTTGTGGAAAAGCCGGACAGTGCCCGGCGGATCGTTTATGATACAGCGTCAGGCGGCACGCCTATACAGGATGTTCCAGTTTCGTTTTCGCAGCTGCACAGACAGCATGGATTTCGCATGAAACAGGAAGAATTTCTTTTGGAAAAAGAACACGACCCTATGGCGGAACTGTGAGGTGCAGTATGTATTTATCAAGAGTAAAATTAGATGTCACACGAACTCGAACCATGCAGGCACTTGTCAATCCGGGAATTCTGCATGGCGCAATTGAACGTGCGGAGGGACTTTCTTCTAGGACACGAAAGCTATGGCGGCTCGATGATTTGCGCGGAAAAAAATATCTGCTTGTACTCAGCGAAAAAGCCATAGATTTTTCTGACGTAGCAGCGCAGTTTGGGTATGACGATGCATACGAAGCAAAGTGTTATGATGGACTGCTTGCCCGTGTGACAAACGGCAGTCAGTGGCAATTTCGCTTGAAAGCCAATCCGACAATACAAAAATATGATTGTCAAAAGGGAAGGGGCAAGGTGCTGGCGCATATCACTTCTGCGCATCAGGAAACGTGGCTGAAAACTCGTGCAGCACAAAACGGCTTTTGCCTTTCTGACGGTGAATTCTTGGCGATGAATTCCCGGTGGTATAAATTCCAAAAAAATAGGACAGTGCATTCTAGTGTGCGGCTTCTGGCAGTGACATATGAGGGTGTGCTGACGGTCACAGATGCAGCTGCTTTTCGAAATGCGCTGATCCACGGCATTGGCAGAGAAAAGGCGTATGGAATGGGGTTGCTGACGATTACAGGAATACGCCATGCATGAGCAGAATGGTATGGAAAAACCTGTTTTACAGGAATTGCCCACCATTCGCGATAGAATGACATTTCTATATCTGGAACATTGCCGCATCAGCCGGGAAGATGGTGCGGTGACAGTTCGGGATATGGAGGGAACTGTGTATATTCCCGCAGCAGCCATTACCGTTTTGCTGCTGGGGCCGGGCACCGAGATCTCGCATAGAGCTATGGAACTTATTGGAGATACTGGCATCAGTACGGTATGGATTGGAGAGCGCGGTGTCCGATATTACGCGCATGGGAGAGCGTTGAATGCTCACACGAACTTGCTGGAAAAACAAGCAAAGCTGGTTTCTAATACACGTTTGCATCTTGAGGTAGTGAGAAAAATGTACGCTATGCGCTTTGCGGATGAAGATGTCTCACATCTAACCTTGCAGCAGCTTCGAGGGCGGGAAGGCGCAAGAATGCGGAAAATCTATCGAGAACAAGCAAAGATGCATCGGGTAGAATGGCACGGCAGGGAATATGACCCAGAGGATTTTTTTAGTGCCAATCCTGTGAATCAGGCGTTATCTGCTGGCAATGTTTGCCTGTATGGGCTGGCGGTTTCTGTCATTACGGCACTAGGCTGTACACCAGGACTTGGCTTTATTCATGTGGGGCATGAATTTTCCTTCGCATATGATATTGCAGACCTATATAAGGCGGAAATCACCATTCCGCTTGCCTTTGAACTGGCTGAACAGGAGATACCAGATTTGCCCAACGTGGTGAGACGTCGCGTGCGAGATATTTTTCTAAAGACGCATCTTCTGGAGAGAATGGTGCGAGATATCAAATATCTGCTGGATGCACCGGAGGAGACATTGCCCGATTTAATGCTGTGGGATAACCAGCATCAATTTGCGGCATATGGGAAGTCCTATCAGGAAAAGAGTGATTCCTCATGATTGTAGTCACCATGACCAATTGTCCGCCAAAATTGCGGGGGGATCTTTCAAAATGGCTGTTGGAAATCAATACAGGTGTCTACGTTGGACAGGTTAGCGCAAGAGTCAGAGAAGCACTATGGAAACGGATTTGTGAAAATATTGGGACGGGACAAGCGACTATGGTGTTCACCGCCAACAATGAACAGCATATGGATTTTTATGTACACAATACTCCGTGGAAACCAGTTGATCTGGATGGTATAAAGCTTATGAAACATCCGATACAGGGGGGATGTTCAGATGGCATGGTACTGAAACAGGGGTTTAGCGATGCTGCCAAACAAAGAATGGGCAAGAAACGTAGAAAAAAAGTGGAAGAAACTTCCTATGTTGTACTAGATATTGAGACCACCGGTCTTTCTTATGAAAAAGATGCGATTCTTGAAATCGGCATTATCACAGTCAAGGGAGGAAGTATCATCCATAAAGCGCATTGGCTGATACGCTCTGAGGAAACAATTCCGGAAGCAATTCAAAAACTCACGGGAATTGACCATGAAATGGTGATACAGGAGGGGGTGGAATTGAAGGACGCATTGAAAACGCTGTTTGCATTGCTGCATGGGAAAACAGTTTTGCTGTATAACGCAGGGTTTGATTTGCTCTTTTTAGAAGAAAATGCTAGAAGATTGCAGATGCATTTTCCAGAGGTAAAGATTTTGGATGTTATGGCACTTGCCAAAAGCCGTTTAAAAGGGCTGGATAATTATAAGTTAGATACAGTGGCAGCACATTTTGCCATTTCATGTGCGCAGCGACACAGAGCCCTTGCTGATTGCCAGATTACGCATATGGTCTATCAAAAACTCAATGAAATTTGATGCGTATAAAAAAATAATGGCGATATTTCGAGGTTTTTTAGTCTTTTCCCCGCATGTGCGGGGGTGATCCGTACATGTACCGCGACAAAAAAGGCAAGCTGACCTTTTCCCCGCATGTGCGGGGGTGATCCTGAACAAAGTCAATATCAAACTACAAGTTTCTTCTTTTCCCCGCATGTGCGGGGGTGATCCTGTCACGAATAAGACAAATTT
>CASDUD010000174.1 GCA_949283725.1 uncultured Ruminococcus sp.
CATAGGTCAGGTGCAGGATATCCAACTGTTTCAGTGCATTGCTAACCGCAACAGCCACAAAACGACTTCCGATCTTGCCAATTTTCATAAAGGTATCCAGTACACTTTCCGCACCTGCGGCATCAATGAAAATATCCGCATCGGCTGTCATTCTTCCCAGACCGTGTGCCTCGCCGAACACTTTTGTCATTTCCTTCTGCACATCCTGTTTTGCCGGATTGCATGCAGGAAAATCAAGTTTCTTTGCCTTTTCAAGCCGGAACGCCGAAACGTCTGCAAGCATGACCTGAGCGCAGCCAAAGATCTGTTTTAACGCCATTGCTGCTGCGATTCCGATAGTTCCTGCGCCGAATACAATTGCCTTTTCACCTAGTTTCGGATCAGAACGTCTTGCCGCTCTTGTGCCGACTGTAAAAGGCTCGATTAGTGCAGCCGTTTTCAGAGGAATTTTATCGCTAACCTTGTAAATTTGCTTGCCGATTTCGCAATCCGGAATACGGATATACTGGGAAAATCCGCTGATGGTGCCAGCACGCCTGGGGTCTCCTGTTGCAAGTAGCGGATAGGGGTAGACAATATCTCCCACAGCAATGTCCTTCACATTTTTGCCAACCTCAGCAACTTCTGAAACGACCTCATGACCGAATTCCTCGCCAACCGTGATTTTATGTCCTGTGTTGGGTCCGTGGGTGTACACTGCCACATCTGTGCCGCAGATGCTGGCGTACCGATTTTTGATGATAATGTCATTATCGCCGCAGACAGGATTGTCCCGTTCCTCGATTCTTACGTCCTCTTTGCCATAATAAATTGCCGATTTCATCATATGATGATGCCCATTACAACGCCCGGTTTGAATGCATTCCATTCGGAAATCATTGCCATGCACATCCCCAGTGCCAAGAACAGTCCTCCGATGGTGGACATTACAAGAGTAACAAAGTTTTCTTTTTTCATCATGAATACCTCCATTGTTTGTGTCAGATGCTTCGTTCTCATCTGTTATATCCATAATACCTCTAACATATTTGTGTAGTGTTTGAGAATTGTTTGAGAAATATTAAAATTGAAAAGGAAGTACTGAAAATCAAAATACAGAAGATATGTTGCCGGGGAACATATGTCATTGGAATTGCCTTGGACGCATCCGATTCTTTTGCTTGCTATGATGCCTTGCAAGAAATCTATCCGCAATTGATCTCCTGTAATGTTTTATCGCAGCTAACAAAGCAGGTGCTTACAGTGGTATCAAGATTTTTTCATTAATAAAGTACAAGAAAGTTAGTAAAAAATCATTTTCTGGAGCGTGATCACATAAAAATAGCACCAAAATTATAGCAAACACGCAGAAAATAGGATCATGAAGTAAATGAGTATTCTATATAGTCACATTTACTGTAAATTTATGAAACATATGCTATAATCGCTTTGCAGGGTAAAATTCATCTCTTTTATCTGCAAATGGAATTTTATGACTATCCGATGATGAGGTTCACTTTTCACTTCTCAATACTAACAGCCATATCCGACTTAAACTCAAAAACCAAATAATCATCAAACACTGTGATTTTGGACAGTAGGCGTTTGACCAGTGTTTCGTCAAAATCCAGTTGTTTTGACTGTGAGCGAATAAACGCCTGCAACACCTTGATTACGGTTTTAATACTCAACTTTGGCTGCATCGTCCATCACGGTTTGTTCCCGCAAATGGAATAATAATCAGCGTTTCTGTTTAGAGAAAAAAGATGGATGGCATGTTTATTTTACAGAACGCGGTGTCGTATTTGATGATATTGTTTATGAAACAGAATCGGAAGCATGTGAAGATATGCTTCAGAGGTTATTGTGAAAAACAGTATTAATACTAAGAAGTGTGTACTATTTGATCTATACTATGTGAAAACGACTAGAGCCAACATACATGATGTAGCGGCTGTCAGCGATTTGATGCACGGAAATGAGGAACGGCTTCGTGATGACAGCGGTTATCTTGGCGCAGAAAAGCATCCGGAAACAATCAAGAAAAACAAAAATGGAAAACGAATCCAATACATAATCAATAGGCTCCCCTGCTCCAGCAAAAAGCTACCAAAGAGGAGGCAGTGCGCCGACAAGAAAAGAGAACATCAAAAATCATTCGTCCGCTGTAAAGTAGAGCATGTCTTCTCAATCATAAAAAATATTTTTCGGTATCGAAAGAATCGATACCGAGGTCTGCGAAAATAGATTGCCAAATTTGAATATCATGTTCACATTGGCGAATCTATATTTGATTGGCTGGCAGAAAATCTCTGGAAATCTGATTTCATGTACCTTTTCGATGAAAAATTGAACACTTCTCTACACACTTAGCATTTTTGCTGGGTAGTGTTGCCTTAACTTCCTAATGCATCTTTCAACGGAGACACCCATGCTACAATCTCTTCCGGCATCCAACTGCACTGGAGCAAATGGGCTATTCCCCACATAGCAGCTATGCCAAATAAAATTCCCAAAATCGCCCCACAAAGTACATCGGAAGGATAATGCGCACCCAGGTACAGCCGTGAAAAGGCAATTAGGCACGCCATGAAGAGTGATAATGCGCCAATCCAACCCGGTAGCATCACCAGGAATACCGATGCTACAGCAAAGGAACTCGATGTGTGTCCCGATGGAAAGGAAAAATCTCGGGGTTTTTGGATTAGCAGCTTCAGTCCTGCCACATGGACAAAAGGTCTATCCCGCCCCACAGCATTTTTCAAAATCCCATTATTGATGAGTACTGACAACAGCAGTGCCAGCAGTGCCGAAAGCGATGCCTGCCGCTTGGACGGAAACCACAGAAGCACCAGACAAGTGATAATCCATAAAATTCCACCATTCCCCAAAAATGTGACGAGTTGCATGGGCACATTCAGCCATCGTCGCCGGAAATGTTCCTGAAGCCATAAAAGGATCCGATGCTCCAGCCGATGCTTGTTCTTCTGCATAGGTAACCTCCTCTGCCTTCTCCTGTTTGCCTATATAGTCAGTATATCATAATTTCTGCCCTTTGGCAAGAGGAATGTTCATTTTTGCACGGAAATCAATTTTAGAAATTGATTTGCCAAGAAACAAGAAAGTCAGAAGCAAGAAAGTTGGAATATTTCATGTTTGACATGCTGAAATTCTAGCTTCTAATCTCTGATTTTCCAATTCTATCTGTGTTGTTTTTCAAAATTGATTCCCGTGGGGCGTTTTTGTGCTGTCCGTATAATTGGGGGCGGGGCGGTGCAAATGATCAGGATCGTTTTTATAATCTCCTAATATTCCCAAAATATGGGCGCATTTACCCCAAAAATGGAGCTATAGATTGGAAAAATAAAGCTGATTTAGGTTCATTTTGACCAAATAGTGCAAAAAAACGACCATTTAGTGCAAATACCTTGATTTTTATAAACGTTTATGGTATACTGAAAGCACAGGATATCTTGATGCTGAAATAAGGAGGAAAGAAAGATGAAGGAAATCAAAACAAAAAAGAAAATGCTTTCTGGTGCGGCAGCAGCTGCTAAGAAAACATCTTCCTTTTTTGCCAATATGCCTTGTGCTTGGTGGGACTATGAGCCGAAGATGCCGAAGTCTGTGAAGAAGCTGCGTAAGTTCTGATGCAGGATGGCTGTTTGAAAAAATGCGGAGAAGTGATCGTATGGCTGAAATCGTTCTCAAGACAGATACAGACGTGTATGTGTATGATCTTCAGTGGACACTGCTTTTATTGTACTAATCCTTACTTTTCTGAGTGTTTTTACTCAGAAACGCTTTCTCTGTGTGCTTTTGTATGTGGTGTACCCTTCGATTTGCGTGTAAGCGGGTATCATCGTGGATAGCCCTCTTTATTGCAGATGCCCACACATACTAATTGTCTGTTTGTCGGCGGTGATTAGAGTAGATTGTCATAAAAATAAATGTGTAATTTTTCAAGCGAAATTTTTTTGTATACAAAACAGAAATCTTTACCAGACTATGTCAGTGTCCGGTAAAAATTTTAGTGCGTAGCAGTCAGTAAATTTTGCGGAAAAGACATACAAATATTTTTATGAAATACACTTGAAAAGGGTACCGCCGCATTCAGCAATTTTTGCCCTACGATGTTAGTTTGAACGAAGAAAGAAAAAGATTTTATAGATTGTGCAAGATTGGCACGAGTGATAAGACAGCAGAAGGTAATGCTGCCTGTTTTTCTAAGAAGTAAGCGCAAGTTTTTGTCGCTTTTGGTTGGAAAAAAGAAAAATCATCGGTCAAATAATAGAGATAGAAGAAATCCTGCACACATATATTTTCTATGTGACACTGTACAAAGACAATATGGTGTTTGCTGCAAAAAATCTACCATTTTTGCCTCTGGCTATACGCATGAAAGCGAAAGTTAAAGGGGCAGATGGTGGATTTTTTGCTTTTCCACGTAGGCTTGCGCGAGCGCTTTGTTTCAATGCGTTTTAATCTGCACCTACGTATTCCTCTAGACAAATTCGCTTTTCATATATTTCCTTTGCTTCTTTTATTCCTACATAGCGATAATGCCATGGTTCATAGGCGATGCCAGTGATGTCTGTCTTATCTGCGGGGTAGCGCAAAATAAAGCCATATGCCCATGCGTTTTCTGCTAGCCATGTATAGACTTGATCATTGGTGGAAACAGACTTATTGGCATTGATATCTACAGCAAGGCCCAGCTGATGCTCGCTGTGGCCAGGTTGTGCTACCATTGACGCAGCCAAAGATTCTGCTTCTAACTGGCTGTATCCCTCTGCCAAGTAGATATCGATTTGTTCTGTCATCATGTCTGCTTGTTGTTGTGCTGTGCGGTATCCTTCGCCAACCACTGGATCAATGCCTTCTGCTCGCATATCATCGAACATTTTTTGAAGATTTGGATATATGCGGGAATCTATTTGTCTGCCGTTGGAAAGTGTGGTGAGTTCTGGTGTATAATCGTCTGGTATGGCGTGGTCGCCGTTGACAAGTATTAGATTCCAAGTGTTGTCCGTTGTCTCGCTTGAAAAAAATGTTTCTATGCTAGATAAAATCGAACCCGTGTTTTGGAAAATTGCGCACCTTCCGATGCATATGCACAATATAAGCATCACAATCACCAATAGTACTAGGCGAATTTTTATAGTTCGAGATTTCATATCGTACAACTCCTTTGCAGATAGGCAAAAAATGCACTGTTATGATTCTAATTGTACCATAACAGTGCGTATTATGTTTTTCAGTTTTACTGCAAAAGTCATACAATTTTCTTCGGGAATTCATACGATTTTCTGACGAAGCGGCAGTTTGATGGTGAATGTTACTGTTTCGTCGGCACTCTCGGCGACAATGGAACCGCCGTGTAGTGTAACGATTTGTTTGGCAATGGCAAGGCCAAGTCCTGCACCGCCGGTAGAGGTCGCACGGGCACTATCCACCCGGAAAAATTGTTCGAAGATTCGCGATAGTTTTTCTGGTGGTATGGTCTTCCCGTGATTGCGAACGCATAAAATGGCATCCGATGCAGTCGTTCCTAGTGAGATACGGATGGCCGTGCCGGCATCACTATAGCTGATAGCGTTGCGGATAAGGTTGTCCAAAACACGTTCCAATTTATCCGGGTCGCAGGACAATGTCACATTCGGTGCAAGTGCCAGATCCCAGTGTAGATTCTGCTGTTCCAAAATTGGTAGAAATTCAAAGGTGATTTGCTCTAACATACGTGTCAGACAAATCGTTTCGTAGGTTAATTCCATATGGGTCAAATGGAATCGAGTGATTTCAAAAAATTCCTGCACCAACGCCTCCAGTCGCTGTGCCTTTTGCAGGGCAATATCGGTGTATTTGGCACGCATCTCCAGTGGCATTTCCGGTGCCTCCTGTAATAGTGTCAGATAACCGATTACGCTAGTAAGTGGTGTTTTCAGATCGTGCGCCAGATAGACCACCAAATCATTTTTACGCTGCTCTGCCTCCTTTGCAGCAACAGCATGGCGATTGGTTTTTTCCCGAATGGCGTTGAGTTCGTCCTGCACTGACTTGATGGCATTTGGCAGGATGATTGGCTGTTCGGGATGTTCTTCAAGCTGTTGGGTTGCATGAGTCAGTTCCAGCAAATAAGAAAACGGCTTTTTCAGCCAGTGGATTGTAATCCCAACCCAGCCGGCAAGCATACCAAAGGGTAGTAAAATACTGACGAGCAAATCAAACACGGCTTGTTGTATATCCGTACCGTCACGCCAGAAAAAAACTGTGCCGATATAATACTGCAGGATGTAAATCAGCAGAAAAAATGCGGCGGAAAAAATTACAATGCTTGCAAAGTATTGTAGAATGGTGCGACGTTTTAAACGGCGGATGGCAGCAACATGGTTTTGTGCCGATTTTGGTTTGCGAAAATAAAAGTGATAGATCAGATATCCCCAGCCACCTAGTAGCAGGCATGGTGCCAGTACATACTGCGCAAATTTCATCAGAAGATAGAGTGGATCCGCTGGATACCAGATAAATGTACGGCTGAAACTATATCCAGCGATATACAATACCATTAGTGCTGCCGTATAGCCCAACATTGATACTAAAAAACGTATAGATTTTGATTGTATTCGAAATTTACGCAATGGTATATCCCACTCCCCAGACAGTTTTAATAAATTTAGGATTGCGAGGCGGTTCGCCCATTTTTTCCCGTAGCCGTGCGATGTGTGTCATAACGGTGTTATTGCTGTCAAGGTATTTTTCGCCCCAGACGGCTTCAAACAATTCTTCCGAGGAAATCACTGTGCCTTTGTGTGTACAAAGATACCATAGGATTGCAAACTCAATGGGCGTCAGCTGCAGCGGCTTTCCATACAGCGTGCAGGTATGCGCTGCGTGGTCTACCACGAGCCCGTTGCAGTCATATACATTCGCTGAAGCTGCTGCATTATAGCGTGTATATCGGCGCAGCTGTGTTTTGACACGCGCGACTAGTTCAAGTGGATGAAATGGTTTTGTGATATAGTCATCGGCACCAAGGGTCAAACCAGTGATTTTGTCCATATCCTCACTTCTTGCTGTGAGCATAATGATAGGGAACAGGTGTTTTTTTCGAATAGTTTGGCATAGTAAAAAGCCATCCATATCTGGCAGCATAACATCCAATAGTGCCAGCGAAATTGGTTGTGTTTCGCAGATTTTCAAGGCATTGGCGGCACTTCCAGCTTTATGTACCTGGTAATTTTCATTTTTTAGGTATACCTCTACTAGATCTGCGATCTCAGCTTCATCGTCTACTACTAGAATAGATTCAGTCATGTGAACTCCTTTCATAACGAAATGGATATTTAGATACACCTTATTATAACACTTTACCTATGAGTTTGGCAAGTGGGCAGTCACATGGATGCAGGGCAACCGCATTTATCTGCAAATTGCACAAAGAAGAGTCTCATGGCGCAGCATAAACACGCCTTTTTCGAAGAAAATCCACTGTTTTGGGGAGGCTAGACCTCCAAAACAGCAAATTATTTTGTGCAACATTACCCAAATGCTGTTGCCCTGCACATGAATGTCAGAATTAACAGAACACGGCATGAAGAGATCTAATATATATTGAAGAATATACTGGGTCTTTGGATGCAGTTTATAATAAAGAAATCATGCGCTTATGAACACGAAAAATTGATTTTTTCTACTTGACATTTTTTTCGTTTTTCGTTATAATGAATCTTGTAAAAGTGCGAGGAAGAGGAAGAGTATGTCCCTAGATACTTGCCCAGAGAGAAAACGGATGGTGGAAGTTTTCATGGTGTCGGGACAGAAGGTAGCCTTGGAGCAGGTGCTGTGAAGCCTCTCGGAAGAGGTGTGTAGCGGCATCCGGGTGCGCCCGTTATCGCGCAGTAGGGATTTTCCCTGCATGAGTGCGGCATTCTACGCCGAATTCAGGTGGTAACACGGACGTACAGTTCGCCCTGAGCAGTCTTTTTTGGATTGCCGGGGCTTTTTTTACGGCAATTCAAAGGCGTATGGGAAGAATGCCCATCGCTAGATGATAAACAGTAGAAAGGACAGGAATCTATGAAACAAGAACTGGCAAAATCTTACCAGCCAAAGGAATTTGAGGATCGCATCTATCAGATGTGGAACGACAGCGGTAGCTTTACACCGCAAGTGGATTCGGAGAAAGAACCATATACAATTGTGATTCCGCCGCCCAACATCACCGGCCAGCTGCATATGGGACACGCATTGGATGAAACATTACAGGACATCCTGATCCGCCATAAGCGTATGTCTGGCTATAGTACGCTTTGGCTGCCGGGTACAGACCATGCTTCCATCGCCACAGAGGCAAAAATTGTAGAGGCTATGCGCAAAGAAGGTCTGAAAAAAGAGGACTTGGGACGTGAAGGTTTCTTAAAGCGTGCCTGGGATTGGAAAAAACAGTACGGCGGAAGAATCGTGGAACAATTGAAAAAACTGGGCTCTTCCTGTGACTGGACAAGAGAACGTTTTACCATGGATGAGGGCTGCAACAAGGCAGTTAAGGAAGTTTTCATCAAATATTATGAAGAAGGCTTGATTTATCGTGGCGAACGTATCATAAACTGGTGTCCGAAGTGCCTGACTTCCATTTCTGATGCCGAGGTAGAGTATGAGGATCAGGCGGGTCACTTTTGGCACCTGCGCTATCCATTGAAGGATGGCAGCGGCTATTTGGAGCTTGCGACAACTCGTCCGGAAACACTGCTCGGCGATACCGCTGTAGCGGTCAATCCGAATGATGAACGATATAAAGATTTGGTGGGCAAAACACTCATTTTGCCATTGGTACATCGTGAAATCCCAATCGTTGCGGACGACTATGTTGAGATGGATTTTGGTACTGGTGTTGTAAAAATTACACCGGCACATGATCCAAATGACTTTGAAGTGGGTCTGCGCCACAATCTGCCAGTGATCAATGTGATGACGGATGATGCGAAGATTACAGAGGATTATCCGAAATATGCCGGTATGGATCGCTATGAAGCACGCAAGGCCATTGTGAAAGATTTAGAGGCAGAAGGCGCGCTGGTGGAGATTGAGGATTATAACCACAATGTCGGCACGTGCTATCGTTGTGGCACTACAGTAGAGCCGAGAGTTTCAAAGCAATGGTTTGTCAAAATGCAGCCGTTGGCACAGCCAGCCATTGACGCGGTAAAGTCCGGCAAGACAAAGTTTGTACCAGAGCGTTTTAACAAGATTTATTTCCATTGGTTGGAAAATATTAAAGACTGG
>CASDUD010000175.1 GCA_949283725.1 uncultured Ruminococcus sp.
ATCCGCATTATCTGGTGTCCTTGACTTTGCACAATCGCATAGGGGGCTTTTTGCATTTGCCTGCATATTTACAAGCTGTATGATTCAATTTGTTTCATATCACATTGCTGTTATTTTCTATCGTAAACAAAGATAGAAAGGGGCAGGCTCAGCTGAAAAGAAGGTCAATCTCAGTTACAGCTGATTATATCTGGTATTAGGGTGCCAGACACACGGCCTCAGGGCAGATGAGGCTGAGGTGAAGACTCTTGGGTTATCACCAGTTTTGTTTTACAATAATGGAAAGCATTGGCAGTCAAGTCCGTTTCGGACGTTCATGCCATATAGTCCAGCGGCGGCTTTGAGTAATCAAGGCCGCCGCTTTCTTTGCCTGGCGCTCAGTGGTTCACTGCGGGAACAACCGGCACCTTTCACCCTGGTCCGGCAGAGACTGGAGCAAATCGTATTGCTTTTTGTCAATTTTTCGGCAAAAAGCCTGTTGTGGAGGCCTGGCCGATGGATTGGCCGCATGACCAAAACCGTTTTTATGCGGCAGCAGGCAGTTTCCATCTTGACGACTGTTCTTTGCTGTGTTATACTGTACTTGCAACAGTGATACAGTTGAAGCGGGAACGGTGGTGATTCTTTGGAGATCGTTGTAAGCAATAAAGTGAGCCGGCCTCTGTATGAGCAAATTGCTTCGCAGATCAAGGCGGCTATCATGAGTGGAGAACTGAAAGCAGGGGAGGCAATCCCCTCGGTACGTTCATTGGCAAAATCATTGCACATCAGCATTCTTACCGTGCAAAAAGCGTATGCCACCCTGCAGGAAGATGGTTTCATCGAAACCACTGCTGGCAAAGGGTGCTATGTATCGGCACAAAACCAGGACTTCTATCTTGAGGAACAGCAGAAGAAGATAGAAGAAAAATTTGCAGAGGCAATCGAGATCGCCCGTACAAGCGGCATATCGCTCGATAAGTTGACCGACCTACTTACACTTATGTATCAGGAGGATGATGGAGAATGACGGATGCTTTAACCATTTCCGGGCTGACGAAACGCTATAAGGATTTTGCGTTGGATGATGTTTCGTTTTCTGTCCCCAGCGGGTCTATTGTAGGGCTGATTGGCGAAAATGGAGCAGGGAAAAGCACAACCATCAATGCGGTTCTCGGCCTCATCCAGAAAGCAGCTGGGACGATTACTGTTTTAGGCAAAGACCAACTTGACAACGAGACGAAGGAACAGATTGGCGTCGTATTTGATGGCAGTAATTATCCAGAAATTCTTTCTCCCAGGAAACTCAATCGGGTTTTGAAGAATATCTATCATTCATGGGATGAGCACACCTTTCTGGGGCTGGTGAAGAAATTATCCCTGCCGATTGATAAGCCGATCAAGCAGTATTCCAGAGGCATGAAAATGAAATTGGCGATTTCTGCGGCGCTGTCTCACGATTCCAGGCTGCTGATTTTGGATGAGGCCACCAGCGGACTTGACCCTGTTATTCGGGATGATATCCTGGATATGCTGCTGGATTTTGTTCAGGATGAAGACCGCTCTATTTTGATTTCCTCCCATATTACCACCGACCTTGAAAAGATTGCTGATTACATCGTTTTCATACACGAGGGAAAAGTGGTTTTTTCAAAGCCCAAAGACGAGCTGACAGAACAGTATGGGATCATGAAGTGCGGGGCTGCGCAGTTCGATGCTTTGGACCATGCCGATATCATTGTGTACCGGAAAATGGATTATGAATGGCAGGTTTTGGTGGCCGATCGAATGGCCATGCAAAAGAAGTATCCCAAGGCAATGATCGTTCCGGCGACGATTGATGAAATCATGCTGCTCTATGTAAAGGGGGAAAAGTGATGAAAGGCGTCTTGTTGAAAGATCTGTATATCGCTAAAAGCGGTATTGTTATCGCCCTCGTGTGCCTGTTTGTTTTGGCTTTTGGTTTTTCCTTTTTGCTCGATGTCAGTTCGGTTTTAATGCTTGCGCCAGCCATTTCCACAATTGCAGTTTATAACAGCATTACCAGTGATGCGAGTTCCAAATGGAACAAAAACGTAATTACAATGCCTGTATCCAGAGATCAGATCATTGGAACGAAATATATACTTTACATTCTGCTTTCGGCGGCAGGGATCATCGTAGTGCTTGCGGCGCTTGGGATTTTGTCCTTGCTGGGGGCTGCAGTGACTGTGTACGCATTGCTTTTTAACACATCCATTGGCGTTAGTGCTGCTTTATTGGCAGGCGGTATCAGCCTCCCTTGTGTGTACTTCTTCGATCCTGAAAAATCACAGATTGTTTTTCTGGTATCTTTTATCGCGTCATCATGGATCATTACAGCTCTTGTGCTTCTGATTAATTTGTTTATGCCGGTAAAAGACAATACCCTCCTGGCATTTTATATTGTGCTTGCCATTTCTTTTGCCTGGTTTGTTGTGTCGTATAAGATTGCATCGGTGTTATATCGCAAGCGCGACATAACATGAAATGGGGCACATCCGGTTTGGTCAGCAATCGAAAATGCTGCTGAAGGGATCTGAGTACCTGGAAATAGCTCCCGCGATACACAAGCACCAATATTTAATAAAATAAAGTGAACATCTGCGTAGGTAATTCAATTACGAACACTTATGTATCAGGAGGACACAGAATGAGCGAAAACATTTTGGAAATAAAGAATTTGACAAAAGATTATGGAGATTTTGTTCTCGACAAAGTGAGTTTTGCCCTTCCTCGCGGTGTCATTATGGGTCTGATCGGTGAAAACGGAGCTGGAAAATCAACAACGATTAACTGTATTCTGAATGAGACGCAGAAAAGCGGTGGCCAGATTCTCATTTTCGGCAAAGATCACATTCTGAATGAAATTGAAATCAAAGATAAGCTTGGCGTAGTCTTTGATGAAAACCATTTTCCTGACATTTTTACGGCAGAAGAAGTGGGCCAGTTTATGTCTGGAATTTACACTGGCTGGGACTGGACGCTTTACCGCCAATATCTTGAGAAGTTTGAATTGCCCAGGAATAAGAGAATTAAGGACTTTTCCAAAGGCATGAAAGTGAAGCTCGCTTTTGCGGTGGCATTGTCCCACCATGCGGAACTGCTTATTTTGGACGAGGCGACCAGCGGTCTCGACCCCATCATTCGTGATGATGTCTTGGATATGCTGATTGACTTTGTTCAGGATGAAAGTCACTCTGTTTTGGTCTCGTCGCATATCACAAGCGATCTGGAAAAAGTGGCGGATTATATTACCTTTATTCATAAAGGGAAAGTGATTTTCACCCACGAAAAGGATACGCTGGTTGACAACTATGGTATTTTGAATTGCGGCGCTGCCGTATTTGATACTCTGGATAAGTCGGATATCGTCGCATACCGCAAGGAAGATTATCAGTTCAAAGTGCTGGTAAAGGACCGGAACAAGGCGGCGAAACAGTATGCAAATGCTATCATTGGACCTGCGACAATAGAAGAAATTATGCTATTCTATGTAAAGGGGGAAATGCAATGAAAGGGTTGCTGACAAAAGACTTTCTGACGGTCAAGAAAAAATACGGGATTGCCCGTCTGGTCATGGATTTGGCGATCATCGCTGCCTTGATGATTATATTGGAGGGTGCCGGCTCCATCTACATCAGCTTTCTGCTTGTCCCGCTGGAAGTCGCCTCTATGCTGATTACCCTTGCAAACTCCGATGAGCAGTGGAAATGGGGCAAATATGCAGTCGCATTGCCAATCTCCAAAAGGCAAATTGTCAGCAGTCGGTATGTCTTTGGCGGACTTGCTGCACTGGTGGGTTTGTGTGTGGCTCTCGTTGTAAATACGATTTCCTATATTTGCTTCCCTGCATATCGGTTTGGATTCTATCTTTTTCTTTCGATTGCCTCTTTTTGCATGGTTCTGTTGTTCCTTGCCTTTATCCTTCCTTCCAATTATTGGCTTGGTGTAAACGCCGGATTTGCGGTCATGTTTATTTTAATCATTCTGTTGGTGGTATTGGGCATCTGGTCGAGGATTACAGACAATGCGATCATGGGATTTGTTGTGGATCATTTCGATTTGAGCATGGCGATTGGCTTTGTGAGCGTTCTTCTTCTTTTCGCATTGTCCTACGTTTTGTCAATCTCATTGTTCAAGAGAAAATACGCCTAACGCAAAGGTAGTTACGCAAATCAAAGCGCCGGACGCGGGGGCTTGCTGGCCCTGCGCCCGGCATTTTTTACATATTATAATCTATCTTTCGCTCCTTGAAGAAGGATACGCACCATAATATAATGTGGGTATTCAGCATAGGAAGAAGTGGTATCAATGACAAAACTCAACGAAGTGCGGCTCCATGCAAAGCCAGTGGATTGCGACGTTTGCATGGAGTAATAATCGTCGCATAATCAATGTGCTGGCTTTGCTGCT
>CASDUD010000176.1 GCA_949283725.1 uncultured Ruminococcus sp.
GCTGGTGGCGATTACCAACCTGCCTCCCAGAAAGATGATGGGCCAGGAAAGTCAGGGTATGCTGCTTTCCGCCGTCCACACCGAGCAAGGCGAGGAAAAGCTGAACCTGATTATGGTCAGCGACGCCATCCCCGCCGGTGCGAAGCTGTGCTGAGAGTGTGAAATCATGTAAAAATGCCCCGGATTCTCTAGGGAATCCGGGGCAAAGCTATATTAATACAAAATAAATGAAACGCAAAAATACAAAGGAGCCACCTGTGCGGTGGCTCCTTTGGTATCAGGTTCGTTGCCGACGGTACGTTTCTCGGTACATAGCTTGTGGCTATTCCAGTGATTATCTCCATGCAAAGCATGAAACGCAACTGGCGTCTCCCAATCCTTCAACCATAGTATAGCATATGGCATTTCTTGTGTCAATATGCGTACCTAGGGCATATATTTTACGCCAAATCGACCGGGCTGCTGCAACAGACCGTCATAGCAATGGTACTTTAAGGTACTAAAAATATTATATTTGCTTTGCGTATACCCTGCATGATCCCGAGCAAAAGCATTGGGTACAAAATCGGCAATTTGCAATCCGGCTACATTATCGGTTTTGGGAACAAAGTCCAGACCCAACAAACGCTGCTCTGCTGTGGCGCGGGCGATATACATGGAGCCCATCAGCTTGATATGGTAGTATCGGTCTCGCAACTTTTCATTGGCGAGTAGCTCTATATACTCATAGATAATCCGTCCTCGGGCATTTTGTGCACAAAGGAAATGACAGTAATTTTCTAAAAGGAGCTGCATGGCCACCAGATATCGGTCCGGTTTATTCCGATTTTGTACACCGTAATAGGATTGCAGGTGCTCCAGATGAATACTGCTTCCGAGAATGGTAATAGGATTGCCGACAAAGACTTTTTTCAGTTCGCTGTAAAAAACCTTTTGCTGCTGTTTATGCCGAAACTTTTTGTATTCCGGGTAGAGCGTTTCATCCAGCCGTCCCTTATCGGCATTTAGAATGTTCATCTGATGCAAAATCACGGACTCCGGATTTGGCAGTTCTGGCCATACGGCACGCTTCAGCTGGCACAAGCTGTGATCTAACGATTCAATATCGGCATCCTCTACGATAATACCGGCCATGCAAAAATGCGCGTTAACGTTTTTCTTCCGCTTTGCATCAAATTGGTGTGTTTCGCTTTCGTCTAAATACAGTGTGTATTGTTTCATAAATTTGTACCCATATGTTATTCAATGGCCGTCTTTTCCAGGTCAAAAGGAATTTCGCCATGTTCCTTTTCGTAGGCGTCCACGCAAATTTGAGCCAAATGTTCCAGCTGTGCATTCAGTGAGCGGTGGTTTTTCTTGGCGACTACTGTAATTTTATACAGCAATTCCGGTGAAAAGCGAATCCCAGTCTGAATCCGTTCTGATTTCATGATCTCACTTCCTCGTATAATAATTACTCAATGGCCGTCTTTTCTAGGTCAAAGGGAATTTCGCCGTGTTCCTTTTCATAGTCCTTTACGCAGTTCTGCACCCAATACTCCAGCTGTGCATTAAACGAGCGGTGCTCATTCTGCGCAATCTGCGTCAACTTGTAGTGCATTTCCTCTGTCAGCCGCAGAGCGGTCTGAATTTTCCGCTGTTTCATGGTATCACTCCGTTACTATTATGCTACAAGTTTAACAGTATAAAAACTTGAAATTCTACAATTAGAGTAGTATCATAATGATATCAAATTACTATTATTATGAGGTGGTACCATGGATCTGGAATTGCTTGCAATGCTGCAAATGGACCGCAATTTATCCTGCAATCTCCGCCAGCTGCGGTTGGATCACCAGATGAGCGTGGAGGAAATGGCCCGGATTATGGAACTGCCGCCGGACGCCGTGGCCGCCATCGAGGCCGGACAGTTCCCCGACCGGCTGCGGCTGTCCCATTTGGACAACCTCTCCCGCCGGTTTCCCCACCTGACCTTTCCAGACCTGCTGCTGACTCTGCCGGAAAGCTGGTAATCCCGCGAGAAATTTTTTAAATCTTTGTCACTTTACCGTGTTGACAAATTCGGGAGGCGGTGCTATACTGACCATGTTTATATCACACAAACACAAGGATATGGATGAGTAGACAGCAAGCTGCCGCAAAGAGAGACGCCGGTTGGTGGAAGGCGCCGGGCGGAACTGTTGAAACTGGCCATGGAGTGGCTGCCACGAACCGCGCATCAAGCAAAGTAGTGACAGACGGGAACTCCCGTTACAGAGCAACGGTGTGTTGGCACCGGAGGTGCATCCCACAGGGGATGAAGAAGAGTGGTACCGCGGAAGGGTTCGCAGTTTGGAATTGCGCTTTCGTCTCTTTGGGCTGTTGTCA
>CASDUD010000177.1 GCA_949283725.1 uncultured Ruminococcus sp.
GGCAATACCGTATCAAGCCGTCAAGCGGTCATTGGGCGGTGTGCCTTAGTTCTTAGGGGCAATACTGCCCTTACAGATTTTGCTCCAAAAATGTTTTCATGGTGGTGGCAGCTTCTGCTTCATCTGCCCCCTCGATGGTAACCGTGATGGTATCTCCCTGCTTCACGCCCATGCTCATAAGTGCCATCAGTTTGGTGGCATTGACGGACTTGTCCCCTTTGGTAATGGTCACAGTGCTGGAAAAGGTCTTTGCCAGCTTTGCCAGTTGCCCAGCCGGTCTTGCGTGGATACCTACAGCGTCTTGAATGGTGTACTCAAATGTGTTCATTACAAATCCCTCCATGTGGTGTGGGACAACAGTCCCATTGCCAAATCATTCATCCATCAGACAGATCGCTTCTGCTGATATAAACCATGATACTCTTATTTTTGCCTTTTGTGAAGTTTCGATTGGTTCATCTGTGATAACCCAAAGGTTATCACTCCAGCTGCGCAGGTGACACCTCGCGCAAGTACACAACCGATTCATAGGGGCGCAGCTGATTCTGAGCCAGTTCCTTTACATCGGGATAGTTGCCTAACTGCCGCTGCATATCCTGTACCAGAGGCACAAAGTCACCTGAAATGGATTGGCCGGTGAGGTTGCACAGCACGACCAGTTCCTGCCCCTGCCCAGTGCGGCGATAGGCGAAAATATCTTCCCGCTGCGAAAAGAGAAATTCTATTGTACCATTTCCCACAACAGGCTCTGCCTTTCGCAAAGCGATGAGCTGCTGAAAATAGGTGAAGATGGAATCCGGATCGTTCACCTGCGTCTCGGCACAGATGCCTGCCGAATCTACCGACAGCCCAATCCATGGTGTTGCTGTTGAAAAGCCTGCCCCTGGCTCCGCTGTCCACTGCATGGGCGTTCTGCCGTTATCCCGAGAACGCTCTGCCAAAATGTGCAGAGCCTCTTCCGAGGAAAGCCCCTGTTCCTGCGTCAAGATGCGATAATAGTTGAGACTCTCTACATCACGATACTGGTCGATGGCAGTGAATCCAGCGTTTTTCATGCCCAATTCCTCACCCTGGTAGATATAGGGCGTGCCCCGCATGAGATACATCAGCGTAGCCAACATTTTGGCGGCGGCGCGCCAGTGCTGTCTGGTATCACCAAATCGGGCAACTGTGCGGGGCTGATCGTGGTTGCACCAAAACAGCGCATTCCAGCCGCCATGTTCGGCCATACCTGTCTGCCAGGTTTCTAGCAGATCTTTCAGTTTCCGATAGTCCACCGGCTGGAGTTTCCATTTTTCGCCGTCCCGATAGTCCACTTTCAAGTGGTGGAAGCTGAATGTCATATTCAGTTCCTCTTCTTGAGGATCGGTATAGCGAATACAGTTTTCCAGTGAGGTCGAGGACATCTCGCCCACCGTCAGCACATCGCCTAATCCAGCATCGCGGTGCAATTCCTTTAGATATTTGTGAATTCGGGGGCCATCCGTGTAGAAGCGGCGGCCGTCCCCAGTGAGGTCATCTTCCAATACATCAGGTTTGGAAATCAGGTTGATGACATCAAACCGAAATCCTTTTACGCCTTTTGCCTTCCAGAACCGTAGGACATCCTTCAGTTCTTCTCGCACCACTGGATTTTCCCAGTTTAAGTCTGCCTGGGTAGTATCAAACAGATGGAGATACCACTTTTTCAGATGCGGCACATATGCCCAGGCACTGCCGCCGAACTTGGACTGCCAGTTGGTCGGTGGAACATCTGGACTTCCGTCCCGAAAAATATAATAGTTCTGATACGTCTCATCGCCTGCGAGTGCTTTTTGGAACCACTCGTGTTCTGTGGAGGTATGGTTAAATACCATATCCAGCATCACGCCAATACCCAGCGCATCCGCCTTTTGTACCAATGCCTCAAAGTCCGCCATCGTGCCATACATGGGTTCAATGGCGCGATAGTCGGCGATATCATAGCCGTTATCCCGCTGGGGGGAACGGAAAAATGGCGTGATCCAGATATAGTCTGCCCCAAGCTGGTGAATATAGTCCAGCTTTTGGGTAATGCCCTTCAAATCGCCCACACCGTCGCCATTGGCATCGGCAAATGATTTGGGATAAATTTGATAGACAGTCGATTTCTGAAATTCCATATCAGCACCTCCTGTTTATTCCCAAGTAATGAGTTTTGTTTCTCCGGCAACCCCGGTTAGCCCAGAAGCAAACTGAATATTTTTTGCTTGTCCTTCGTCTGTTACACAGAGTACGGTAGTTGTGGGATAGCCTGCCGCCCGGATCTTTTCTGGTGTAAAACCGATCAGCTTATCGCCCTTTTTCACCCGGTCACCCACGCCGACAAACAGCGTAAATCCATCGCCATTCATTTCTACGGTATTGATACCCACATGGATGAGCAGTTCCATATCGTTGGCAAGTTTCAGCCCACAGGCATGGTTGCTGCCATCCATGACCACCGATACCTCTGCATCACAGGGCGCAGTGATGATATTGTTTGTCGGTTCAATCCCCACACCGTCTCCCAGTACCTGTTGAGAGAATACGTCGTCCGGCACTTCCTCGATAGGAATGACTTTTCCGGAAACAGGAGCATAGACCGCATCCGCCATCGGCAGCGGGGCTTCTGTCGAAACGGTTTCGTCTATTTCTATTGTCGGTGCAGCCTCTTCTGGTGCTTCTTCTGCTTCCGAGGGGGCAATCGCCTCCTTTGGGAGCTTTTTCTTCCCAATGATCAGTGTTAGTACAAATGGTACCACAATGGCAATCGCCATGCAAAGCAGGAAAATGCCCCAGAATTCCGATTTGATGGAAAGGATACCGGGAATGCCGCCCACGCCAATGCTGAACGCCTGTACGCCAAAGCCGACGGAGACAATGGCCGCCAGGGCAGAGCCGATCATACCGCAAATTAGTGGAAAGACATATTTCAAGTTCACACCGAACAGTGCGGGTTCTGTAACACCCAAGTAGCAGGAGATTAGCGCCGGGATGTTGATCTGTTTTGCCCGGTTGTTCTTCCGTTGGAGTACCGCCATACCCAGTACCGCAGATCCTTGGGCAATATTGCTCAAGGCAATCATCGGCCACAAGATGGTACCACCATATAAGGTGGAAAGTGTTGTATCAATGGCATTTGTCATATGGTGCAAGCCTGTCATTACCACTGGCGCATACAGCAAGCCAAAGATACCGGCGAAGATCACACCATAGTTTGAGGTCAATCCGTTATAGACAACGGTGGCAATGGCATCGCCAATTTTCCAGCCAATTGGCCCCACGATCGTATGGGCAATAATGACGGCTGGTACGAGCGAACAGAAGGGAACAACAATCATACTGATAACAGCTGGACATATTTTTCGGAAAAATTTTTCCAAATATACCAGTACAAATCCGGCGAGAATTGCAGAGATGACCTGTCCCTGATAGCCAATCATCTCGACTTGGGCAAAGCCAAAGTCCCACACGGGAATATCCGCCGGGTCGGTAGATGCTACTGAGAAGCCGTTGAGCAGCTGAGAGGATACCAGTGTCAAGCCCAAAATAATGCCTAGAATCTGGGTTGTACCCATTTTTTTGGTGATAGACCAGACGATACCCACAGGTAAAAGATGAAAGACGGCTTCACCGATGAGCCACAAAAAGCTGTATACCCCTGCCCAGAACTGGGAGATGTCTGCAAGGCTCTTGGTTCCATTCTCAAAGAAGTTGATTTCACCGATGATGTTGCGGAAACCCAAAATCAAACCGCCGCAGATGAGTGCCGGAATGATGGGGGCAAAGATTTCGCCGAGGTTGCTCATGATACGCTGCACCACGTTCTGTTTGCCCTTGGCTGCCTGCTTGGCAGCTTCCTTATTTACGCCTTCAATGCCGGCATTGGACGTAAATTCCTGGTAAAATTCCGCTACATCGTTGCCAATGATGACCTGGAACTGTCCTGCCTGGGTGAAAGTCCCCTTTACCGCTGGCAGTTGTTCAATTTGTTTGATATCTGCCTTTTTTGCGTCGTCCAGCACAAAACGCATTCGTGTCATACAGTGGGTTACTGCCTGAATGTTGTCCTTACCGCCTATAAGTTCTAATAATGCAGCAGCATCCTCTTGGTATTTTCCCATATCGATCACCTGTCCTTCTTGTAGATTGTTGCGTGTCTCCACAAAAGTATACCTTACATTTTGGGGGCTATACAAATGGCAGTACCCATCGCAGTAAAAAACGATATACGATGTTGCCCTCCAAAAAGCTGTTATCTATATTACAACTTGTTCAAACAAGTCAGTCAAGCATTTTTTCCAAGTTTGCGAAAAGTTTGTAACAAGGTACAAAAAATACACATCATTTTTGTTCAACTTGTTTATACAAGTTGAACTATTCTTTTATCCTGTTCAAACATGCTCTTTATTCGATGGGAAATGAACCATGGATTTGGAGAGTGCGAACAAAAGAATGGCGATACTTTTGTGAAAATTGCCAATATTAATACTTTTATTTCTATTAAAAGCTTGTTTATACAAGTGCGCCAAATGAGGGAAATTCACCAAAAAGTTTATTGACAAAGTGGGAGGAACGTGCTATACTTTTACTAAACTTGTCTATACAAGTGGTGGAATTGGCAATACCGATAGTGCATCTAGACGGTTTGACGGTTGTGAGATATCTTTCTGCCGTACCGGTGTCGCCATAAATATATTTTGTGCGAGGAAGAGATATTTATGCCAAAAAACAAATATGATGCCATCTACCAAGTACTTCGCAATCGGATTCAGGATGGGGTATATCCATTTCAACAACTGCTGCCATCCGAGGCGATGCTCACAGGAGAATTTCAATGCTCCCGGAATACGGTGCGCCGTGCGATTGAACTGCTGTCTGCGGAGGGCTTTGTGCAGTCTGTCCACGGAAAAGGGGTAATTGTGATTTACAAGGCGGAAAAGCACTCCATCTTTTCCTTGAATCGAATTGAGTCTTTCACCGAAGCAGCATTGCGCAATCATCTGAACTATCGTACAGAAATTCTGCTATTTCTAGAACTGAAAACGGATGCGCACATTCATCGGCGTACAGATTTTCCTGTTGGGTGTGATATTTATTATGTTCAGCGGCTGCGATATATTGATGATATTCCGTTGATCATTGACCACAATTATTTTCGGAAAGATGTGGTGGCAGAGCTAACGGAAGAGTTAGCAAAGGGATCGGTCTATGCCTATCTAGAAGAACAGCTGGGCGTTATCATCACAACGACAAAGCGTGTCATCCGGGTGGATCCGATTACGGAACATGATGAAATGTATCTGCACCTAGAAGGGTGCAACTGCGTAGCAGCGGTGAATAACTCCACCTATAACAGCGATGGGGTAATGTTCGAATTCACCCAATCCCGTCACAGTCCGAAGTATTTCGAGTTTCATGAAGTCTCTCGTCGAAACGGATGAGAGCGAGCAAGTGTTTCGATGGAATATGCCCTAGGCTAGGCGTTCGATTCATATTTCTGGTATGGAAAAATTATCGAAAACTGGCAATTGTAATAATACCAATCCTATGCTATCCTGAAAATAAGCCGGACGTATACCGGCGGGATTCTGGATATATAGGAGGTTTTTCTCATGGAAAATCGATATACACTCAACAAAAACTTGGCACAGATGCTTAAAGGCGGCGTCATTATGGACGTTACTACACCAGAACAGGCAAAGATTGCCGAGGCGGCGGGCGCATGTGCCGTTATGGCATTGGAAAAAATTCCGGCGGATATCCGTGCGGCGGGCGGTGTTTCTCGGATGAGCGATCCGAAAATGATTCGAGGCATCCAGATGGCAGTCAGCATTCCGGTGATGGCAAAGTGCCGCATTGGGCATATGGCTGAGGCACAGATTTTGCAGGCCATTGAGATCGACTACATCGACGAGAGCGAGGTGCTGTCTCCGGCAGACGACCGCTATCACATCGACAAAACCCAGTTTGATGTGCCGTTTGTGTGCGGTGCCAGAGATTTAGGGGAAGCTCTGCGCCGGATCGCCGAAGGCGCCGCTATGATTCGAACAAAGGGTGAACCAGGCACAGGCGATGTAGTACAGGCAGTGCGTCATATGCGTCAGATGCAGCGCGAAATACGTCAGGTACAGTCGATGGCGGCGGATGAACTGTACGAAGCGGCAAAGGTACTGCAAGTACCCTATGAACTGGTGCAGTATGTACACACCCACGGCAAACTGCCGGTAATCAATTTTGCAGCAGGTGGTGTGGCAACACCCGCCGATGCAGCACTGATGATGCAGCTGGGCGCAGAGGGTGTATTCGTGGGTTCGGGCATATTTAAGTCTGGTAACCCCGAAAAGCGTGCCGCAGCGATTGTCCAAGCCGTGACCAACTATCAGGATGCAGCACTTTTGGCAGAGTTGTCCACTGACCTCGGTGAAGCAATGGTGGGCATCAATGAAGAGGAGATTGCTGTCCTAATGGCGGAGCGCGGCAAATGATGCGGATTGGGATACTGGCACTGCAAGGTGCCTTTGCAGAGCATGAGACAATGCTGCATCGACTCGGCGCAGAATGCTTTGAAATTCGTCAAAAGCGTGATCTGGCACTGCCGATGGACGGTTTGATTCTTCCGGGCGGGGAGAGTACAGTGATGGGAAAGCTGCTTTCGGCTCTAGACTGTCTGACGTGGCTGCGCACCTACATCCAGCAGGGACTGCCGGTATATGGCACGTGTGCGGGGCTTTTGCTACTGGCAAAGCATGTGCAGGGCGGTGCGGTACAGCTTGGAACAATGGACATCACTGCGGCTCGAAATGCCTATGGCAGACAGCTGGGCAGCTTTTCCACGACAGCACCGATGGAAGGCGTAGGCGATGTGCCGATGATATTCATCCGTGCGCCATATATCCAGGCCACCTGGGGCGAAGCGCAGGCACTGGCGACTGTGGATGGAAGAATTGTGGCTGCACGGCAGGGCAATCAACTGGTAACGGCGTTTCACCCGGAGCTGACAGAAGATACGCGGGTGCATAGACTGTTTCTGGAAATGGTGCAGAAGGCAAACTGAGTGTATAAGGCAATACCGCGCAAAGAGCGCCTGACGGGGATGCATCGTCTGTCATGCAGTACAATAAACAAAAAAGGGACACATTTGCTGTGTGTGTATAAGGCAGTATCCGAAAAACACACGGAAACCGGCATTGCAGGGTAGAAACGAGAGTACGGATCGAAGGGTTCGTACTCTTTTTCTGTATGTGCCGTTAAAACTGCAATCGGTACATTGGTTTTTCCTGAAAATCTTCTGTAGAATGAAAGCACCATAAAACACAGGAGGTTTTTACGATGAAAAGCATTTATGAAGAAGCATGCGGCACATATACCCGGCAAGGCGATTATGAACTTCCCGATCTGAAAGTACCACCCGAAAGCGAAGTTGAAATCGGAGTTTGGGGACAACGGTACCGGCGGTATTTGAAGCAGCACCACCGGATTCGGTATTACAATCTGCTGACTGCCGGAACACTAAACGAACATCTGGCAGAGATCAATCAGCAGGCAGAGCGGATGTTTCAGTCGCTTGTATCCGCACTTTCCGAACAGGAAAATGTCACGGAAAAGCTGAAAGCCTCAGCCCCTATACAGTGGGTGCAAAAGACGAACAGTATCCGAAACCGAGCCGCTGAAATCGTCAACAACGAGTGGATTTACATATGAGAGGGCGGAAATATCATTTTTATCTTTCGGGAAATGAGCGCAGATTTCTCATTCAAAATCTCATTTGGTTTCAGAATAAACTGTGTCAGGAAGGGCGCTATACCGACTCTGTGGAAGACTTAATCATCAAGTTTTCAAACGCAAAGACGAAGAAAATCAGGGTAAAATAGAACGAACCGGAGAGAGCGAAACTGCTTTCTCCGGTTTTCTGTATCATCTTAGCGAGCAGACTGTTTGTACTCCCACAGTCGTAAAAACAGTAAAATTCATTAGGGCACTGCCCTAAGACCCTCCTCTTACAGTTAAATGCTGAAAGACTTTCTTCAAGACAAACTTTCTTCTCTTAATTTTTTATAAACATCTTCCAGGAACACCTGCATCAATTCACGCTTCTTTTCATCGTTATCAAGCAGAAGCGCAAAGAAGTCCTGGTTCTGCTCATACCCGGCAATAAGGGCATCCTGTACGGCGTCAAAATAGGCGAAGCGGAAATCTTTCAGCGAGTTATTCCGTGCACTATCCCGCAGATGTCCGTTCTTCAGCAGAATATCCCGCATTTGCAGAGCGGACTTGGAGACCACGTCGACATCAAAGTTTTTGTTATACGCTGCATTGATCTCGTCGATGATCTCGGAGAGCTTCTTTTTCACAGCTTCATCCATGTAGACTTCGTTGGGTGTCGGCAGGCTGACCTCCGGTTTGGATTCAATCTCATGTGTGTTTTCCCCGGTCTTTTTCTGACGGAAGTTAGATGCAGTGATTTTGTCCGCAATGTCAAAATCATTGCCACCGCTGCCCACTTCGATCTCCTTAACCAGGTACGAAAGGAAATTGTATTTCTTGTGCAGATCCACGCTTTCAAAGCAGGTCGCTTGAATCAGGAAACTGTAAAACCGCAGGAAACGCTTGATTGTTGCACGAATCTCTAGCTTTTCTAGCTCCGGGTGGCGATTGATGATTTGCAGGGATTTATCCAGCAGCGTCCACATCCGAGCCTTTTCTTTGGAGGTTCGTTTATCCTGATACAAATATCCGTTGAATTCCTCAATATCGTCAATGTCCAGGAAATTATACTGATCCACCTGAGCTTCCACCGCACGGATATCCGAAGGGGTAATCGTCTCGTTCAGAATTGTCTCAGTATAGAATGGGGCAAAGGACGCTTGAATATCCTCATATTCATTTTTGAAATCCAGCACAAAGGTTTTCTTATCATAGGGCGCACAAATACGGTTCAAGCGAGAAAGGGTCTGCACAGCATTGACTCCC
>CASDUD010000178.1 GCA_949283725.1 uncultured Ruminococcus sp.
GTGCTCCTGATTGCTAAGAAGCGTGCAAAGGAAGCTACCGAAGCATAAAACCTCTTGACCGCAAATCCAAATTTGCATAAAACCTAAAACTCGTCTGCCGGCGTGCGGTTCGGTTCGCGCCGGCAGGCATTAGGGAGGACCTCATGAGAACAAAGAAACGAAAATTCAATATGATTTCCACAATCGTGTTGGTCGTTCTGTTTCTGGTGGGGCTCTCCGTGATGCTTTATCCGACCATCAGCGATTGGTGGAATGCCCGCACCCAGTCCTATGCCGTTTCACAGTACCAAAAGGCCGTGGCAAAGATGGACAATTCTGATAAAGAGAATGCCCTTGCCCAGGCGCATGCCTATAACACCGCCCTCGCTGCGCTTTCATCCCCTTTTGAACAGGCGGATGAACTTTCCACCCAGGGCTATGCCTACGAGGAGATTCTCAACATCTCCGGCACCGGCATCATGGGCTATGTGACCATCCCCCAAATCAACGTGGAACTGCCGATTTACCACGGCACTTCCACCGAGGTGCTAAACATTGCTGTAGGCCATTTAACGGGTTCTTCTCTCCCCGTGGGCGGTGATTCCACCCATGCGGTGATCTCCGCCCATCGTGGGCTGCCGTCCGCACGGCTTTTCACCGATTTGGATCAGCTGGTCGTGGGGGATATTTTCACCATCACCGTTCTAGATGAAGTGTTTACCTATGAGGTCGATCAGATTCGCATCATTCTGCCCAACGAGGTAGACAAACTGGCAATTCTCCCCGGCGAAGATCGGGTTACCTTGATGACCTGTACGCCCTATGGCATCAACTCCCACCGGCTTTTGGTTCAATCGCATCGTATTGACACAAAATATGTCTCCCATGCGATAGCTTCCGCCGATGCCGTGCGAGTGGATCCCATGCTGGTAGTACCGGTACTTTGTGTACCGTTGCTGATTGGGTTGATACTTTTCTGGTCATCCGGCACCCGGCGCAGAAAGCGGGCGCATATCGTCCGGAAATACCTCAGCCAATACGAAAAGACGCATACCCGTCAAAAATTGTGGGAGATTCTTCCGCCAAGGGCATCTCCCCATAAGAAGGATTCTCCAAAATCCCACAAAAAGGAGCGTGACAAATCATGACCCATTCTGGCATTTTTACAAAATTGCGTTCAATCGCCGCCGTACTGTTGGCGTTATTGGTTGGATTTGGCACAACCTATTCTCTGGTAGTTTCCCTGCGTGCGGCGGCGGCAGAGATATCGGGCACGATTACTATAATTTGCCGTGACCAAGACAACAATGCCTTTCCTGGGATCGATTGGAAGCTTTATTCGATCGGTCACCGGGACAGCGATGGCAATCTGATCCTTGATGACGCGTTTGCCGGAAGCGGTATCCACAAAAACGCCCAACCCCTCGACCTCGCTGTGACATTACAGCACTATGCAGAAATCCACCTCACCCCTGATTATACCGGAACAACGAATGCATTTGGTACGCTGCGCTTTACAGAAGTTCCCGAAGGCACCTATCTGGCTGTCGGCGCAGAATTTTTGGATGGCGACCGAAAATATTATCCCACGCCTTGCCTAGTTGATGTGATGGAGACGGAAGAAAATCCCACGCTGCAATGGAATTTACAGCCAAAATTCACCTTCCATGATTTTGATGAGAGCCAGGTCTCCTACATCGTCACCAAAGATTGGGTAGATGATTGGACAGATCAGAACCAGCGTCCGAGCAGCATTACAGTCGATCTCTACTGTAACGGCCGGTTTGTCCGTTCGGTGGAACTGAGCCAATCGAATAACTGGACCTATACTTGGCGGGGGAATATTGCGGACAAGTGGCAGGTTCTCGAACAAGAAGTGCCACCGAATTATGTTGTCACCTATGCCGACAATTTTTCGGAGTTAACCTATCTTATCTCGAATCGCTATGAATCGAGTGGCTCCGAGACAACCACCACACCGGAGACAACGACTTCGGCACCGACTGTTACCACGACCACCGCTATATACACGGAAACGACGGCTCGCACCACAACGCCGACTTCCACAGCCATTTCGGGGACAGTGACACCTCCTGCCCAGGGGACAGATACCGCCGAAGGATCGGAAACGGTCGGCTCCGCCGAAACCACGACCACAACGGCTTCAGCCGGCGCAGCGGTCACTACCACCACTTCTGACACCAAGATCCCCTACACCGGGCAGCTCTGGTGGCCGGTGCCCTGTATGGGCATTGGTGGGCTTGTGTGTATAGGCTTTGGCAAGCGGCTGCGTCAGAAAGAGGAGTAAATCTTGCATAAGAGACAGAAATGGGGCATGGCTGTGATGCTATTCGGCGTGCTTCTGATATTGGGCGCTGCGGCACTGGTGGGCTGGAACTGGTGGGAAAGCCACCGGGCGGCGCAGTTTTCCGCAACGGTGGCAGACGAACTGACAGCATATCTCAATTCCCCCGAAGCGCTGGCACAGGCGGTGACAACGCAGATGACTGTTGCCCAGCCTGCCGAAACGGAGACGACTTCGGCGGAAGTGTCGGCCCCGGAAACCGCCGCTGCTGCCGAGCCAGACGAACCCGATACACTGGAGGAGAGTGCATGGGAACACTATGTCCATCATCGGAACCTGTTTGAAGATTGGATCTCCATTGACGGCAACTGGTACAATGGAATTCTCACGATTCCGAAACTGGATCTGCGCCTGCCGATTCTCGGAGAATATGTGTATGATGATTTGTGTTATACACCAAGCCGCTACCGGGGCAGCTATCTGACGGATGATATGATTCTTGCCGGACATAACTATGATGCGCATTTTGGCCGGCTGCATTTGTTGGAAGCAGGCGACCTGGTGGAATTCACCGATTGTAACGGTACAGTCTATACCTATGCGGTGACATGGGTGGAGGAGCTGCCCGACTATGCGCTGGAGGATCTGGTGACTATGGAGGGTGATTGGGACTTGACACTTTTCACCTGTACGCTCAGCGGCGCAAGCCGGGTGACGGTACGCTGCCAGCGGGTGGAGGAATGATAGGTATGCGTTGGCGACTGTATGAGAAAAAGTTCTGAATTTCCAGAATTTTCGACCGCTTTCATTGAACCTGTCCTCACAAGATGCCAGAAAACTACCGTGGCATCTTGTGAGGACAGGTTCATATTTTTTTTGATTTTTTTTGACAATCTTTCCGCAAGGTTTTCAGCTGCTTTTCAAGCACGTTTCACGAAACGAACACATTATAAGGGTATACTTATACCATGCTCATCAAAGAGCATATAACATCCTCTAGCTGTTCTGTGTACACCCCGACACAGGACGGCAAATCCCCAATAATCCCTATATCATAGCAAAAAACGTCCCTCACCCCGGGGCGTTTTTTGTTGCCCAAAAAATGAGAACACGCGTTATGGTGTCCCGCACAAAGAGTGGGCAAAGTGGGTGCTTTTTTCGAATAATACAGGCGCATAAAAACTCGGATTTTTCTGCTCGCCTCCATACCAAAATATCTGCCGTATGAGCGACACGTTTCCTATGCGATCCCCAAAAGAGAAAATTGCACCAACTGCTAAATTTGTAGAATATACGCAAAATGTTCATGAAATGACTCGATGAAACTGGTATACTGATTATGGACAGCACCATACAAGGCCGACAGGCGGTCTTTGTGCGGTACTGCCAATGAGATACAAAGCATAATATCATGCGGCGGATCACGGCAGTGCCGGAAAATGAGAATAAGTTCTGAGGCGCAGACACGCCGTCTATGCCAGAAACGAGGGGGACTTTTTTATGTTGGAAACCATCCCAAACACAGAAGGAATCTACTATGTAGGGGTCAATGACACCGACATCGATTTATTTGAAAACCAATATCCCGTGCCAAATGGTGTTTCGTATAATGCCTATGTGATCCTGGATGAGAAAATTGCGGTGATGGATACGGTCGATCCCCGTGCCACATCGGCATGGCTGGCACGGCTGGAAGAAGTGCTGGACGGAAGAACGCCGGATTATCTGATTATCTCGCATATGGAACCCGATCATGCTGGGAGTATTCTGGCACTGACGCAGAAGTATCCGTCGATGACATTGGTCGGCTCTGCGAAGGCATTGACCATGCTGACGAATTTCTGTGTGACACCGCCCGAAAATCCCACACTGGGTGTAAAAGAGGGCGACACCCTCCCGCTGGGCAGCCATACTCTACACTTTGTGATGGCGCCGATGGTGCACTGGCCGGAAGTGATGGTTACCTATGAGTCCACGGAGCGAGTGCTTTTTTCTGCCGATGCCTTCGGGAAGTTCGGCGCTGTGGGAACCGATGAGCCGTGGCTGGACGAAGCCAGACGCTACTTTATCAATATTGTTGGGAAGTACGGGATGCCGGTGCAGACGCTGCTGAAAAAGGCGGCGAAGCTGGATATCCGCACAATCTGCCCTCTCCATGGTCCCATTCTTACGGAGAATATTGCCTTTTACTTGGAGAAGTATCAGACTTGGAGCAGCTACCAGCCGGAGACCTCCGGCGTGCTGATCGCCCATGCTTCCATTCACGGTCACACCGCCCAGGCGGCGCAGCTTCTTGCGGATGACCTTACCGCAATGGGCGAGACCGTTGTGCTGTTGGATCTCACACGCTGTGATGTGGCAGAAGCGGTGCAGCAGGCGTTCCGGTTCGATCGCATGATCCTGGCGGCGGCCAGCTATGACGGCGGCGTGTTCCTGCCGATGGAGGAGTTCCTGCTCCACCTTCAGGCAAAGAACTTCCAGAACCGCACCGTGGCGCTCGTGGAGAATGGCTCTTGGGCACCTAGTGCCGCCAAGAGAATGCGTACCTATCTGGATACGATGAAACAGCTGACGGTGCTGGATGAGATGGTGTCCATCTGTTCCGTGGTAAAGCCTGCCGATGAAGCAGCACTTCACGCACTGGCGGAAGCTGTACATAAAGCGGCAGTCACAGCATAATGGCCATTTCCTGCATGATAGGCAGGATTTGTCCCATGGATTTTATATTTTTCAATAGATTATATTTACTGTGTACATATTTTTGTTATAGAATAAAGGAAATACCGTACAAAGCTTTTGTGCGGTGTTGTCTACAGAAAAGATCGTGTTTTCCTGGTGGCTGGAAAAAGCACATGACGGGAACACGCTCGGTGCGAGGAGGTGAAAGAGGATGACGGAGAATTATGAAGTATGTCACTGCATGAGCGTATCCTACGGCGATATTGAGGATGCGATGCACGAGGCAAAGAGCCTGGGTGAAGTGGAGGCAGCTTTCCAGAAGGTACAGGAGATGACTTCCTGTTCGACGGGCTGCGGCGGATGTCATGATAAGGTCATGGACATCATTGCAGATATGATGAACAAGTAAAGCGGATACAGGGACAGCCTACAGAGGACTGTGCTGGTCTGCAAACAGAGAAACCGACACGGGCGCGGGTGTGCGTTCCGATGTCGGTTTTTTTGTGGCATCCCTGCTGGAACACGTGCTAGTACACCTGCACCAGCACCAGCCGGGCGTCACACGCACGCAGTGCCAGCACGCCGCCCCGCACACGATAGGCGGTGGGATCTCCGCCGCTGGCAGATTGCAGCCGCTGGATGGTGGTGCCGGGAATCCAGCCAAGATCTTGCAGCCGGTGGCGCATGGCTCCATGGAGATAGATTTTCACAATGCGGGCGGATGTACCGGGGCAAAGGGTGTGAAGTGGTTGTATAGGGGGGATGGAATCAGAATGCAGTGTCACCCAGGTCACCTCCTTTCGAAGGGGAATATGATCATTCTCATCCTATGCGGCATCGGCCAAAACGGTGCAAGGGGCGATTTTTTCGCGCCATTCCCACCGATCCGCAAAATAGCGGGATACGACTCTGGACATTCTATCACAAATGTGCTATAATAAGAAGCACCAAAGCCGACAGCATATTTTGGCGGAAAGGATATGTTTATGAAAAGACGAGTGGTAATTTTGGCGGCAAATGCAGCGACCGTCGTACAATTTGCCGGGCCTTGTGTCACGGCGATGCAGACGCTGGGCAGCGAGATTCATGTGGTGTGCAATCTCCGGGAAGCGAACTTGTCCCAGACGGCACTGGATGCATTCAATCAGACCTATCCAAAGCTGGAATGGCATGATATCGCGCTGTCGGAATCGATCGGAGCCATGCGCCAGAATGCGCGCGCCTATGATGCCATTTCTTCACTTTTGCAGGCGCTCAGTCCGGATCTTTTGCAATGTCATGGCACGATTGCTGGATGGCTGGGACGGCGGGCGGCGGCATCGCTGTCCATTCCCGTATGCTATATTGCCCACGACTTCCGCGTGTTCCACGGCTGTCTGCTGACAGAGCGTCTGCTGTTTTCTAGAATCGAGCGAAAATATGCGAAACAGACCGACCTATTCTGCGCCGTCTGCCCAGAGGATGCCGCCTATGCGGAAAAGCACCTGCACCCAAAGCAGGTTGTCTCGTTGGCGGACATGGGCATCAATCTGGAGCGATACAACGTCTCTGCCCAGATGCGGGAAACGGTACGTGCATCGTTGGGTATTCCTGATGAGGCCATTGTCTTGATTTCAGTGGGTACGTTGCGGATGCAAAAGCGGCTGCGGGTGATTCTCCAGGCCATGGCACGGCTGCGGGATCGGCATGAGGAATTTTCGCTGCATTATCTCATCTGTGGGGAAGGGCCGGAACAGCTGTTTCTGGAACAACTGGTGGAAAAGCTGCGGTTGAAAGACTACGTTCAGCTGCTGGGCTATCGCACGGATATCCCCGATTTATTGGGGGCATCGGACATTTTCTGTATGCCCGCTCGGCGGGAAGGGTGCGGCATAGCGGCGCAGGAGGCGATGGCAGCCGGTCTGCCGCTGATTACCGTGCGCAGTCATGGTACAAAGGTCTATGCCGAACATAAAGAAGGGGCATGGTGTCTCAAGGGCGACCTGGTGCACGCCTGTACCAAGGCACTGGAGGCACTCAGCGAAAATAAGCTCCTCCGGCGGCAGATGGGGGCGCACAACCGTGTGCTTGCCAAACAATTTTCCGATGCAGACCGTATGATGACGTTCCGCCAATTGTATCTGCCCTATTTGGAGACATGAAGTTCTCTGTACATGGAAACAAACGGCGCCCAAGAAATAAAAACCAAAAAACTGCCCGCCCATACTTTGTGTGTTGGCGAGCAGTAATGGATAATCTGACAACCGAATCCATGTTTCTCTAAAAAGAGCATCTCTCTTTCGAGGGATGCTCTTTTTATCATGTATGTTCTCTTTATAATGCGTTAAAACACGCTTTTAGGCCGAAGTCGCTGTCTGTGTGCCAGATGATGCTGCCCCAGATGCTTTCGGTTTGTGCAGAACTTCTATACAGCCTCTTGGACATTCCTTGGCGCACAGTCCGCAGGATTTGCACTTGGCATAGTCCAATACCGGGCGGTTGTCGATGATGTGAATGGCATCAAAGTGACAAACCTTCTCGCATTTCTTGCAGCCGATACAAGCGTTCTGGCAGATCTGCATCGCTTCTTTGCCCCGTGCCCGGGTCGAACAGCGCACATCCACCCGGCTTTTTTCTGGACGCAGTTCAATCAGTCCGTTTGGACAGACCTTTGCGCATCGCCCGCAGGAGACACAATTTTCGGAGCAGAATGTGGGGATGCCGTCCTTTAGGGTAATGGCATGATATTCGCAAGCTGATACGCAGTCGCCCAGCCCCAAACAGCCGTCCGGACAGGTACCATTCCCGCCATAAAACTGTTTTAACGCTGTACAGGTTTGTACCCCGCCTGTATAGGAAAATTTGCGCTGGGTGGCGTGGCACGTGCCGTTGCAGTGCAGTACCGGCACTTTTTTCTCGGCCGCCGTGACCGCAACGCCCATAATTTTCCCAATGGCTTCCGCCGCCTTTGCCCCGCCCGGGAGACATGCCTGCATAGGTGCGCCTTTGTGTACAATGGCATCGGCATAATCACTGCATCCGGCATAGCCGCACGCGCCGCAGTTGGCGCCGGGCAGTGCTTCCGCAATGGCACTGGCACGGGCATCGATTTCTACGGCAAAGACCCGGGAAATCACCACCAGCAGTACGCCAAAGAGAATGCCCATCGCCAAAAAAATCAGAATGGGATAGAGATATTCCATGCAAAACCCTCCTTATGCGCCCAGACCGCCAAAGCCCAGGAAACTCATCGACACAATCGCAGCGGCAATCAGCGTGGCAGGCACGCCTCGAAACATCGCCGGCGTCTCTTCTTCCGCCGCATCCACCCGGCTGCGTACCCCGGAAAAGATCACCATCGCCAGCGCAAAGCCTAGCCCGGAGAATCCTGCATTCACCAGCGACTGTCCAAAGGTATAGCCGTCATCGATGTTCATAATCGTCACGCCGAGTACGGCACAGTTGGTGGTGATCAACGGCAGATAGACGCCAAGCGTTTTATACAGCGGCGGCATCAGCTTTTTAATGATCATTTCCAGCAGCTGTACAAAGACGGCAATCACCAGAATGAAGGCCACGGTACGCAAATAGGTTAGTTCCAACGGCACGAGAATCCAGTAGTAGATGGGATAGGTCAATAGCGAGGAGCATAGCATGACAAAGACGACTGCGGCCCCCATGCCAATGCTGGAATCGAGTTTTTTGGAAACGCCCAGAAATGGGCAGCAGCCATAGAACTTGGACAGCACAAAGTTGTTTGTCAGCACGGCCGCAATGATGATGGCAACATACGTTTGCATTGCCGCTTACACCTCCTCTTGTTTGGCATGGCACGCCGCCGCGTTCGGACAAGCCGCACAGCCTAGCTTTTTCGGCGGCTTTTTCTGCGCGAGGGCGCAAACTACCGCAATGACAAAGCCCAGTACCAAAAATCCGCCCGCTGGCATGATAAACAGTGTGATGGTGTGACCTGCCATCCCCGGAATTTCCAGTCCAAGCCAGGTGCCGCTGCCTAAAATCTCCCGAATCGTCCCCATCAGGAAAAGTGCCAGTGTAAAGCCCAGCCCCATCCCGGCACCGTCCAACGCCGAGGCGAGGACGTTGTGCTTCGAGGCAAACATCTCCGCGCGACCGAGAATGATGCAGTTGACGGTAATCAATTCCAAAAATGCGCCCAGACTGGTATATAGCGATGGCACAAAGCCATGGACGAGAAACTGGATCAGCGTCACAAAAGAGGCAATGATCACGATATAACAAGGCAGTTTGACCTGTTCCGGGATGACCTTGCGTAATAAAGAGATGACGACATTCGAGCAGATCAGTACGAATGTGGTAGAAAGTCCCATGCCAATGCCGTTAAAGGCGCCCGTTGTGACTGCAAGCGTTGGACACATACCGAGCAATCCCACAAGGGTGGGGTTTTCCCGGATGATACCCTTTACAAATTCTTTTCTATAGTTCATCTGTGAAGCACCTCCTCATTGGCAGCGACCGTGTCCAGCGCGCACATCACAGCGGCTTTCAGCCCGTTCGAAGAATACGTGGCACCGCTGATGCCGTCCACCGCCTGCACCTCGTCCGGCTGTTGGCATCCAATCAGCTGGTTGAGCAGAAGCTCCGGCTGGGTCTGGACTTTTGTGCCCAGCCCTGGCGTTTCCGTCACTGTAACAAATGCCACGCCTGTAACCGTCCCTTCCTTGTCTACGCCGACGATCACCTGCAATCCGCCCTTGTTATAGCCATCGGCTGTAATTTGCACAGCGGCCTGACTGTTCTCGTCTATGTAGAGTGCTTCTGGGGCAGCGTCCTCGCTGTCCACCTGGATGAAATCGGTGATCTCCGTGAATGCCCCAGCATCCGGCAGTTGCTGTAAGCTTTCCTGAATGGCTTCTGCCTCTGCCGCCGCAATTTTATCTGCGGTGAGGGCATTCGCCGCCGCCAATAGGCCACAGCAGACCGCACAGATGACAGCCAGCACCAGCGGCGGAAGAATCATTTGCTTTTTTCCGGTCATGCGCCATTCGCCTGCCTTTCTTCTTTTGATTTTGCGCCAAAAGGTTTTGGCATGGTCAGCCGTTCGATATAAGGGGTAAGCAGGTTCATCAATAGGATGGAGAACGAGCAGCCCTCGGGCATACTGGCAAATTCCCGGATGATGAAGGTAAGTACAGCGCACCCCAGTCCAAAGATCAGCCGTCCCTTTCCGGTGATGGGTGTGGTGACATAGTCAGTCGCCATAAAGAAGGCGCCGAGCAGTACGCCGCCGCTGAGCAGGGCGTAGGGGATGTCCATCCATGTACCGCCGCTTGCCAGCATATAGAAGGTCTCCAGCACCGCCAGCCCACCGATATAGGCGAGAGGGGTCTGCCAGGGAATGATGCGCATCGCCAGCAAAAAGGCTGCGCCGAGGAGCAGTGCCAGCGCAGAGGTTTCCCCCATCGATCCGCCGACATGGCCCCAAAACAGCGACGATAGAGAAGCGTCCTGGGTGACGAGCGGCGTAGCGCTTGTGACGGCATCGAACTGGCTGTCGGACATCGCCGCACTAGAAGCCATCATCTCGCCGAAAGTACTGCCCCGATAAAAGAAGGGCTTGACCCAGGTGGTCATATCGCTGGAAAAACTCAGCAGCAGGAAAATGCGCGCGGTGATGGCGGGGTTGGCAAAGTTATGCCCCAATCCGCCGAACAACTGCTTGACGATGGCCACCGCAAAGATACAGCCCACCGCCGCCTGCCAAAAGGGGAGCGTGACGGGGAGATTCAGTGCCAGCAAGACGCCGGTGAGCAAGGCACTGCCGTCCGAGACGGTGACCGGCTTTTTCATCAGTTTCT
>CASDUD010000179.1 GCA_949283725.1 uncultured Ruminococcus sp.
TTTTTCATCAGTTTCTGGCAAACGAACTCGGTCAGTACACTCACGCCGCCGCATATCAGCAGCAGCACCAGCGCACGCGGGCCAAAAAATATCACAGACGCCGCCATCGCCGGTACAAGTGCCCCGATCACTGCCAGCATGATTTTCTGGGTATTCATCCGGCTGTGCATGTGCGGGGCGGGTGTGATGGCCCATGAAACAGGCATTGTCATAGGATTACGCCTCCTTTTTTGTTTTCTGTTGTGCCAAAAGTGCCTGCTTGGCAAGCTGATTGGTTTGTGCCATCGGCCGGTTCGCAGGACAGACAAAGCTACAGCAGCCGCAACTCATGCAGAGCGTCACATGAAGCTGCTCGAGCCGCTTCCAGTCTTTTTGATGATATGCCTTGACGATTTCCACCGGCATCAGCCGCAGCGGACACGCCGCTACACACTGTCCGCATCGAATACAGGCCGTCTCCTTCGGCGGCGTATCGTGGGAAAGGACAGTGATGGCATTGTTTGCTTTGAGAATGGGCGCATGGGCGTCGGGCACAGCAATGCCCATCATAGGTCCGCCATAGAGTACCTTTTTTGTCTGTTCCGCCCTGCACCCGGCAAAGATCAGGAGGTCTTGGATGGGCGTCCCCATCGGCACCCGCACATTGCAGGGATGCTCTACCGCATCACCGTCGACGGTTACAATGCGTTCGACCATCGGCATGCCTGTACGTAAATAGCGACTGACAAACGCCACCGAGGAGACATTCATCACCAGTACGCCCTGGTCAGCCGGAAGCTGTCCCTCTTCGATCATGCGCCCGGTGGTGTGATATACCAATACCTTTTCTGCCCCTTGGGGATAGCGTTCGGGCAGGACCGAAACGGTGATGCCTGCGCGCGTTTCGCACTGGCTGGATAGTTCTCGAATGGCTTCGGGCTTGTTCGATTCAATGCCAATAATGGCACGAGGAATCTCGAGCCATTGCATAATCTCTGTAATGCCGTGGATGACCTCGTCCGGATGTTCGAGCATCTGGCGGTTGTCGGAGGTGATATACGGCTCGCACTCTGCCGCATTGATCAGCAGCGTGTCAATCGGCTGTTTGGCCGCCAGCTTTACGTGTGTTGGAAAGCTGGCGCCACCCATCCCCACTAAACCACTGGCACGGATGGCATCCAGAAACTGTACCCTGTCCGCCACCTTCGGCGGCTGGATGGATGGGTCGGCGGTTTGTTTGCCATCGGTTTCAATTTCGACCATCGGACAGGTTTTTCCATTGGACATGCGATAGGTGGTGATGGCCTTTACGGTGCCGGATACACTGCTGTGGATGGGGGCAGACATATAGGCATCGCTGTCACCGATCTTCTGTCCAACAAGCACCGCATCCCCCGCTTTCACCAGTGGCGTGCAGGGTGCGCCGATGTGCATCGCCATGGGGATGTACACGCGTTCTGGCAGCGGCAGCGAAGTCACCGCCATATGCTGGGTGTTCTTGCGGTGTGGGAGTTTTGCTCCGTGTAATTTTCTCATAGGCAGTCTCTCCTTTCTCTATGGCAGCATCATTAGATGTTCTTTGTGTGAGGTGCCTTATTACAGACCATGTATCATATAAGAGGATCTGTCAAAAATCAGGGCAATCCCCTTCTGGTGACAGATTTTTTGTAAAAACCCCTTTCTTTTCTTCGCAGAACATGGTATACTATTTTGGATGACACGTTTTGACAGGATATATGAATACAGAGCGCGTCACCTGTATTATTATAGTGTATTTTAGTAGAATTGTAAAGGCAGCACCGCAGAAAAATTATTTTTGAAAGTGATATCCCTTCCATACTTTGCGCATACGTCCCATAAAAGTATTCTATAGAAATTCCCACAGCCAAGTTCTTTCAGTTACGGGCGATGCTGTGTCATTTTAGGCAACACTAAGGCAACAGAAGGGAACAGCGGAAAACTGTCTCCCAAAAAATCAATAGGAGGAATTGACCCATGCGAGGCTATCGAATCAGCGTAATACGGCACGGCAGAACCCGTGCCAATGACAAGGGAATTTACATCGGCAGGACAGACTACGGCCTGTCGGACAAAGGGGCGGCGGAGCTTGCCGAAAAGATGGATGCCTATGTTTATCCAAATGTGGCACTGGTCTATTCCAGCCCGCTACAGCGGTGCATGGAGACGGCGGAGATTCTCTTTCCAGAAGTGCCGATCCAGACGGTGGACAACCTCATAGAGATGGACTTTGGTGAATTTGAGGGCAAGTCAGCGGACGAGTTGGTGAACCGAGCGGATTTCAAAGCGTGGCTCAAAGGGGGTATGGACTGCCGTCCGCCCCAGGGCGAGAGCGTGCAGGAAGTCCAGTTGCGCATATTCAAAGCACTGCGAGAGATCATCTCCGATATGATGCACCAAGATTTGCGTCATTGTGCCGTTATCACCCACGGCGGTATCATCGCGAATATGCTTGCGGGCTTCGGCCTGCCAAAGCTGCCCGCAGAACAGCTGCAATGCGAACCGGGCGAGGGCTACGACCTCTATGTTACTGCCGATCTCTGGCAGCGTTCTCAGGCGTTTGAGATTTTGGGCATGACGCCCTATGAAGCCTAAGAGCCTGTTTAGCATCTTTTCGGTAAATTTTACTGTTTTCTGCGTTAAAAATTCTTGCCAGACAACAGCCTGCCTGCGAATGTTCGCCTTGAAACCAGTGAAAATTCCCTCGAAAATCTGCGTACACCAAGATACTAAACAAGTTCTAACCTACTTTCCCTGCCAGTGTGGTATACATCTTTTTTTACTCAAACGGAGGAAATATTCTTCTTTGGCAAAATTCGGATTTTTTGAATAAATTTTATCATATTTTTTCATAAAGCACTTGCTTTTTTCGACATAATATGTTATACTGGGGAAAAGATATTGTAGGAGCTTTAGCGCTCTATGCACAGATGAAAAAAATGGATAAGGAAGGAAAAGACCGTTATGATGACGTATGAAGAGGCATTGCAGTATTTGACCGCACACGGCCAGGCACATTTGCTTCGTTTCTATCCAGAATTGACCGCCAGCCAGCAGGAACGGCTGCTGACACAGATTGAAGAACTGGATCTCGATCGCCCGCAGTTTCAAGGCTTGGAGGCAATGACGCAGAAGCGAGGGCAGTTTGCACCGCTGGGGGCACTGACGCTGGACAAGATTGACGTACACCGGGACGAGTACCGCCAGATTGGGCTAAAAGCCATTCGGGATGGGAAAGTTGGTGCTGTGCTGCTGGCGGGTGGTCAGGGTTCTCGCCTGGGCTTTGACCATCCGAAGGGGATGTACAATATGGGAAAGACCCGGACGCTGTACATTTTTGAGTGCCTGATCGAGAATCTGAAAAAGGTGACGGACGCGGCGCAGGCCTATGTACCGCTGTTGGTGATGACGAGCCAGCAGAACGATGCCGAAACACGGGCGTTTTTGCAGGCGCATGACTATTTTGGATATCCTGCGGATGCGGTATACTTCTTCCAGCAAGAGACTGAGCCGGCGGTGGATGAAGAGGGGAAGATTCTGCTCGCTGAAAAGGACAGCATCGTGCTGTCGCCGAATGGCAACGGCGGCTGGTTCTCCTCCATGCAGCGTGCCGGGATGCTGGATCTGGTGCAGAAAAAGGGTATCGAGTGGCTGAACGTCTTTGCTGTGGACAACGTTCTCCAACAAATTGCCGATCCGGTGTTCCTTGGTGCCACTATCGCTTCCGGCTGTGCATCGGGCGGTAAGGTTGTCAGCAAAGCTGCCCCGGAAGAACGGGTCGGGGTACTCTGTCTGGAGGATGGAAAGCCTTCGATTGTAGAGTACTACGAGATGACAGAAGAAATGCGCACCCGCCGCAACGACGATGGTAGCCTTGCCTATCGCTTTGGCGTCATTTTGAACTACTTGTTCCGGGTTTCCGAGTTGATGGATACACTCGGCTCGGATTTTCCCCTCCATGTGGCGCATAAGAAAATTGCCTATGTGAATGAACAGGGTGAAAAGGTAACGCCCGACGCACCGAATGGCTATAAGTTCGAGACACTGGTGTTGGATATGGTGCATATGCAGGAGAGCTGCCTGGCGTTCGAGGTGGAACGCGAAAAGGAGTTCGCTCCGGTGAAAAATGCGGAAGGCGTAGATTCCGTAGCCACTGCGCAGGCACTTTTGGAAAAAAACGGCGTGACGCTTTGAGGTGTTGCACCTAGGGCAGTATTGCTTTAAATCCGTGCTTCTTTCCAAAACAGGAGAATCGCTTCGGCGGTTCTCTTTTTTGCTTGTTTTGCGACAATCGCCTGTTTCGTATCTGGGCGTGCGTAGACTTTCGAGGGTATTTTTCCGAACATAGCAATTTCCCAAATAAGCCAGGGCAACAGCATTTGGGTAATGTTGCACAAAACAATTTGCTATTTTCGAGGTCTAGCCTCCCAAAAACAGTGGATTTTCTTCGAAAAAGGCGTGTTTATGCTGCGCCATGAGACTTTTCTTTGTGCAATTTGCAGGAATGCTGTTGCCCTGCCAAATAAGCCCTAAAAAATTGACAATAGATTATCCATATGTTATAATAATTTCTGTATAAACTGCGCTTGCGCAGGATGGTACGACAAAACATATAAGTGAGGGTATTTTTATGAAAAAAATCATCATCATTGGCGGCGGGCCAGCAGGGCTGACAGCTGCCTATGAACTGCTGAAGGACGGTAGAAAAGACTATGAAGTGACGATCCTGGAGGAAAGCGGTGTGCTTGGCGGCATTTCCCAGACCGTGCGTTATCATGGCAACCGGATGGACATCGGCGGTCATCGCTTTTTCTCAAAGGATGATACCGTGATGCAATGGTGGGCGGATCTCATGCCTGTTCAGGGGAAGCCCGCCTATGACGATCAGAAATTACAGCGGGAAAAACCCCTTTCTCCCGGCGGCCCCGACCCAGAACAGGAAGATGTTGTGATGCTGGTGCGGGATCGTGTTTCGCGGATCTACTATAACCATTGTTTCTTTGACTATCCGGTCACCATGAAGAAGGAGACCATCCAGAATATGGGCTTTTTGACCACGATGAAGGCAGGTTTTAGCTATCTCGGTTCGTGCATCGCCAAAAAGCCGGAGACGAATCTCGAAAATTTCTACATCAACCGCTTTGGGAAAGTGCTGTACAGTATGTTCTTTGAGGGCTATACCCAAAAGCTCTGGGGGAGACACCCTTCCGAAATTTCTGCCGATTGGGGCGCTCAGCGTGTCAAAGGCCTGTCCATTCGGGCAGTAATAAAGGATATGCTCTCAAAAAGATCCGGGAAGAAGAACAATGAGAATGCAGAAACTTCCCTCATCGAGCAGTTCTGGTATCCGAAGTATGGTCCGGGTCAGCTTTGGGAACTGGTGGGGGAAAAGGCACAGGAAAAGGGCTGTAAAATTCTCTATCACCACAAGGTGCAGTCCATCCAGACCGAAGGCGGCAAAATTACGGCTGTGACCTGCCAGACCCCCGATGGTGAAAAAACTTTCACCGGCGATATCTTTCTCTCCTCCATGCCCATCCAGGATCTGATTGCCGGCATGAAAGGCGCGCCTGCACCGGAGATCCAGCGTATTGCCGCCGGACTGCCCTATCGGGACTTTGTTACGGTAGGCTTGCTGGTGAATCGCTTGGAACTGGTCAACCAGACGGACAAAAAAACACTCGGCAACATCGTCCCCGACTGCTGGATCTATGTACAGGACAAGGGCGTAAAGCTGGGGCGGATTCAGATTTTCAACAACTGGTCGCCCTATATGGTGGAAAAGCCGGAGGAAACCGTCTGGATCGGGCTGGAGTATTTCTGCCGGGAAGGGGACGACTTTTGGAATATGACAGATGCGGATTGCATCGACTTTGCCACCAAGGAATTGGTGCAGATGGGTGTCATTCAAAAGGACGCTGTGCTGGATGCACACCGTGAAAAGGTGAAGAAGGCCTATCCGGCATACTTCGACACCTATTCGGAGTTCGACAAGGTGGTTGCCTATCTCGATACCTTTGAAAATCTTTTCTGTATCGGCAGAAACGGCCAGCATCGATATAACAACATGGATCACTCCATGCTCACAGCCATCCACGCCGCCGAAGCCATCCGTCAGGGCAGCACCGACAAGCGTGCCGTGTGGAATGTCAACCAGGAGAAGGAGTACCATGAGCAAAAGTAATATTTTGTCCCGCCTATTCCCAAATGCGGCGCCCCCAAAAACGTGCGTATCCCTTTGGGATAAAACAGGCACGCCCCGTGTACTGCGGTTTATCGAACGGCATCCCTACCTGTCAGCCTTTGGATTTTGCCTTTTTGGCAATGCGCTGTTCTTTGGTTCGATGGGCAACCTCCAACAGAATACCTGCTATCTGCTTACGCTCCTGCTGTTGGCGGCGGGTATCTGGTTGGTTTGGCGGTGGAAACAAAGTTGCACGCTGCCGCGCCCTGTCACCTGGGGCATCTGCGCCGCCTGGACAGCCGTGCTGCTGTTCCTAGCCTACCAGTTTCAGAAGTCGGAATCCCGCCAGCTCTGGATTCTCTGGGGTGGTATAGCGCTGGCGGCGCTGCTCTATCTCGGCCTCCGTGCCAAGCGATACCGCACAGGTGCCTTTCGCCTGTCGGCATGGATCCTCTGCACTGGCTTTGTGCTGAAGGTCTACTATGTGCTCTGCTCGTCCATCTACACCCGCCAGCATGACGTGGGTACCTTTGATTTGGATCAGAGCCATGCCGGCTATATCAATTACTTTTTGCAGAATCACGCATTGCCCGACTTTGACCCCACCACCCGCTATCAATTCTATCACCCACCGTTGCATCACATC
>CASDUD010000180.1 GCA_949283725.1 uncultured Ruminococcus sp.
CTGTACGCCGTCAAAAGTGCCGCGCCAACCAGCACGTGATGTTCCGGACCGTGCATATGACAAAACGGCATTGCCATCATTGCTTCTAACAAATGAATCGGGTTCTTCTCTGTCTGTTCTTGCAGACAAAACGGGATCACACGATCCATGCCATTTGTATGACAGTCATTGCAGACATAGTGCCCGTTTTCGCACGTAGTCTTACTGCGTTCTTTTTTATGACAAATGGCACATTCCATCTCTTGATCTGCCTCGGCATACCGAAGCGGTGCGCCGCAGATCAGGCATTCTTCCTGCATATGCACCCTTCCTTTCTAAATTGATATTTTCTGCTTATCATGATAATGCTTTCTGCAAATAGATCTTATCCACCAGCAAAATGCCGGCTTCATAGATTGGATGGTTATAGTGCGTAAGAAAATAATTCGGGATTACATGAGAGCGCACAAATCCACACGCTTCATAGAACGGAATCGTCAGCGGGCTATCTCCTGTCCCGACCCGTAAAACAGAGAATTGCCCCCGATATGTCTGGATAAGAAACTCGATCATTGCCCTGCCATAGCCCTTGCCATGAAATGCAGGGGCAGTGGCAATATTCTGAATCTCCAAAATGCCATCTCCCTCATCGGTCACCACGCACTCACATATTGCATTGTCATCATCGTCCAAAAGGACATACATCGTACCGCGGTCTAAGTAATCATCGATCAATGACTCTTGTTCATCCGCTAACAATAATAAGAAGAGATATTGCTTTTTGTTTTCAGTGATTTGTTGGATTTCCATGTATTTCCTCTTCTACACGTAGCGTTTACACCATGCAATTGCATTTTTCAAAATTTGTGTGTATCCATCACAAGTCATTTTTACAGTTGTGTGCCCCGGTGTAAAACAGCAAACCTTTCCTTTCCCATACTCACTTACCCAAAGTCCCGGCTGAACACCATTCAGAGAAATTGTATTTGCAAGTATTGTTACATTTGCATCATCAATCATTTTCATTTGATAATGCTCATCTTTTTCTGGTAGAACAAAGTCGGTTATCCCCGCCGTTACAGGGTGTTCTTTGATGATTTTGACAGACACTTCACATTGTTCTGGATGTGTGATAAAAACCGAATGCAGTACATCAGTTACAAGACCAGATCGGAGTGGGGATCTGATCATTTTCTATTGGGTCTTTGAAGGATAGAAAAAATCGATATCTTGATTTGTATATAGAGCATTCGGGCGTGTTGTAAAAATCACATTCCACTGGCTTTGATCAAAAGGGATATGAACCAGTGGGCGGATCGTATCTGCTTTGTGCCAATAATCATCAACTAAAAATAATGCTTTCTTCATTATGATCGCTCCTCTTTCGCTTGATTGCACTTTTGTAAGTACGATATATGAAAGAAAAACATTCACATGCCTATATACTTCGTAACCGTATATCGCTGTACAGCCATCTCAAATATCTCTATGTACGGATCGCCATCCTGACACACCCAGCGCTGAATCACGCTCGGCATCACAGAAAACAGCCGTTCATTCTGCAAATGGGAGTAAGCATCGTATGACCCCTTGAAACACATCTGAAAAGCACGGCAAAACGATGGATGTTCCAGCGGATGTCCGACTTCTTTGCAGATGCCTTCAATCTGGATGTTATCGATGCACAACGTCACATAGGGATTTGCCGTCAACTCCCGATATTTGCGCAGTTTGACATCGGTCTGAAAATAAAATATGCCACCCACCTGCACAACACTCATCATTCGGGACGATACTTTATCGTTTACTGCGGTGGAGAGTACCATGGTTCTTCCCACGCCGAAATCGGTCAGAAATTTTTGGAACTGGTCTGTAAATTGGTTCATAGTATCACCTTATTTCCGTTATTTTATAGCGAAAAAGCCGGCTTGCATATAGGAAAACCGCAATAACTCGACACACTTGAAACCGCAACTTTTCAGCAGTTCTATATGTTCTGCGATTGTAATTGGAAAAACTTCCGCCCCTCGCCTTTTCATATGGTTTTGCACCTGCTGTTGTGTCATTGCGTTAGAATGCATGTAATTTTCCCAGAGCCGTTTGG
>CASDUD010000181.1 GCA_949283725.1 uncultured Ruminococcus sp.
CATCCCAAAGGCAACGCCGCCGGGGATGTCATGTACATACGTACCGCCCCCAATAGCGATGCACGATCCCGGTCTACCGGTCTGTTCAGTATAGACGTTTAGCAGTGTCTGGACAAAGGGATTGTCTTGTGGGGTGTGGTGGGGGCGGCTCTGGATTTGCACTTGCATCGAAAAGCCTGCCTGCGCCAAACGCGCCCGAATTTGCTGTATCAGCGTCTCGGCAGTGGTGCAGATGGGGAAGCGGATATCGATACAGCCGTGCCAAATGCCTTGTTGTATATGCAGCATCGTCAGCGCACAGGTGAGCGCACCAGATTCTGCATCTGCGCAAGCGATGCCCAGCCCGCTTCCATCGGTACAGTCATGGGGAAACAGTTGCGCCAGAGCGGCGCAATCTCCAAAGCCGGGTGGGTCTGCCCAAAAAGCCAACAGACCTGTAATGGCGTTGCTGCCCAGTTCTGGGGTAGAGGCGTGGGCGGCTGTTCCCTGATAGGTATAGGAAGTCTCTGCTTGCGTCATAGTTTCCGTTGGCACAGGTAGATTTGCTTTTTGTGCAACGGTGCAGCTTGCTAAAGCAGGCACGGCATTGGGTGCTGTGCCCGCCTCGAATGCGGTCAGCGGATCGTGGACTTTTTTCGTAAAAGTGAGCCGCAGCATGCCCTTTTCCAAGTGGATGAGTGGATAGCTGCCATCAGGCGTAAAGACATAAGGCGGCATGACAGCCTGCTTGCAGTAGTACGCCAAATCAGTGGAGCCATTCTCCTCATTGCATCCCAGAAGAAACTGGACATTGTGTCGCAACGAAACGCCCGTTTCTCGGAGTGCTTTTAAGGCATAGAAAACAGCTGTGGCCGGCCCTTTGTCGTCTATGGCACCTCTGCCATAGATGCGCCCCTCTCGGATATCCGCTTGGAAGGGGGGAGACTGCCATTCTGCTGCCGCCGCTGGCACCACATCTAGATGGCAAAGAATGCCCAGGTGGGGCGGGCGGGTTGTATCCCAGTCGGCTGTGCCCATTTGATATGCGTGGTTGCGGCAGGTCATGCCTATGTCGGAAAGGGCATTCAGCATATAATCCAGTGCCTGGGCGCACGCTGCACCGTAGGGAAATCCGTCGGTGGCTGAGGAATTGGCAACACTTGGGATGGCGATCAGCTCGGAAAGTGTCTGAACCATATCCGCCCGATGCTTTTCAATTGTTTCAAATACAGATTGTATCATAGTAGATTCCTTCTTTGGATATGCGTATCTGGTCTTTTCAGATGACACCGCACAAGATCACCTAATGGTTTTGCGCACCATCTTTGTACGGTGTTGTCCTTTCACTGGATGCTGTTCTGTACCTGCCCGTTCTGGAAAAAAGCATCAAGATTTTCGAGGGTGACTTTGGCGATGTTGTGCAGAGCCTCGGTAGTCAGGAACGCCTGGTGCGAAGTCAATACCACATTGGGCATTGAGACCAGCAGGGAGAGAATGGTATCTCGCTTCACCATATCCGAACGATCTTCAAAAAAGAACTCCGTTTCTTCCTCGTAGACATCCAGACCAGCTCCTGCCAGCTTACCATTTTTCAGGGCTTCCAGCAATGCTTCACTCTCTACCAGCATCCCGCGGGAGGTGTTGAGCAGGATGGCACCATCCTTCATTTGTGCAATGGAGTCTTGGTTAATGATGTGTTTGGTCTGTTCGGTAAGCGGGCAGTGCAGGGAGATAATGTCACTCTTTTGGAGAAGTTCTTCCAGCGAGACATAGGAGAAATCGGCATTTTCGAGAGGGTAGGGGTCATATGCCAGCACATTCATGCCAAATCCTTTGCATATGCGGATGAAGATTTGACCAATTTTACCTGTACCAATTACGCCGACTGTTCTGCCATGGAGGTCAAAGCCCACAAGCCCATTCAGTGAGAAATTGAAATCCCGTGTGCGGGCATATGCTTTGTGGATTTTTCGATTTAGGGTGAGCAGTAGACCGGCGGTGAATTCCGCAACAGCATAAGGCGAATAGCCGGGCACGCGTACCACAGGAATGCGGTTTTTGGCGGCGTGGCGGTCTACATTGTTGTATCCGGCGCAGCGCATGGCAATCATTTCTACCCCCTCGGCGCAGAGTGCGTCGATGACAGCGGCATTGAGCGTATCATTGACGAAAGGAATGACGGCACGGCATCCTCTGGCGAGCGAAACGCTGTCCTCGTTCAGCTTATGCTCAAAATATTTAATAGTATAGTGCGTGTTGAGTTGGTCAAACCAGACCCGGTCATAGGGTTTGGTGTCAAAAAATGCAAGACGAATGGATTCCATAAAAATACTCCTTTCTGTGGGGACCTTTTGGGAAAAGGCGACACCGTACAAAACCAAAATGTGGTCTTTGTGTGGTGGTGCCAAAAATGTGCCGCTGGTTTAGATGTCATGGCCTTTTGTGAAGAAAGGTTCTTAGGGGGCTTTGGGCGTGGGGGAGATGCGGGGTTTTAGATATTGGCGGTAGAGCATTGGAAAATTGCCCATGGAAAAGTCGTAGCAGAGGAACATGACATTTGCCATGCCCCAGAGGATCAAACCACCATACTTTCCATAATCGCCCATAGATTCGAGCAATTCCTCCATGCCGAGGAGATAGATAGAGATGCCGACGAATGCCAGTACGGCGGCGTTGAAAATAAGCAGACGAAGTATCCAGGTCAATACTTTCCAATGCGTGCGATTCGTGCGGGCACGTAGGAGCGGGTAGTAACCAAAGAACAACATAAATACCAGCGTGGCGTCTTTGTTGGGGGTGATGAAGAAGGAGAGGAGCCCAACACTCAGATAGGTCATCCAGCCCCATCCGATGCCAGTTTCAATGACCATGACATAAATCAAGGCGCTGGCAAGCATGGGGAGGATGAGATAGAACATGGGAAACACACCTGTTAAAAACATACATACCACGCAAAGTGCTGCAATGATGCCGCCCAAAGCAATGCGGTAGCTGTCGGTGTGAAATGAGTTATGTGTTTTCATAGGAATGACTACACCTCGAAATGCAAAAACGGTGGATTGACGGGATATTTTGGGAGAGGAGAATGCTGTCTGTTTTTATCTTAACAGAAAAGCGCTAAGGTGTCAACTGCTTGCCGAAATTTTTCGGAAATTTGTATGAATATGTCTGTGGCAGTATAGGTGCTATATAGGATGGCATGAATGCGCAAAAACATACATTGCTGTATGCCTGCGTTGACAATTTTCACCGCATATCGTATAATAGAAGCAGGGTATCCCGGGGGACAGGCTTCCCACCGAATATTTTTCCCGGAAAGGAGGGAAGCATGGATGCATCCCATCATCAACTTACTTACGACAGCGGAGGTAGCAACGAACACCACACCTTTTCAAGAGGCGCAGGAAGTGGTGGAATCGGTGAGCAGAGACGTTCAAAAGACAACCAGTATGCTTGCTAATATGGTGCAGCCGCTGATTGACAAGCTGCCCTCCATCATCTTTGCCATTCTATTTTTGGCGATTGGTGTTTTTCTCACCAAACAGGTTATGCGCATTTTGGGAAAGGCGTTTCGCCGTTCCAATATGGACGGGATTATGGCAAGCTTTATCCGTTCCATTGTAAAAATCGTACTGTATGTTCTGCTGGCCGTCATCGCTCTTTCTATTATGGATGTGCCGATGGATTCTATCGTTGCCGTCATCGCCTCTGCCGGTGTAGCAGTTGGCCTGGCGCTCAAGGACAGCCTATCCAATCTGGCGGGCGGCTTTATCATCTTGTTCTCCAAACCGATGAAAGAGGGCGATACCATTGAGGTAGATGGCGTTACAGGTAAGGTAGAGGCAATCAGTATTCTTTACACGCGTTTGGTGACGGCGGATAATAAAACCGTGTATATCCCCAACGGCACCGTCTCTCAGGAACGGATCACCAACTTCACGGAAAAGGAACTGCGTCGAGTCGATTTGGCGTTTGGCATTAGCTATGAGAGCGACATCGACCGAGCCAAGCAGGCGCTGCTCGATGAGGCAGGTGCTGCGCCGGAATCACTGGCTGACCCGGCACCGGAGGTGTTCGTCAGCAGCCACGATGAAAGTGCTGTCACGCTCACACTCCAGGTTTGGACGAAATCCGGTGACTATTGGTCGCTTTACTATCGCCTGATGGAAAATGTGAAGAAGGCGTTCGATTGCAAGGGCATTTCTATTCCTTATCCTCAGGTAGAACTGCATATGGCGGAGCAAACACCGGAAAATACGCAAAAATAAGAGGCGTTTTTACACAAAAAATGGAATTTCGCGAAATGTTGCACAAGATTGTATTTATTTTAAGAAATATTTGTAAAAATAGCATGAATCCTATTGACAACAGTGGGGATAGGGGGTATAATATATATATCCTTTCTTAAAAATTTTTTTCATAAAAATCCCCTTACTAAAGCACCCATCTGGCAACAGGTGGGTGCTTTACTTTTGTCTGATTTTTTGGCAAGGTATGGTTGTTTCGGTACAGGTAGGTAGCAAAAAGCTGCTGGATGTCCAGCAGCTTTTTGGCTTGTATAGTGTTTCTCAGAGAAAAGCGGTTTACTTAATATAGCTGTCCCAACTGGGAGATCCGCCCGCTGAAACGTCGGCATAGTAAAGCAGAACATAAAAAGCGTCTTTTGTATCCAATGTCATACTATCCGAAGCACCTGTTTTGGAGCAGGTGTCAGTGTCTGCAAGGAAAAAGGCGAAGTTTTCCATGTACGGTTCATCCAGTGAACCCTCATAAAGCTGCGCTGAATGACCGGCGGAGATAGAGGAATAGTACTTTAGAATCAAGAATGCATCGGTTGTATTGACGCTTCCGTCAAAGTTGATATCACCTTTCTGTGCCACCACAATGGGTTGGGAGAACGTTTCTCCGGAATTCTTCCATCTAAGCACCTGTCCATTGCAATAGAGGGGGTTGTTGGAGTGGTACAGCTGGTTCTGTCCTTGTTGTTCATAGAGCAGCTGAGGGGTTACGCCGTAGCAGTCCACCAAATCCGTAATTTCTACATTAGAGACCGTTGTACCATCTGCATAGGTGATATCTCCATAGATCGCGCTGGCAAAATCGGTCGCACGGATGGGTGTGGTGTTGTCTGCTGTGTACATAGCGACTTCATCCATCTCCGCACGAGTCACTTCCACTGTTTCTGCGCCAACAGAGATGGCGGTACCCGCCAAGTTGAGCGAGTAGTTCTGATTGTTCTCATTGACAAATTCACAGGCATCTCCCGTTGTGAGATCGGAGTCATTCAGGAAATCCACGTGATATACGCCGCAAGGTGTTCCCTGTTCAATGACGAGATCTACATAGAAGAAGGGGAATTCATCCGATTTTTTGCCAAAGAAAGCGGCGCCGTCTGCCAGTTGGGAAGTCCCGCTGACCCAGACAACGCGGTTGTTGGCATCGGGAAGTGTTTCGCCTACTGGTGTATCGGGGTCATAGCGAGGGATGGTGGCAGAGACAGTTTTGGGGAGAAACGAAGTTTGGTCAATATATTCATAGGAATAGGTGCCGCTATCGTCTACATCGCAGACAAAAGTGGATGTCTGTCTGCCCTTTTCCTCGTCTCGTTCGAGAATGCCATCACCGTTTGTATCAATGCCCTCATAGTAGGAAGCCGTAAAGGTGACCTGGTTGGGGCCGGCACTGGTGAGAGTTGAACCAAAAATGGGGTCGCAGGCATAGTCGTTCATGGTGAACATCGGACTGTTGCTGGTGTATGAACCGTTTCGTTCAATATAGGAGCCAAAGCAGTAAGGTACCAGTTGGGTGGTAAAGGTGCCCATGGAGCTCTCATAGGTCTGTTCTGTCTCCTGTCGATGGCCATTGTCTCCTGTGACAATATTGCTGAAGTACAGATGTTCGCTGTCGCTCTCAAACTTGACAGTCCCACTATTGAACCGATTGCGCACGCTGCCGGTAATATATACTGCTGCGCGTATGGTCACATCGCCGTTTTGTACTTCTTCTGCCGAGACGCTGGTGCGTTCCGGCACCATCCGCAGGGTATAGGGGAGGGCATCTGCCTGATTCGCCGCTGAAACAGTACTCGGCTGGATGGTAAGCATGGATGCACCCAATACGGAGGCACTTAGAAATGCCAGTATTTTTCGTAATTTCATCATAGTAATCCTTTCTTAGGAAGTCTGGGTGCTGACCGTAGCTGGCGCAGATTCTGTGCATGGTATCAGCTTTTTCTTCAGCTTCTGCATATCTATGATATACACAATCACCAGCAGCACGTCGGCAAAGATCCAGGCAACTGGACTGGCGAGTGCGGCTGCCGTGAAGCCAAAGATGGGAACCAGCAGAAAGCACACCAGAGTGCGTGCTGCCAGTTCGCTGACACCAGCCATCATGGGCATCATGCTAAAGCCCATGCCTTGTAGCGAGTTGCGCAGGATAAAGAGCAGCCCCAGAGTGGGATAAAAGACCGCATTGATTCGCATATATTGAACTGCCAAACCGATGACCTCTGTCTCTGAGGGGTCGAGAAATAGATAAGCAGTATACCGCCCCAGGAACCAGAGAAATAGGATGCAAAAGACCGCATAAATCATGCAGATCAGCAGGCTCATGCGAATACCTTCTTGAATACGGGTGTATTTTTTCGCCCCTAGGTTTTGTCCGCAATAGGTTGCCATTGTAATGCCCAGCGACTCCATCGGACTCATGACAATGGAGCAGATTTTCTGGGCAGCCGTAACGCTTGTCACCGCCAGCGAACCCAGTGTGTTGACCGCTGCCTGAAGGATAATGGAGCCGACTGCTGTGATGGAAAATTGCAGTGCCATCGGCAGCCCAATGGAGAGCAGCCGCAGACATCGCTTTCCTTCCAGCTGCATTTCTCCTTTTTGGAAACGCATGACTGCAAATTTCCGATAAAGATAGACAGCGCAGAGAATGCCAGAAACGCCCTGGGAAATGACAGTGGCATACCCGGCTCCAGCCACACCGGTTTTCAGCACCAACAGGAAGAATAGATCCAGCACCACATTCAATAGCGATGCAATAGCGAGGAAGAGGATTGGCGACTTGCTATCGCCCACAGCCCGCAGCATGGCAGCGAGCAGGTTGTAGAGAATCGAAGTCACAATACCGCCAAAGATGACGATGATATAGTCGTAAGCATACTGATAGATATCCGACGGGGTGCGCATCCATTCAAGGATAGTGCTGGTAAAAAGCATTGTCAGTACTGTAAGCACGACGGAAATCAAAGCACTGAGAAAATAGGCGTTGGCGATATACTGCCGCATACTCCGATGGTCACCGGCACCAAATGCCTGCGCCACAGGAATCGAAAGTCCGGTACACATTCCGGTGGCAAATCCCACCACCAAAAAGCTGATGGCACCGGTCGAGCCAACACCTGCGAGCGCATCGGCGCCCAGATAACGCCCTACGATGACTGTATCCACCATACTGTAAAACTGCTGGAGGATATTTCCGAGGATCATAGGTCCGCAAAACCGAAGAATGAGTCCCAGCGGCGTACCGATTGTCATGTTTCTTGTCATAGAAAACGCCTCCTAAAAAAGCCGCATGATATGGAAAAATATGCGGTTTTGTAGAAAATCAGTTTCTCTATTATAGCAATTCGCTGGGCATTCGTCTAGTCGCATTTCTGACAAATTTTTTCTTGTGAAATCGACAAAGAATCAGGCAAAATCACAAGAATCGGGAAATAGCGCCACTACGATAAAATACCCCTTCTTTTGTCATCGAGCCAATTCTGGCAAAACAGCAAAAATCAGACAAAACAAGTGTTTTTTTCAACTTTTCAAAATGTTTGCATTGTGCTATGCTGGAACCATCTACAATAGAAAAGGAGAAGATGACGTGAAAATTCAGGAAAAAACCTCCATGTATCTGGAGCATGGCATTGTATATATGGAAGTCTATGGAAACAACCGCATCATCTACCGCGTGACAGCGAGCCGTGCAGTATCCTTCGGGCAGTCTCGTCCAGTCTATGGTGTGATGCTAGAAGATTTGCGCAGCGGTGAACGGCAGGGTATCGCTAACTTTTCCGATACATTGGAAGAAACGATTCGCTTTGCCAATGAGTTAATAGAGCAGGAGGTTGTCCCTGCTAAGCTGTATGATGCGGCATTACAGGCACTGTACTATACACTGCGCACAGCGAACATGGATTATGATGTCTCCGGTGGTGTTTCCTGCAATAGCTTTGCCCGATAGGCAGCAGCGGACTGTTCTTGGCGGTTGTCGCCAAATTGATAGTAGACTGCCTCTCGGAGGGCATCTGGCAGATACTGCTGGCGTACATAGTGGTTGGGGAAATCATGTGGGTAGAGATAATGCTGTCCCCGAACTTCGGCACCTTCTCCATCAAAATGCTTATTTTGCAGATGCCGGGGAAAGTCAAGCGCGCCATATCGCTCCACATCCGCCATCGCCCGGTTTATGGCTTCGTAGGCACTATTGGACTTGGGGGCAGTGGCAAGCAGTATTACAGCTTCGGCGATAGGAATGCGTGCTTCCGGTAGACCCAGTTGGAGCGCACTGTCCACGCAAGCTTTTGTCACGACAATGGCCTGGGGATAGGCAAGTCCGACATCTTCGGTCGCAATGACAAGCAACCGCCGGCAGACCGAGAGCAAATCGTTTGCCGCCAGCAGCCTTGCTGTATAGTGGAGCGCTGCGTTCTCATCCGAGCCACGGATGGACTTTTGCAGTGCCGAGAGCAAGTCGTAATGCTGGTCGTTGTCACGGTCATAGCGCATATTGCTGCGCTGGGTCATTTCGTCGGCAAGGTTGTCGGAGATAAAGAGTCCGGTTTCAGTCGATTCACCCG
>CASDUD010000182.1 GCA_949283725.1 uncultured Ruminococcus sp.
CTTTATGAGAACGACCACTTATAAAATAAGCGTCAGAACCAAATCTGCTAGAAAGATCACAGCCGCCACACCACTGACCCAATTGCGTACTTTCGGAGACATCATCCCGGTCAGCTTGGCAAACAATGGGCGCAGTCCATAAAGGAACAGAACACCGCCAATGGCAAATCGGATAGAGGGTGACAGCGCAATACGTGCCTGGAATTGAATAGCATAGTCCCTGCCATAGGTCTGCCATGGCCAGCTGCCAGTAAACCACTCGAGCAAATAGCTGGCCGCCAATTCGATCAGTGTTGCCACCACGCCGCACCCGACAAATACAATAATGGGACGCAGCCAGCGGACAGACCATTTGAGTTTCATGTCCATCAGTTTACTGAAGCAAAGCATAAAAGCCAGCAGCCCCACACCATAGACGGGACAGTACGGCCCAAACAACACCCCACGATTGGAAAAACCCCATTGATAAATAAACACTTCCAGGATAACCTCATAGCACCATCCAATAATTGCCGCCATCAGGAAATAGAGAAACAGATTTTGTATTGTCTCCAGTCGAATTTTTTTCATAATAGCACCTCATTTTACCCTATATATTTACATAAAATCAATACGTTTTTATCAAAAAAGGCAGATGTTTCGTGTATTGAAATATCTGCCTTTTCCCATTCACCTATTCAATTCATCTATCATATATCCAATTGTCCTGCCCCCTAAAGCGTATGTGCTTTAAGCAAACACTTAGGTACGGAAAGACTGTCCTCGGATTTTTTGCAATATTGCTTTACTTTTTCTCCAAGAACGCCTTTTTTGCGACAGCCGCAATATTTGTGCTGTCCAAACCAAACTCCTTGAGCAGTTCCACTGCCGAGCCGGAGTGCCCATATTCATCATTCACGCCAATGCGTACCACCGGAACCGGACAACACGAGGTAACAGCCTCTGCCACAGCACCGCCCAATCCGCCGATCACGCTGTGTTCCTCTACCGTCACCAGAAGCCCCGTCTCCGATGCCGCTTTACAGATCAGTTCCGTATCGAGCGGCTTAATCGTGTGGATGTTCAGTACTCTTACATGAACGCCTTCGGTTTCCAAAAGTTCCGCCGCCTTCAGCGACTCTGATACCATCAATCCAGTGGCAACCAGCGTCAAATCATTGCCTTCCCGCAGTGTCAGCCCCTTGCCGATTGTGAAACGATAGGTAGCTGGATCGTTGAAAATCGGTGCTGCCAATCGACCAAATCGCAGATAAACCGGCCCTTCATATTCAATGGCAGCTTTCACCGCTGCTTTCGCCTCAACATCATCCGCAGGATTCAGAATGGTCATGCCCGGAATCGTGCGCATCAGTGCAATATCTTCGTTACACTGGTGCGTTGCGCCGTCTTCTCCAACGGAAATGCCGGCATGGGTTGCACCGATTTTCACACTCAGATGCGGATACCCAATAGAGTTGCGGACAATTTCATAGGCTCTGCCCGCCGCAAACATGGCAAAAGTGCTAGCAAAGGGAATTTTTCCAGCAGTCGCCAGACCCGCTGCGACACCCATCATATTCGCTTCTGCAATGCCGCAGTCAAAGAATCGTTCTGGATACGCCTTCTTGAAAATACTTGTCTTTGTGGCCGCCGCCAAGTCAGCATCGAGTACAACTAGATTCGGATATTGCTCCGCTAGGTCACGAAGTGCTTCTCCGTAACTTTCTCTTGTTGCTTTTTTCTGCATCTCTGCCATCGCTCAGCCCTCCAGTTCTTTCAGCTGGGCAGAAAGCTCTGCCATTGCCTGTTCATATTCTGCATCGTTTGGTGCTTTTCCGTGCCATCCGACCTGGTTTTCCATAAAGGAAACACCCTTTCCCTTCACGCTCTTCTGGATGATAGCCACTGGTTTCCCAACGATTGTTTCTGCTTCCTGGAACGCCTTTTCAATCGAATCATAATCATGGGCATCCATACGAATGACATGCCAGCCGAACGCCTCAAACTTCTCTGGAATTGGCTCCGGCGAACATACCTCTGTAATTTTTCCATCAATTTGCAGCCCATTGTTATCCACAATGGCTACGAGAGAATCCAACTGGTAGTGCGCCGCAAACATGGCCGCTTCCCAGACCTGACCCTCTTCAATTTCTCCATCGCCCAAAACAGCATAGACCTTATAAGCTGCATGATCCATCTTAGCCGCCAATGCCATGCCGCACGCAGCAGAGATCCCCTGTCCCAAAGAGCCACTGGACATATCCACGCCCGGAATTTGAATGCATGGATGACCTTGGAGCAGCGCTCCAATATGGCGCAGCGATTTCAGTTCTTCTTTCGGGAAAAAACCACGCTCTGCCAATGTTGCATACAACGCCGGTGCACAATGCCCCTTTGACAGCACCAAACGATCCCGATCTGACATCTTTGGATTCTGCGGATCCACATGCATCTTAGCAAAATACAGATACGTCAAAGTGTCACAAATCGAAAGCGAACCGCCTGGATGGCCGGATTTTGCATGATAGGTGCCCTCAATGACACCCATTCGAATGCGGCAAGCCGTTGCCTGCAGCTGTTTCTTGGTCATTTCATCCATTCTTTGAACCTCCCATGATTTCCTCAATTCGTTGGAGCAACTCCGAGACAGCACTTTCCTCACAGGAATGTGCCAACACTACATCGACTGTTTCTCGCACACATGGCTGCGCATTGCTAGGACAAGCACTATAATCGGCCTCTCGCAGCATTTCTAGGTCATTGTCAAAATCACCCGCCGCAACAACTGCACGTAAATCACCTGGATATAGCTGCCGATATTTTTTCAATGCACTGCCCTTTGTTGCTCCTTTTGGCAGCATTTCATAAAAGCGCGCCTCAGACTGCACAAAGTCAGCACACGTCCAATGCTGCGCCCGAAAGTATGCCTGCAAAGCATCCATGCGCTCTGGAGCAATGGCAAATAGTACCTTTAGCCAATCACACTTTGGCACCTCGTCCACCGTACAAAGTATTGGCTCCACCTGGCATATTTGCAGATGCTCTTCCTCATATGCAGTCATCCGTGCCACATAGGTAGCATCTGCCCGGATAATTTCAGCCGATACATCCGGAAAAACATCCAGCACTTGCTGCGTAATCTCCACCGACTTTTCCGGCAATGCTTGTGTGTACAGCATCTCCCCTTGAATGGGATCATAGATGGCTGCTCCATTGAACAATATTACTGGCACATCGATTTGCAGCTGGGCAAGATACCGCTGCGCCGCTTGCCACGTTCTACCAGTCGCAATGGTAAACTGACCGCCCTCTGCCCGGAACGCCTGGATAGCCGCCAAATCTGCTTTTGAGATCACCTTGCTAGCGGGCAATAGTGTGCCATCCATATCCGACAGCACCAGAATCCCTTCCCATTTTTGCATTTATGATACGCCCTTTCCGTTCCCCAATTTTCGAAGAATGCTTGTAAAATATGCCGGCAACGGGCTTTCAAATTCAAGATATGCACCCGTTCTAGGATGCACAAATCCAATCTTTGCGGCGTGCAGACACTGTCCATCGATCCCTGAAAATGGTTTCCCATACACCGCATCCCCTAAAATTGGGTGTCCAATATATGCCATATGCACCCGAATCTGGTGCGTCCTGCCTGTTTCCAGTCGTAACCGCAGATGGGATGCTTTCGCATACTCCGTCAGCACTTGATAATGTGTCACCGCAGCCTTGGCGTTTTTTTCTGTCACACACATTTTTTTACGATCCACCGGATGCCGTCCAATCGGTGCTGAAACAGTGCCTTCCCATTCTCGGAAATGCCCCATTGCCACTGCCTGATATTCTCGTATAAATGTATGTGCTTGGATCTGCGCGGACAGCCCCTGATGCGCCAGGTCATTCTTTGCCACCATCAACAGTCCGCTGGTATCTCGATCAATACGATGCACAATTCCTGGACGAATGACACCATTGATACCAGAAAGATGTTCGCCGCAATGATACAACAGCGCATGTACCAACGTTCCTGTGCTATGTCCTGGTGCAGGATGTACGACCATACCCTTTGGTTTATTCACAACCAGCAAATCGTCATCTTCATATAGGATCTCCAACGGAATATTCTCTGGCGTCAGTTCCAACGGTTCCGGTTCCAGCAGATGGATCACAACCTGATCTCCGCTGCGTTGACGATAATTCTTACCTACCGTCTTGCCATTCACCGTTACATCGCCCTGTTCCATCCGGCTCTGCAAGGCAGAACGAGTCAGCGGCATCTCCGTCTGCACCGAAAGCCACTTGTCCAACCGTTCGCCCTCGCAATCTGCGGGAACGGTGTAAGTGAGGCGCTCATTCGCCATGTACTGACGCCCCCTCCGCCTTTTTCTCTTTATCCAGCTTAGGTTCAATAAACAGAAAATAGATGGCAAATAGTATCACGCCAATCACCACACAACAATCTGCAAAGTTGAATACGGCAAAGCGGAACAACTTAACTTCCAGATAATCCACAACCAATCCGCCTCGGAACAATCGATCTATCAGATTGCCGATCCCACCACCGACGATCAATATCAAGCTGCTTGTCAACAATCTAGAACGATCCCCATGGCGTATGAGCCAATAAACACAAAAAACCATAAGTGCTACGGTCACAACAATCAAAAACCAACGCATACCAGAAAAGCTGCTGAACACAGCCCCGTCATTTTCCAGATATGTCAAATCGAGAATTTCCAAACTGCCAATGTGGAGAAACGGCATGGTACCCAACGGTTGGAGTACATGGATCGCCCAGTATTTTATCAGCTGGTCAATGGCAGCCAACAGCACAATTCCCGCAAAAGACAAGCAGTATAATTTCCTTTTCGCTATCTTACGCATTTTCAATGACAGCAGCACATCTTGCACAAATTGTGGGGTGTGCTGCATTCTTGCCCACAGTTTCGGAATACATCCAGCAACGTTCGCACTTTTCACCAACTGCACATGTTACGGTATAGGTTGTCTCACCCGATGCAGATTTCTCCACCTGTACCGACGAAACGATCAGCACTTTGGCCAATAAATCTGCTTCTTCCGCCAGCAACTGATACTGCGCCGCATCTGCTGTAGAAATCGTCACAGACGCCTCCAACGACTTACCGATCAATTTCTCAATCCGCTTTTCTTCCAGCACTTTATTGACATCCATCCGCACCTGATAAATTAGATTCCATTTTTCCACAAATGCCGCCGTTTCTGTAGATTCCGATACCTTCGGCATTTCATTCAGAAATACACTTCTGGCATCATCCGACGCTGCATGCGGCAGATACGACCAAATTTCCTCTGCTGTAAAGGACAGAATCGGGGCAATCAATCGTGTGATGGCGTGTAGAATTCGATAAATGGCTGTCTGTGCCGCCCGACGCTGCACAGACTTTTCCGGTTCGCAATACAGCCGATCTTTAATGATATCCAGATAGAAGTTAGACAAATCGGTGGTGCAGTAGTTATGAATGGTATGGAATACCACATGGAAATCGAAGGAATCATACCCTGCGTACACCTTTCGAATCACTTCATTCAGGCGCATTAATGCCCAACGATCCAATTCCATCAGCTGATCATCCGACACACTGTCACGATCCGGGTTAAAGCCCTCTCCATTGCCGAGATTTCCCAGAATATATCGTGCGGTATTTCGAATCTTCTTATAAGCATCAGACAGCTGCCCCAAAATTGCCTTGGAGATACGGATGTCGGAATGGTAATCCGACGATGCCACCCAAAGACGAAGAATATCGGCCCCATATTGTTTTACAATTTCATCAGGCATAATGCCATTGCCCAGAGACTTTGACATCTTTCTGCCTTCACCGTCTACGACCCAGCCATGTGTGCAAACCGCCTTATATGGCGAAGCGCCCTTATAAACCACTGAAGTCAGCAGCGAGGATTGGAACCAGCCACGATATTGATCTGCACCCTCCAGATAGAGGTCTGCCGGCCATCGCAGACAATCATACTGCTCCATCACGGCACTGTGCGAAACACCGCTGTCGAACCAGACATCCATAATGTCATATTCCTTCTCAAACTCCCGGCAGCCGCATTCACACTGCACATCCGGCGAAAGAAATTCCGAAAGTTCCCTTGTCCACCAGGCATCCGCCCCTTCCTTCCGGAACAGGTCGGCAATGTTCTGAATGGTAGTATCGTTGATGATAGGCTTATGGCACTGTTTGCAATAAATAATCGGAATCGGTACACCCCAGGTTCTTTGACGGGAAATACACCAGTCGCTACGGTCGCGCACCATACCCTTGATTCGCTCTTCTCCCCATTCCGGGATCCACTGAACACTTTCAATCGCTTGAATCGCCTCATCTTTGAATCCGTTGACAGAACAAAACCACTGTTCTG
>CASDUD010000183.1 GCA_949283725.1 uncultured Ruminococcus sp.
CACAACAAGGCGCTATATTGCGCACGATCCCTAATATGCAACCGCTGGTTGCCTTGCTTGAAGAAATCCTTAGCGATGTTGCCTTTTTGGGTACAGAACACCTGGGAACACATTTTTTGCAGAAAATACAACATGCCGAGACTCTCTGCCAGGAGCTTTCCATGCCTACAGGCGTACTGCTCTGTCAACAACTGCGTGAGCATCTGCCCGATGCCGAAAATACTTTTGGACAGCTTTGCATCTATACAGAAATCATTGCTCACTCGCTGCCATAATGGTTTATAGGCAACACCGCACAATTTTTGTGCGGTGTTGCCTTGACAGCAGTTCAATGTTTTTCGAAAATACTCGAAACGATTAGCGCTCTTGCATCGCTTTTTGCAGAGACTTACAATACTTTTAAACAGGGCTCGCGCATGAAGGGCATTTTGCACAAAAAGTCCATTTGAAAGTTTGACTTGTGCCTGATTATTTCAGAGAAAAGAACTAGACATAACAATTTAGGAATAAAAATACAACTATAAATTTGTGCATTTTGTATGTTCATGCGTAAGCCCTGTACTTTTAAAAAGAACCCATTGCAACTTGTTTCAAATCGTGATATAATAGAAAGGAACCTTGGAAACGAAAATAGGCACCAAACAGGGCTCATATTTATACAAATTGCCTTTTGCAAAAGGAGGGGTGTATGATGACAGTAAACGGTGTGTTGGTAACGCTGGATGCGTCAATGTCCCTGGCGGATTTTTTACAAAGCCAAGGCTATATCGCAGCGCGTGTAGCGGTAGAACGGAACGGTGAAATTATACCGAAAGCATCCTTTTCAGAAACAATGCTCTCTGAAGAAGATGTGCTGGAAATCGTGAACTTCATGGGTGGTGGTTAAGCCCGAAGTGACGCATCAGTACAATTGATAAGAAATGAGGTTTTATGTATATGTATACACCAAAAGAAGACCCGCTGATTTTAGGCGGAAAAACATTCCATTCCCGCTTTATCCTTGGATCTGGCAAATTTTCTTTGCAACTCATCCATGATGTAATGACCTATGGCGGCAGCGAAATTGCTACCATTGCCCTACGTCGTGCTGATGCCAATAGCCCCGAAAATATACTAGACTATCTACCGAAAGAACTGGTACTCCTCCCAAACACCTCCGGCGCACGAAACGCTGAAGAAGCCGTGCGCATTGCACGTCTCTCTAGAGAATTGGGCTGCGGGGATTTTGTAAAGGTAGAAGTAATCCCAGATGCAAAGTATCTCCTCCCAGACAATGCGGAAACCATCCGAGCGACGGAAATCTTGGCAAAAGAAGGCTTTCATGTCTTACCCTATATGTATCCAGATCTAGTTGCTGCACGCCGCCTGGCAGAGGCGGGGGCTACAGCCATTATGCCATTGGGCGCACCAATTGGCAGCAACAAAGGGCTACGTACAAAGGATTTTATTCAAATTCTCATTGATGAGATCGATCTGCCAATTATTGTGGATGCCGGCATAGGGGCACCTTCTCAGGCTTGTGAGGCTATGGAAATGGGGGCAGCTGCTGTTATGGCAAACACTGCCATTGCCACAGCGAATAACTGCGCCCAGATGGCAAAGGCGTTTCGGTTCGCGATTGAGGCAGGCAGAATGGCCTATCTTGCCAAACTTGGACGCGTGTTATCATCCGGTGCAGAGGCATCCAGTCCACTGACCGGATTTTTGCGAGATTGAAGGAAGTGTGTTATGCGTAAAATATATGATCCCATGGAATTTCAACCGAGTATGGAGAATATTCATTCGGATATCTTTGATCAGGTAGCAGCGGCTCGAGCACAGTATCAACCTGAAAAATACACTGCTGGCAATGTCCGGTCAGCATTGGAAAAAGATATACTTTCTTTCGATGATTTTGGTGCATTACTCTCTGCCGCCGCAGAACCGTTTCTGGAGCAGATGGCACAACGAGCTAAAGCCGTGCGAGCCGCACACTTTGGCAACAACGTGTTGATTTTTACACCGCTATATATTTCCAACTATTGTGAAAATCAATGTGTATACTGTGGCTTCAACTGTAAAAACCCTATCACCCGATGCAAGCTGAATGCAGAAGAAATTGAAAAGGAAATGCAAGCCATCGCTCAAACAGGGATGCGAGAAATTCTTTTGCTGACAGGCGAGAGCCGCAGCATTTCCGGGCCGGACTATATTGCTGAAGCAGTGAAAATTGCTAGAAAATACTTTTCTACCATTGGTTTAGAAGTTTACCCTATGAACAGCGATGAATATGCTATGTTGCAACAATGTGGCGCAGACTTCGTCACGGTATTCCAGGAAACATATGATATAGAATGTTATGGAAAGATGCACCTGGCGGGTGCCAAACGCTGTTTCCCTTATCGAATCTGTGCCCAAGAGCGTGCACTTATGGGTGGTATGCGGGGCGTAGGCTTTGGTGTGCTTCTTGGACTTTCTGATTTTCGGAAGGATATGTTCGCTACTGGCATTCACGCATCGCTACTGCAAAAAAAATATCCACATGGCGAAATAGCACTCTCCTTCCCTCGACTGCGTCCCTATAAAAATCATGAAGAAACAAACCCGAATGACGTCCACGAAACGCAGCTATTACAAATGATGTTGGCGTGTCGGATTTTTCTGCCTTTTGCTGGGTTTACTATCTCCACCCGGGAACGTGCCGAATTTCGTGATCATGTCATTGGACTTGCTGCTACGAAAATTTCTGCCGGTGTAAATGTGGGGATTGGTGGTCACAATGAGGCACATCAGCAAAGGGGAGATGCACAGTTTGAAATTTCTGACCCGCGCACGCTTCAAGAAATCCACAGTGCCATTATACGGCAGGGCATGCAACCGGTATATACCGATTACATCAATACGAATTTCCTATGAAATTAATTGGCATTACAAATCGAAAACTTTGTAAATGTGATTTTCTGCACCAACTGACTGAAATGGCAGCAGGCGGCGTGGATGGAATCTTACTTCGAGAAAAGGATTTGTCAGCAGCAGCATATGAAACACTTGTTCACCAGTGCTTGCCGATCTGCCAAGCGTATCATATTCCCCTTATTCTGAATACTTTTTGGAAAACAGCACTAGCATTTCAGATACCTATACAGCTTCCTGTTCCTCTTTTAGCACAGCTTCCCCAAGAAATTCTGGCGCAGCTTTCCTTTGGTGTTTCTGTTCATCATGTGAAAGAGGCCGTTTTGGCAGAGCGTGTCGGAGCGCAATGGCTGATCGCCGGACACATTTACACAACTTCTTGCAAAGAAGGTGTACCACCCCGCGGTTTGGCTTTTTTATCAGAAGTATGCCATGCTGTTTCCATTCCCGTATTTGCCATTGGCGGCATTCAAAAGAGTTATTTACCAGAATTACAGCAAGCTGGCGCAACGGGTTGTTGTATTATGTCCCAATGGATGCAAACAGAAACCCCAAGGAAAACGCTTCAAGATTGGAAACAGTCCATTTAGCTAAACACTTAGCAGTTATTTTATATGAATATGTTCTTATTACACTACAAAAATGAAAGGAATGGTCTATATATGCATACAAAAAATATGAAACAACGAAATGTCCTTGTCATCGATCTTGTACGACGCTATCTGCTTTTTTTATGCAGCCTTTTCTTTTCT
>CASDUD010000184.1 GCA_949283725.1 uncultured Ruminococcus sp.
CTGGTCAATTACAAAGGCAATGGCATCCTGCAATGTATGGAAATGTTCTTCTGGATAACAACAGGCGATCTGCGCCAATTTCACAAAGGGCAGCATATAAATATTCAGCTGTCCATATGCGTCTTTTATGCCCACGTGTTCCAACGTCCCGTGAAAATGGCTTGCGATATGAATATTGTTTGATTGAAACAGCGTACTACCAAATTGCAACCGTTCTGGGGAATCGTGGTTGCCACTGATGAGAAACACCTTCACATGACGTTTCGCCAGCTGAGTCAAAAAATTATCCAGCACTGTGACAGCATCAGCTACTGGAACACCCTTGTCATAGATATCGCCTGCCAGAAATATGCCTTCCACCTGGTTTTCATCAATATAGTCTAGTGTTGCTTTCAAAATTTTTTCCTGTATGTCGAGTAGAGAAATCTGGTAAAACTTTCGCCCCAGATGCAAATCGCTCAAATGCAAAAATTTCATACAATTCCCCCTTTCTGCTAACATTATACCTTTATATGTAAACAAAGTCAAGTCCCTGATTGCTGTAGCAATGCATCCAAATACCCCGGAAATTTCGCATCTGGATGTTCTGCCATATATGCCTTCAGCTTTTCCGGGGCGATTTTCTTGAAACTTATGTTCAATGATTTGTTGGATAAATCATCTGTTTCTTTGTATTTTTTGTCCCATTCAATGATTTCGTTCTGCCCAACACCGATAGCCAAAATCCACGAAAAATTGTAGGCTTTGACGTCGCCTTTGATAAATCGCCGAAGCGCATTCAGAAAATAGTTAACAGCAATGCTAAGGTTGAGCATTACTATACCAGCGGATACTTGGGATATATTGACATCATCTATCCGGGTAAGCGTATACGAAACATTCCTGATAAAAGCGATATTTTTACGGCTGAAAGCATCCATGCGGATTTGCGGCACTTATATTCCGATATTGCGACGACGCAGTCGGTATTTTGAAATACTTAGCGCTAATGTATCGCTTTTTGTAGAGGCTTACAATGTTATTGGCATTGCAAAAATGAATTTCAGAAAAAACGCAACCCGAAAGAAACCACAGCAGGCATTTTCGGCATTTTTTCAAAAAGAAAGCACTGCACAATTGTATCAATCGTGCAGTGCAGTTATAACTAAAAACGCTTACTTGAATACAATGACACCTTTTGTAGAAAAATGGTGATATTTTGGGGCAAGCAGTGGGCTATTGTTTCGAGATAAAAATCGACTTTTTTAATCTTTTCGCTCCAAATCCTACTTGCAAAATCAGATTTATAACCCGCCCCATATCCAGTGAAAAAAGCGGATGCACCATGGGTTTGGCCTGCGAGAGGAGATGGTGGCGGAGAGCTGGCTCCAACGTACAGTAGCGTTTTAGGAGGGGCAAATGGAAACAGTCATTGTCCGCAAATGCAAAAAGTCTGCCCACACAACTCCTTTGCAACAGACTCGGTGGCGATTTTGCATACAGTTCCAGATTTGGACTATATATTGGCCCTCTCTTTTATCGATATACCAACCCCTTACGCTCTGAGATACGCTTCATCCCCAGACCGATTATCAAAACCAATACTTCGTAGATGCCAAATGTATGCCACACGACAGCATCGCCAAACAACATGGGGAGCAGGGTGATCACTAGGGTATTCATCACCAAACTTCGGATGATATTCAGTCCGATGGCCTGGCCAGAACGTTTGGTGGAGTAGAAGTATGCCGAGAACATAATATTGATGCTTCCCACAATAAAGCCCCAGCAATACTCCCACATATGCCGTTCGGTAAATTGCGCAGTCTCTGCGTCGGCGCCGAATAAGCCACATAAGAAATGGGGGAAGATCACATAGATTGCCACGCAAATGGCACTGCCAATCACACTAATCCATAACCCAACCCGAAAGTCATGGTTCAAATTTTCGCCCTCTTTGGCACCATAGGCTTGACCAAACAGAGGCTGCATACCCTCAGAAGCGCCGAAAAAGACAGACATGGTGAAAGACGACAAGTATGAGATAATCGCAAAGGCATTGATGCCAATGTCCCCGAAGGATGCCATCAGGGTATAGTTCATACACAGAGTTGTCACCGGTGTGGAAAACTGCGCAATGGCCTCGGGCAATCCCCGAAAGGCAATTTTTCGAAACAGCTTCCCCTGAGGGCGATAGCCTCGAATTCACAATTCGCCTTTCTTCCAGATATAGTGGGTGAGAATCACGAAGAACCCAACCGTCTGGGAAATTCCCGTTGCCACAGCGGCACCCATAACGCCCATGTGAAGGGGAAAGACAAATAACCAGTCCAAAAAGATATTTAAGGCGGTGCTGATTACATTGGTCATAGCAACCAGCCCAGGTGAACCATCGTTGCGGCAGAAGGACTGGAGATTCAGCGACAACGCATTGGGAATTGCAAACAGCGCATACCAGAATACATACTCATGCACCAGTGAAACATAGTCTCCAGATGCTCCCAACAGATTGCTTACGCCACCAGTAAAGACACAACCGGCAAGCGTGATGAGGATTCCCACAATTAGATTTAGGGTCAAAGCGTGGAGAAATGCTTGTTGTGCGCCCTCTTTGTCTCCTCGACCAAAGCGGATCGCTGTAATGGTAACACCGCCGATGCTAGCCATCGCATTTAGCGCCTGAGCCAACAGTACAAAGGGCAGCGCCAAATTCACCGCACCTAGTGCCTGGCTTCCCACGCCATTGCCCACGAACACACCGTCTACTACGGAAAATAGAAAGACGCAGGCGTTGGACAGGATCGCAGGCGCCACATTCCGGAAAATCAACTGATTTCGTGCGTTTGCTATACTCAGGCACCTCCTTTCTGGAACCAGGCTGCTGTATAAGCGGCGATGGCCGGGACAAGCGTTTTGATCTCTCTACCAGAGGTATTGACACAGAGATGATAGGATGCCATATCCGCCCAGTCTGTCTCGGTAAACAGCTTGCGATAGGCAATGCACTCTTTGTCGATCTGTTTGATACGTTTGCGAATTTCCTTATCAGATAGTGGCCGGTCGCCCTGTTCTCTGGCCTTACACCGCTCCAACTTTGAGGGTTCATCGGCGTAGACGAAGATATCAAAGGGATGCATCTCCCGGAGGATCACATCGGCACAGCGACCTATGATCACACAATCCCCCTGCATGGCTAATTTTTTCATAATCTCGTGCTCTGCTGTTATCACCTTGGCTGGCTGTTGCCCCATAGGATGTGGAATCAGAAAACGGTGGGCAATGGTTTTGGCATAAAAGCTATGAAGGTCCTGTTCGGAGAGATATTCTACATAGTTTTTATCCAGTCCCTGCTGCTTGGCAACCAGTTCGATAATCTCGTGGTCATAACAAGGGATTCCCATGGCGTCTGCCAAACGTTTGCCCAATTCTCGTCCGCCGCTGGCGAACTCTCTACTAATGGTAATAATTTTCATGGCAATTTCTCTCCTTGAGTTGAGTTTGGAGGGCAGTCTGCTGTAAATAGACAAAAAGGGTGCGCCTGGTTATCTTTTACAATAACCGGGCGCACCCGACATCTTCTGACAGTCGACCAATACCGTTGCGACGGTAAGTCCTCCGATGAATCTGTAGGCAATACCATACAAAAGCCGCTTGACGGCTCTTTTGGTGTCGCTTATATATTTGTATTACAATCTCTTCCGAATTCGGATCGTCATTATTATAATCTAACTTCGGAGAAATGTCAAGAGAAATTGAGATAAAATCATAACTTTAGTAAAAATGCATAAAGAAATAGATCAACTTTTGGTAGTTTTATAGTGAAATTTAAAATATACATTAGAAAGAAAGCGGCTTTTGTGCATTCACCCCAACTGCCCAAGGACACCTCCTGTTGAGATTTTTAGGCTCTGCCCTATCTCTATAATAACAAAAAAGGAAGCGGCTGAGAATTGCAGATTTGTGCAGAAGAAGTGATAGAATAGATATATGAGCCTGATCAATTTTGCATTCTTTGATATGTCTGTATTTTTTTGGTATAAATTCGCCCTCCTATGATATCGATATCATAGGAGGGCGCTTTTCTAGTACTCGTTTTTGCTGGAACTTGTACAGCTGCCTTGCAGGGAATTTTCTTATTGTTCTATCAACGATCTTCTCATAAGATATAAATCAAAGACATTTATGATATTATCTTCATATAGATCTCCTGCCGCCCAGTTCGCAAGAGTAATATCCGGCACGCAGAGCAGCCACTTCTGAAGTACAACAACATCAGCAATAGAAAATGCTCCGTCAGCATTTACATCGCCGTACATATTTGTATTTGTACTTTCAGGCACAATCCAACCGCCATCGTCCACAATTAGACATAGCATAGTGATGGTGTCACCAAAATATACATCCTCTCCATAATTCAAACACATTTCTCTGATTTTATCATGCCATGCGGTATCTTCACTGCAGGCTGCAGCAATCATAAACGGTGCGTTGAAGCAAAGGTCATTCCAGTTGGAAACAGCAATTCCCTCAGGCGTATAGCCTGCCATGATATTCCATGGATCGTTGTCTGTTTCCTCTATGATAAAAGCGTTGATTACATCTGCGTATTCCTTTGCATCTTCATTCCCGTTAATTAAATAATCCATGCTGATGCGCCACGGCGTGCGGCAGGCATTATAATAATAGTTGCCATCATTTTCACTTTCCAGGAAATTTGCAGGTGCCGGAATAAATTTTCCGGTTGCAAGGTCTTTAATGATGAAGTCGGGCAAAATACCTGTGCCATAGTCGTTCAAAAACTGACGGATGATGCTGTAGGTGCTTTCATACAACGTCAGCCAACGATCATCTTCAGCAGCTTTTGCAAAAACAGGCATATATTGCATAATAAAATCGGAAGAACGCGTGGCAGCATAATACTGATCTCCCTCCTTCGACCAGTACGCCCAGTCACCAAGCTGTAACACCCAATCAGTTTTGTTGACTTCATAGGTCA
>CASDUD010000185.1 GCA_949283725.1 uncultured Ruminococcus sp.
CTCAAAAAGAGCAGGCTGAAAATCAGCGTCAGCAGAAACAGCCCCACAGAGGCAAAACATTTTGCCGCGCCAGAGGATCTTTTCGGGGATGTCTGGGGGGTCGACGCAGTGGGCGAGGGATTTTTGGGCAGCTTGGACATAAGGACCTCCATTCCGAGTATTTGTCTGTACGGCCATTCGCCGCAGACAGCGCGCAGGACATCGCAGCATTGTGCAGCGTGTACCTGGCGTACGTGTTGTCTTTTGTTTGTTTCATTATACCATGTCTGGCCGCTGGCTGTCAAGGCAGCTGGCGGATGCGCTGGCGCATGCCCGCTAGGTCGAGTACACCATAGGCAAATCCTTTTTTTACCAATGCTTCCGGGAGAAAGGTGTCATATTTCTCGAAATACGGGACTTCGCCCGCATAGACCAGTTCCATCGGGTCGAGCGGCGCTTCGGCGGCCGCCTTGAGGACAGCAAAAAATTTCTCTTTCGATGCCTGCATTTTGAAGATCATAAAATACGGGCGGTACACATCCAGTCCCGAAAGCTGTAGCGCACTGGCGCATTTGCGCTTCAGAAGCCGTTCCAATGCCAAAAAGGCGTACGTGCCCAGCCAAGGGAAAAAGCACCACATATTGCCGCCCAGACAGACCAGCGGTTCGGTGGCGGCTCCGGCGTGCGCCGCACTTTTTCTGGCACGTGTCAGCCGGGCGGCGGCGTTTTGCATCAAATAAGGATACATCGTTTCCTCTATCAATACTTGGCGCATTCGTTCTAGAATGCGGGTGTGGATGTCACCAGGGCAATCCCCGAAGTAGGCGGGCACTTTTCCTTTCACTGGCTGGCAGTAGACCACACAGCGTTTGTGGTCGATCTCTTCGACTTCCCAGACACGCCCGGCGATGGCGAGTTTTTCGCCCACCGGCGGGGGCTGGACAATGGTACCCAGTTCCTCCGACTGGCAGCGCACGGTATATTCCGGATTCTCCTGGAATACGGCATAGAAGCGAAAGGCGTTCACAATGCGTTCTCCCGCAAGCCCTACGATCAGCCCGCCTTGTTCCGTGCGCTGAATGTGGTCGATCTCCAACAGGTGGCGCAGGAGACACTGATAATCCTCGGCGGAGATCCGGTGGAAATAGTGCAGCGTCAGCACCCGAGAGGCGAGTGCTGCCGGAGACATCTCCCCACAGCTGGCGAGCGTGCTCATTGTCTGATGATAGAGCAGACTGTAGGGCATTCGTTCCAGCCGGGGCGGTTCGACCCAGCGTTGTTCCAGATAGAGTTGTATCAATGCGATCGCCTGGAGCAGTTTCCACGGGATCGTCGTTGGCAGCATGGCACGCGGCTCGGGCAGTTCCTCCCGGATGACGAACCACATCTCTGGCGGCAGGTTTCGCCGCCCCGTGCGCCCCATTCGCTGTAAAAAGGAGGTGACAGTAAAGGGTGCATCGATCTGAAAGGCACGTTCCAGCCGTCCGATGTCAATGCCCAGTTCCAGCGTAGCGGTGGTGACGGTGGTCTGATACGTTTCTTCATCCTTCATGATTTCTTCGGTGGTCTCTCGATAGGCGGCGGAGAGGTTGCCGTGGTGGATGAGAAAGCGGTCTGGCTCGTGACGTGCTTCACAATACTGCCGCAGCGTTGTGGTCACTGCCTCGCATTCCTCTCGGGAATTGACAAAGATGAGACACTTTTTCCCGCGTGTGTGGGAAAAGATATAGCCAAGCCCCGGGTCTGCCGCATCGGGGGCGGTATCGGTCGGGGCGGCTAGTGCCGGCATGGCCGACGTGGTTGGTTCTGTCTGTCCTGCCTGTGCCCCCTGGCAGTAGAAATGCTCCAGTGAGAGCCGCCACTTTGTCCCTGTAGCCTGAATTCGTGGGATGATCGTTTCCCGTCCTGTGCCATATGCCAAAAATGCACCTACGGATTCCGGATCGCCGATGGTGGCGGACAGCCCAATGCGCCGCGGATTGACGCCGGCGATTCGGGAAAGCCGTTCGATTAGGCAGAGCGTCTGGCCGCCCCGGTCGCCCCGTATCAGTGAGTGGATCTCATCGATGACGATATAGCGCAGGTCGTGGAACAGCTTCGGAATGGCAGCGTGCTTGCGCAACAAGAGCGCTTCGAGCGACTCCGGCGTAATTTGTAAAATGCCAGAAGGGTATCGCAGCAGTTTTGCCTTGTGCGATTGGGACACATCGCCGTGCCAGTGCCAGACGGGGATATCCGCTTCGGCACATAACGTCTCCAGCCGCTGGAACTGGTCGTTGATAAGTGCCTTCAGCGGCGCAATGTAAATGGCGCCCACCGAAGTGGGTGGTTCTTCATAGAACTGGGTGAGGATGGGAAAAAAAGCCGCCTCCGTCTTGCCAGAGGCGGTGGAGGCGGCGAGCAGTACATGGGCATCGGTGTGCAGAATGGCATCTCCGGCGGCCACCTGGATGGCACGGAGCGATGTCCAGTGATTTTGATAGATAAAGTCTTGAATAAAGGGGGCGTATTCGTCGATGATGTGCATGCTGTGCACTCCTTTCAAAGGTCAAATTCGGCGAATTGCGGGGCGATGGTCTCCTCCGTTTCTGGTTGTGCCGTAGCGTATGAAAATTCAGGGGACTGTAAAAGTGCCGCCGCCGATCGGGACGGATCCTGATACAGGATGTCAAGCAGTTCGATAAAATCGCGGATGACCTCGCGCGGTGTGATATGGGTGTCCGCCCCGATGCGGGCAAATTCAATTTGTAGAAACTGGATGCGTTCTTCCTGGGTCAGGCGTGGGGTATAGTTATAAAGTCCCGCGTGAATATCCGTCAGCTTTTCCGTCAGCACCAGCAACTCCTCACTTGTCAGCGGCAGCAGATGAATGACAGGCGCCAACAGGTCATATACACCTTCTCTTCCGAAACGTCCCTCTGAAAGCCGAGAGCGCAGGGCTTCATAGCTGTAAACGCCCCGACGGGTATCCTCCACGCACTGCGGCGTGCCGCCCATAAGAATGCCGAGGTACTGTGCCTTTCCTTGAAGGGCGTCGTTATACATGGTGAGAATCTTTTCATAATTGTACTGACGGGTGATCTGATTGGGAATTTTGTAGATGTTGACTAGTTCATCGATGAGGATGAGCAGCCCACTATAACCCGCCTGTTTCAAGAAGATGGCAAACAGCTTGAGATACTCGTACCAGTCTGCATCGGTGATGATGATCTGCACGCCAAGATCGGCTTTTGCCTCGGTTTTTGTGGTGTATTCGCCCCGAAACCATTTGATGACCTTCGCCTTGGTTTCGTCGTCTCCGTCCCAATAGGCGTGATAGTAGCGGGTGAGAAGCTGGGCAAAGTCAAATCCGTGTACCATCTCGTGCAGTGTACCAATGACAGCGGCGATCTTCTGGTCGACGGCTTTGTGAAATGCTGGGGATTGGCTGTCGAGTCCCGTCTCGGTGGCGACTGCCTGTTGAATACCGCTGAGCCAGCGTTCGAGGATCAGCGTCAGGGCGCCGCCATCGGGGCGTGTCTTGGTGGACATATTCCGGATGAGTTCTCGATAGGTGGCAAGCCCCTGCCCCTTTGTGCCTTGCAGGCGGCGTTCCGGGGACAGGTCGGCGTCCACCACCACAAAGTTCCGATCCATCACATAGCTGCGCAGCGTCTGGAGCAGGAAACTCTTGCCGCTTCCATACTTCCCCACGAGAAAGCGAAAGGCAGCCCCGCCTTGTTCCATGATCTCCACATCGTGGAGCAGAGCGGCAATTTCTTTTTCTCGGCCCACTGTGATATAGGGCAGCCCAATGCGGGGGACAACGCCGCCTTTCAGCGATTGGATGATGGCAGAAGCCATGCGCTTGGGTACTTTTGTGGTCATAGGGGCATCATTCCTTTCAAGTCGTCGAGATAATCTTCCACCAGCGTAGGTGTGTCACCGTCAAAGGCGATGACGGTATCGCCAAAATCGTCCCACAGCACGGCATTGATATGGTCAGCCAGCAAGGAGGGCATGGTATGCGTCTGGCGCAGCAGTGTTTCATAGGAGGTATTTGTCAACAGGCAGCGCAAAAACGCCTGTTCTGTCTCCGAGAGTGCCGCCCATCCGGCAGCGGTGTCCGTGTCCGGTGCGGAGGGGCTGCTATCAGACAGGGGGACAGGCGGTGATATGGGTGCCAGTATTGTTTCTGGTGTTTCTGAGGGGGATGCTTGTAGTTCGGGCGAGTCGATTCGTTCCATGCGCTCTTCTTCGGTCAGTAGCTTATTGCGGGTGTCATCGGCGGCACGCCGGATTTCTGCGAGTTGAGATAAGTCAAAGGTCAGCGCCGGCTTGGGCTTTGGCAGCTGATCCACTGCACGCTGCAAGAGTGCCTGCTGATATTTGGGCAGTGCTTTCGGAGGCTGCTCAGGAGACGGCATATCAAAGACAGCGCGGAGGGCGGCATCTGTTGCTTGAAAAAAGCTGGTCAGCTGTCCTGCTGTTTTGTTGCGAGCGGGCAGATAGCGCCTATACCAAATACCGTTGACACAGCGATAGCTTTGCCCGTCTCGGGTAGAATATGTGCGGTCGTTGGGTAACAGCTGTGCATAAAAGATAGCGTTGGGAAAGATGACATAGGGGTATTCGGCTTCATTGCCAAAGAGATATTCTTCCAGGGACATCGTGCGGTGCTGCTGGAAATACTGTGCTAACAGGTGATAGAACTGATAGAATGTGCGGGTGAACGCCGCCGGATGTGCCTGGTATGCGTCCAGCTGGGACAGCGGCACGGGAGAGAGCGTATTCATATGTTGGAGGAGCTGCTCTGCGGACATCGACGATGCTCGAAAGCGCAGGGCAGCTTGCGCCTGCTGTTTTTCTGGCGAATGCGCAGTCCAGTCCAAGGGTAGTAGGGCAGGGTCTAACCCATAGTAAATCACAAAATCATATAGCCAGCGGTTGACATTCTGCAAAAACCCCGGATTGCCCGGGGCAAACTGGCGGCAGAATGTGCGAATGGCTTCATAGCCTGCCATCGCATCGGGCACGCCGATTAGATGGAACAGTTCGAAGAGATAGACATAGGCATAAGAAAAGCCAATATTTACATACTCGCCCCGGCGTATTTGCGTACGCCAAGTAAAATAGCACCGCAGTTGGGAAAAGGACATATCCCGATAGGTGGGATAGTAGGCATAGAAGCGGACACATTTGGAATAGTGATCCGTAAATGTTTCCATAAACTTTGCCTGCTGATAGAAGATATATTCCACGGAATGCTGAAAATCGTTGCTCATTCGCTGCAATTGGTGCAGCTTTCGTGTGGCTGTATCCGTCTGCTGCATCTGGGAGGCACGGAACAAGATCGGCGTATCTGTATATACCTGCTCGGTATGGCGTACCGTTTCCTGCGGTGGATTCTGATCGGCGGTGTCACCGTGCTGTTTTGCCGCCAGGATCTCCTCCACTTCCTGCTGGATATTCTCATTTGCCATAACGCTTCCTCCTTCCTGCCATCCTACGTTGTGATGTTTCACATCTTTTTTCATGCAGCAGACGGAAAATTTTGCCGAAAAGATGTGCATATATGTTTATGTAAACAAGTTCTAGTATACCATAGGCAGGGGAGAATTGTCAAATGGGGGCAATGGCGCCGCATCATTCCCCGGAGACTGCTTCCTTTGGCGTCACATAACCCTTTTCGTCTACCGAAATGCCATAGGCGCTGGACAGCGCTTCCATATTCTGATAGAATGCTGCCTGCTGTGCGGGCTCTTCGAGATATTCCACCTGACAGTTGTGCTGTCTTGCGGGGATCAGCTGAAGGGCAGTCTCTGGATGTTTGCGAGTGCCGGTGAGGTGGAGCTGCGCCAGCGTTGTATCCATAGATTTTCCGTTAAACCAGAAATTCCCAAGAGAATATACAATGGGCTTACCCAGATAAAACTCAATGCCTTGCAATCGATGGGGATGATCGCCGATGACCACATCTGCGCCGCTGTCTATAAGCCGTCGACCGGTTTCTGTTTGATATTCTTCCTGGTAAGTCACCGCCTCAATGCCCCAGTGCATATAGACCACCACATAATCCGCTTTGGCATCGGCTTCTTTGGTGCGGGCGTAAAGCAGGGCGGGGTCTACTGTGCGGAATACACCGGGTGTCGTTTCTGTCGCGCCCTTTGTTTCTTCGATCCACTCCACGCG
>CASDUD010000186.1 GCA_949283725.1 uncultured Ruminococcus sp.
AGAAACAGCACTCACCCCAGAACATTTGACCGCATTGATTGAACAGGTGGAAAAAGGTGTGATCTCTAACGCTTCGGCGAAGAAAGTCTTTGCAGTGATTGTTGAGGAGGATAAGGATCCGGTGGCGATCATTGAGGAAAAAGGGATGAAACAGAATTCCGATGTGGACTTTCTGGAACAGTTGGCAAGAGATGTGCTGGCGCAGAATGAAAAGTCGGTGAACGATTATAAAAATGGCAAGACAAATGCGCTGGGCTATCTAGTAGGGCAGTGTATGAAGGCATCTAAGGGAAAGGCCAATCCAGGTATCATCAAGGAAATCGTTACAAAAATGCTCCAGGCATGATCTAAGAGCCTGTTTCGCATCTCCTCGCACGCATTTTTCGGTGCATTTTGCCGATTTCTGCGTGAAAGATCCTTGCTAGGCGAAAGCCTGTATGTGAATCTTTTCCTTGAAACCAACGAAAATGCCTTCGAAAATCTATGCATGCCAAGATACGAAACAGGCTCTAAGGCAACATTGCACAAAGATCGCCTGACGGCTTTGGACGTAAGTTGGTTTTTATCTCATAGCAGGAGATCGGCGGTGGAAAATGTCGGAAACTCTTGTGAGACAAATTCTGGCAACGGGGTTTGGAGTGTCAGGCCATCCAGTGCCGCCAGGCATGTATTTGCATCGGTGGAAAAGCGCAGCTGAAACGCCCAAAGGCACTGATATTTACGGCGGCATCGGCGGTTTTCCGCGTTGTTGCCGTATTTGGTATCCCCCAAGATCGGCGTGCCGATGTGGGCGAGATGCGCTCGGATCTGGTGCGTTCTGCCTGTGATCAGCTCAACGGCAAGCAGCGTATGCCGGGCATTTTTCGCTAGTACCCGATATCCTGTGCAAATTTTCTGGAATCCTTCTGCCGGTTCGTCCTGAATGGTGACCGTGTTATGCGTGGCAGATTTTTGATGCCACGCAGCCAGTACCGCTGCCTCCGGGACAGGCGTACCCACCGTTGTACAGAGATAAGTCTTGTGAATTCGATTTTCTCGAATCAGCCGGTTGACTTCCCGCAGTGTCGCTGCTGTTTTGGCGGCAATGACCATTCCGCCGGTGTTGCGATCCAGCCGATTGCAAAGAGCGGGCGTGAAACTCTGTTCTGTTTCTGGATGGTATGCGCCAGTGTCGTAAAGATAGTGCAGGATACGGTGGATGAGTGTGTCAGGTGTTTTTCGGTTGTCACAGTGCACCACCAGACCCACTGGTTTGGCAACCACTAGAATATGCTCGTTTTCAAAAACGATTTGCAGTGCACTCGGTGCCTGTAAGAATGTCATATCTGGCTGGGAGGTCATGGGTGATGATGAAGGTTCCGGCAGAAAGTAGGTGTCAGAGAGAAAGAGCATAACTTGGTCGCCGGTTTGAAGCCGCTGCTCCGGGGTACACCGTTTCTTGTTTATCTTGATATGCTTGGTGCGAATCCACTTATAGATGAGGCTTTGCGGTAGATGGGGCAGCATTTTTTTCAAAAATCGATCGAGCCGCTGACCGCTGTCATTTTCTTGAATGAGAAATTGTTTCATAGGTATTTTCCTGCTATATCGTACCATAGTACTTATAGCAAACTCCTTTTCCTAAATGGTATGGTACTAGTATAGCATATTTTTCCGAAAAAAGAAAGAGACGGTTTTGTGAATAGTTATTTCGTGAATAGTTATGAAGTATTCCTACTCATTGGGAATTTGTCTAAAAGCTTGTTTCGCATCTCTTCGCGCCCAAGATACGAAACAGACCCTAAAACGATATGTGTATGTTCTTATGGGTGTAGATATAAACTTTAGGCAACCACTGTGAGAGCAGTATCGTCCAAAGAAAAATCCAGAAAGGAGGGAACCCCATGGATTCGGAGGAGAAAAATACCCAAGATCGTGCAGAGGCAGAAGAGCAGTACGAGAAAAAGAAAAAAGAAAAAGCCCCAGAAAAGTCAAGACCTGCACATACGCACCACGGTCACCGGGAGCGTATGCGCAATCGTTTCTTAAAAAGTGGATTGGATGCATTTGAATCGCATGAAATACTAGAACTGCTGCTGTTCTATGCATTGCCGCGCGTGAACACCAATCCTATTGGCCATGAATTAATTCGTGAGTTTCACTCCCTTTCTGGTGTGTTGGATGCAGATATTCAGGATCTGAAACAAATTAAGGGCATCAGCGAGAATGCAGCAGTTTTTCTGAAGTTGATTCCCCAAGTTGCCCGACAGTATCAGTTGGACCGCCTGCGGGAACGGAGGACACTTGACACAGATACAAAAATTCGGGAATATGTGCAGGCAAAACTGGGATTCCATACAGAGGAACGGTTGCTGCTGTTGTGTTTAGGCGAATATTTGCAATTGCTTGACTGCGTTGAAATTGCTGTTGGTACAGAAAATAATGTGTCCTTTGATATTCGTCAGATCGTAGAGTGTGCTGTCCGTAGACACAGCACACGGATCATTCTGGCACATAATCACCCTTATGGCAATGCGGAATTTTCCGACATGGATTTGTTTACTACCAATAGTTTAAAAGACGCATTGGGCGGTGTACATATTCAGCTGCTGGATCATCTGGTTGTAGGAAAACAGGGCGATGTAATTTCCATGCGGCAGCTGTTGGATTGGGAGTAAGCACATATTTTCTTTTCAAAGGGAGGAAATGCCATGGATCATTTTGTACTGCACGCCCCTTTTCAGCCTACTGGAGATCAGCCGGAGGCCATCGCTGCCTTGGTGGAAGGCATTCAAAATGGTGCGCATGAGCAAACACTGCTGGGTGCGACAGGTTCGGGAAAGACCTATACCATTGCCAATGTTATTGCACAGGTCAATAAGCCCACCTTGGTGTTGGCACATAATAAGATCTTAGCGGCGCAGCTTTGCTCGGAATTTCGAGAGTTTTTTCCTGAAAATGCCGTGGAATATTTTGTTTCTTACTATGATTACTACCAGCCGGAGGCTTATATCCCCAGTACAGATAGCTATATTGAGAAAGACTCCTCTATTAACGATGAAATCGATAAAATGCGTCACAGCGCTACTGCCTCGCTGGCAGAACGGCGAGATGTGATCATCGTGGCGAGTGTCTCTTGTATCTATTCACTCGGCAGCCCGGAGGAATACCGTTCTATGACAGTTTCCATCCGCCAGGGTATGGAAAAGCCTATGGAACAGTTGATTCACGAGTTGGTGGCAATTCAATATGAGCGCAACGATGTGAATTTTGTTCGAAACAAGTTTCGAGTGCGCGGAGATGTGTTGGAAATCTATCCGGCCTCCTCTACGGATAAAGTCATCCGAGTGGAATATTTTGGAGATGAGATTGACCGCATCTGTGAAGTACAGGCGGTGACAGGGAAAGTAACAGCAACAATGCAATATGCAGCGATTTTGCCGGCATCGCATTATGTTGTGGGTGATAGTAAGCGAAAAAAGGCGATAGAAGAGATTCGTCGGGAGATGCATGAACGGGTGGCGTGGTTTACAGAGAATCACAAGCTCATCGAAGCCCAGCGTATTCAGCAGCGTACGCAGTACGACATGGAAATGCTGGAGGAAATCGGGTTTTGCAGCGGCATTGAGAACTATTCCCGTGTACTGTCTGGCAGACCGCCGGGGAGCGTACCCTACACGCTCCTGGATCACTTCCCTGAAGATTTTCTGTTGGTGGTGGATGAGAGTCATGTGACGCTGCCCCAGGTTCGTGCCATGTATGCTGGCGATCGTGCCCGGAAACAGACATTGGTGGATTACGGTTTTCGCCTACCAAGCGCATTTGATAACCGCCCGCTGAATTTTGACGAATTCTATGGGCATATACACCAGGCCATCTATGTCAGTGCCACACCAGGTCCCTTTGAGCAAGAACACTCTGCCCGGATCGCTGAACAGGTCATCCGTCCAACAGGGCTGGTGGATCCGGAAATATTGGTACGGCCGGTAGAGGGACAAATTGAGGACTTGTTCTCCGAAATTCAGCAGCGATCCGCTAAAAATGAACGGGTGCTGATCACTACGCTGACAAAAAAGATGGCAGAGGATCTGACTGCTTATCTGGAACGCATGGGCATTCGAGTGCGCTATATGCACCACGATGTGGAGACTGTGGAGCGCATGGAGATTATACGAGATTTGCGCTTAGGTGAATTTGATGTGCTGGTGGGCATCAATCTTCTGCGAGAAGGATTGGATATCCCAGAGGTGTCTTTGGTTGCTATTCTGGATGCAGACAAGGAAGGCTTTTTGCGCAGTGAAACTTCACTGATTCAGACCATCGGACGAGCGGCGAGAAATGCGCATGGACAGGTCATCATGTATGCGGATGAGATTACCGGCTCGATGGAACGTGCCATCACGGAAACAGAACGTCGTCGTGCCAAGCAAATGGCATATAACGAGTCGCACGGCATTGTGCCCCAGACCATTCAGAAGGATGTTCGAGATGTCATCGAAATCACCACCAAAGCAGAGGTGGAAAAGAAGACATCTGGTAAGAAGCTGCGCGGCAAGGAAAAACAGGCATTGATCGAACAGCTGACGGCTCAGATGAAAGAGGCAGCAAAGCTGTTAGAATTCGAACACGCCGCTTATTTGCGAGATAAAATTAAAGAGTTGGAGGGACAATAACCTATGCTGGATAAGATCGTGGTACACGGGGCAAGAGCCAATAATTTGAACAATATTGATGTAGAGCTGCCTCGGGATAAGCTGGTTGTAATGACTGGCTTGTCCGGGTCGGGAAAATCCTCTCTGGCATTTGATACGATTTTTGCCGATGGACAGCGTCGGTATATGGAGAGCCTCTCCTCCTATGCCCGGCAATTTTTGGGGCAGATGGAAAAACCGGACGTGGACAGCATAGAAGGTTTGTCTCCAGCCATTTCTATTGATCAAAAGACAACTTCCAAAAATCCTCGTTCCACTGTAGGAACAGTTACCGAGATCTATGACTATCTCCGTCTGTTATACGCCAGAGTGGGCACTCCACACTGTCCAGTCTGCGGGCGGGAGATCCGACAGCAGTCGGTGGATGAGATCGTGGACAAGATCCTGTCACTGGAAGAAGGGACACGCATTCAGTTGTTGGCGCCGATTGTGCGTGGAAAAAAGGGACAGCATATTAAGGTATTGGAAAATGCACAGAAATCTGGGTTTGTCCGCGTGCGGGTGGATGGGAATACTTATGACCTATCCGAGACAATTTCGCTGGAAAAGAA
>CASDUD010000187.1 GCA_949283725.1 uncultured Ruminococcus sp.
TTCCGCAAGCATCAAAAAGGCCTCCTATGGGGAAGAAAATTACACAACAAAGCCGGTGGGAAAGGAGAGGAGACCCATCGGCTTTGTGCAATATATATGAAAACGTACAGGCGGAAAATATATGCTGCTTGGGTTGATGCAGCAGATAGGGAGGGAATGAAAATGTATTTCCCGCCGGCACGAGGTGGTTGGTCCGCTTCTTTCCGAAGAAGCGGTAAGAAATTATATGCATTGAGAACAAATGTTTCCAATGACTATGCATAAAGTATACAAGCATAATGTGATATTCTTGTGAAAAACATCTGCAAGGTTTCTGAAAAGGCGGGGAAAATCAGGAGGAAGTTTATAGCGAATAAAAAGCTTATTCGCACAGGATATGGTGTGTGTTTTTTTGGCATTTTTCGTCTGCCTTTGCCCAAAATCCTTGCAATAATGTATATGACAATAAGGCCTAAGGAAACACCGCACAAAGCCGTCAGGTGCTCTTTGTGCGGTGTTTCCCGAATAATTCTTTCAGATTTTGTGTTTTGGAATATGGAAAATCTACGTGCGTTTCTTATGAATGTGTGCTCTAAGAAAAAACCTTGCAAAACCCAGAGGGGTGTGCTATAATGAAACAAGTGATTTCTTCTTTTGAGGCGGTTTGCTTTTTTATGCTTCAAAAGAATCTGAAATAGAAACGGAGACGTGTGGATTCTATGGGAAAGCAGACAAATTCGTGTGTCTCAATTTTGTCTAAAGAAGTGCAGGAAGCATTGCAAGCTTACATATTTGCGCAGAAAGATACGGTGTATGCGTATGTACATAGCTTTGGCTGTCAGTTGAATGTTTCGGACGGTGAGCGAATTCGAGGCATTCTGACTGCCATTGGCTATACGATGACAGAAGATGTGGCAAAGGCGGATCTGGTTTTATTAAATACTTGCGCTGTGCGGGAAAGTGCGGAAGATCATGTATATGGCGTACTCGGCAATTTAAAGCAATATAAGCAGGCGCATCCGGAACGGATTTTTGTGCTTTGTGGCTGTATGGCTTCTGAAAAGCATACGCCTGCGTATGTGCGAAAACACTATCCTTTTGTAGATATTTTGTTTGGAACGGCTGCATTGAGCCAGTTCCCACGGCTTCTGCTCGAACACTTTCAGGGGCAGAAGTTTGGATGCGATGCGAACGAATACGATGCCATGTACGAGGGCATCGTGCCTGCGCGGGCGCATCCTTTTAAGGCGGCTGTGCCGGTGATGTTCGGATGCAACAATTTCTGCACTTACTGCATTGTTCCTTATGTGCGGGGCAGGGAGCGCAGCCGAAAGCCGGAACGTATTATAGAAGAAGTGGAAGCGCTGGTGAAGGCGGGCTATAAGGAGATCATGCTCCTAGGACAGAATGTCAATTCCTATGGAAAAGATCTGGAACAGCCAATGACTTTTGCGCAGTTATTGCGTCGAATTGATGCTATTGAAGGTGATTTTGTTGTACGGTTTCTTTCATCGCATCCGAAAGATGCAACGCCGGAATTGCTCGATGTGATTTTGTCGGGTAAAAAAATTGGCCATCATCTGCATCTGCCAGTACAGAGTGGTAGCGACAGCGTATTGGCACGCATGAATCGGCGGTACACGGTGGAATCCTATCAAAAAATCGTTTCGTATCTGCGCACACGGAACCCCGATTTTTCCCTGACAACAGATATCATCGTGGGTTTTCCTAATGAGACAGAATCGGAGTTTCAGGGGACGCTGGATCTTGTGCAGCAGGTGCAGTATGACAATATGTATACATTCATCTATTCCAAACGCCGGGGAACAAAGGCGGCAGAGATGGAGGATCATACGACGGATGCGGAAAAACGTCAGCGTATGGAACGGCTGCTCACCTTGCAGCGAGAGATAGCGGCTCGCCACAACCAGCGGTTTGTAGGTCGAACGCTTCGGGTATTGTTTGAGAGTGAGAGCAAGCGGGATGGCTATCTTATCGGTAAGGACAATGCCTTTATTATTGTAGAATGCCAGGCAGACCCGTCTCTGATTGGAACATTTCAGAATGTGCGAATTACAAAGGCGAGAAACTGGGCTGTTGAAGGCGAACTGGTGAAAGGAGAATAAAGAAGATGGATGCAGTAGAAAAAGCGGTACGGGCACTTGGAAAGGCGATGCAGAGCGATCCGCGGTATCTGGCATTTCAGGCGGCAAAGCAGGCAAATGATGCAGATACAGCGTTGCAGGAGATGATCCAGGAACTGAATCTAAAGCGCATGGCGTATCAGCATGAGATGGAAAAGCCGGAGGAAAGTCGAAACAGCGAAAAGCTAGAAGGATATGAAAAAAGGGTACAGCAGCTGTACACACAGATTATGGAAACGCCGAGTATGGCAGCATATGACCAGGCGAAACAGGCAATGGATGCCATGATGCAGCAGATCGATGCCATTATCATGCTGTGCGTCAACGGAGAGGATCCAGAAACGTGTCACCCGAATCTAGAGAATTGTACGGGCAACTGTGCCTCCTGCGGCGGTGGATGCCACTAAGTGCAGCAGAGAAAAGCAAGGAGTGGGGAAGTATGAAACTATCGGACGTACCAAAGGAAAAATTGTCCCCGATGATGCAGCAGTACGCTGAGACAAAGGAAAAATATCCAGACTGTATCATATTTTTTCGGCTCGTCGATTAAAACGAAAACTTCTTTGAAGATGCCATATTGTATACACCGGAAATGGAGCACACGCTTACGGGCAGGGACTGCGGGTTGGAAGCGCGTGCGCCCATGTGTGGGGTGCCGTATCACAGCGCAGAACTATACTTAAAACGGCTCGTGGATCGGGGATATAAAATTGTCATCTGTGAGCAGATGACTGACCCGGCGCTAAGCAAAGGATTGGTCGAGCGCGATGTCGTTCGAATTGTGACGCCAGGGACGATTATTGAAAGCAGTATGTTGGAGGACAGCGACAATAACTACATCTGCTGTTTGTATTATGGCGAGGATGGTCGTGCGGCCATGTGCTTTGCTGATCTTTCTACAGGAGAAATGTCGCTGACTGTACCGCAGGAGACAAATCATTTGTCCGTGCGAATTGTGGATGCCCTGTCTCGCTATATGCCATCCGAAATCCTGATGAATCCTAATGCACTGTCTCTGAAGGAAGTGATGGATTTCATTAAGACTCGTCTGCAATGTGCTGTCACGCTACGAGATGCGGTGTGCTTTGATGCTGCTGTACAGCGGCCCATAGTTTGCGGTCAGTTTGGTGTTTCATCGCCGGAATTGCTGGGATTGTCGGAAGATGGGCCGGATATGTGCGCAGTAGGCGGGATGCTAGATTATATTTCCGAAACGCAAAAGCGAAATATTGCCCGGTTTGTGACCATCACCATTACCGACAGCGCAGCGACTATGGGACTGGATCTCAATGCGCGGCGCAACTTGGAATTGATTGAAACGCTCCGAAATAAGGAACGAAAAGGTTCTCTCCTGTGGCTGCTGGATGATGCCAAGACAGCGATGGGCAAGCGGCTGCTGAAGGCATGGCTGGAAGCGCCATTGGTACAGCCTGTTCGTATCATTGCCCGTTTGGATGCGGTAGAGGCGTTTGTGAAGGACAGCGTGGCGCTCACAGAGGTGCGGAGTCTGTTCGATAAGGTGTACGATCTGGAACGGTTGATGACACGGGTGATTTACCAGCGTGCTACGCCGAGAGATTTGAAGTCGCTCTCCATGACAGCACAGCAGCTGCCAGCACTCAAGGAGCAGCTGCGCACGCTTTCCAGTAGCCGGTTGCTTCAGGCGCTGGAGCAACAAATTTCGCCGTTGGAACGTGTGTCTGCCTTGGTAGAAAATGCGATTGTAGATGACCCACCGATCGCCCTGAAAGATGGCGGTGTGATACGGGAAGGGTTTCATGAGGAACTCGACCGCCAGCGTCGGATCATGAACGGTGGGACGCAAGTCATAGAGGATATTCTTCAGCGGGAAAAAGAACGGACAGGTATCAAAGGGCTGAAGATTGGATACAACCGTGTATTCGGTTATTATCTGGAAGTAACACGTTCTTACTATGATCTGGTGCCGGCGGATTATATCCGAAAACAGACGCTTGCCAACAGCGAACGATTCATTACCGAAGAATTAAAGCGTGTGGAAAATGAGATCCTGGGTGCCAAGGATAAAGTGCTGCGCCTGGAAGAGGGTATTTTTAATGAGGTGCGAGACTGCCTGGCAGAGATGCTAAAGCGGGTGCAGGAGACGGCGACTGCAGTGGCACAGGTGGATGTGTTGGCGGCATTCGCCAACGTTGCCATAGAGAATGGCTATACCAAACCGGAAATTTCGGTAGACGGCAGTATTCAGATTACTGCTGGGCGGCACCCTGTGGTGGAGCGTATGTTGACGGAAGAAGTGTTCGTGCCCAATGATACATACCTGGATGAAAAAGCACAGCGGATGATGATGATTACCGGACCCAATATGGCGGGGAAATCCACCTATATGCGCCAGGTGGCTCTGATCACTTTGATGGCGCAGATCGGTTCATATGTGCCGGCGGAATATGCCAAAATTTCGGTTGTTGACCAGATTTTCACACGGATTGGCGCTTCGGACGACCTGACAGCGGGACAAAGCACCTTTATGGTAGAAATGCGGGAGGTTTCGGATATTTTGACCTATGCTACAAAGGACAGTCTAGTAATTCTGGACGAAGTGGGTAGAGGTACTTCCACATTGGATGGCGTGAGCATTGCGCGGGCGGTTGCAGAATATATCAGCAGCCGAAAGATTGGCTGTAAGACATTGTTTGCTACGCATTACCATGAACTGCTCGATATGGAGCAGACCACAGAAGGTGTGAAAAATTTCAGTGTGGCAGTGAAAAAACACGGCGACACGATTCGGTTCTTGCGAAAGATCGTTCCCGGCGGTGTGGATGATAGTTATGGCGTAGAAGTTGCGAAGCTGGCAGGGCTGCCAGACAAGGTGGTAAAGCGGGCGAAGCAGCTGCTGACAGAGATGGAACAGCAGCGGCAAATGCCAGTGAACAACGTATCAGATATCGGGCAAATTAGTTTTGACCAACTGCAACAGGAACGGGTGATTTCTACATTGCGAAAAACGCATTTGGCAGAATTAAGCGATGCGGAGTGCCGAGAGCTGTTGGAAGACCTGATACAGTTGTTGATGTGATTTTTTGGATGGAGCGTAGGCAGAGACGTTAGAGTGTGCTTTTATGTGAACACACTTTAGAAAAGGAAGGGAAAAGATATGCCGCATATTGCTGTATTGCAAAAGGAAATTTCGGAACTGATTGCAGCGGGCGAAGTCATCGAACGCCCTGCCTCTGTTATCAAGGAACTCGTGGAAAACGCCATTGATGCGGGTGCAAAGCATATTACAGTGGAGATTAAACAGGGCGGTACAACGTTTATGCGCATTGTGGATGATGGTTGCGGGATGTCATCAGATGAAGTCGCTGTAGCATTTTTGCGCCACGCTACTAGCAAAATTTCTGCCAAGGAGGATCTGGAACATATCGGAACACTGGGCTTTCGCGGAGAGGCGCTTGCTTCCATTGCGGCAGTGTCCAAAGTAACAGTGCTTACCAAGCGCCGCGAGGATGACTATGGCACCATGTATACCATTGCTGGCACCAGCACCCAGGGGCCAGAGCAGACTGGTTGTCCAGATGGTACAACGCTGATGATCCGCGATTTGTTTTTTAATGTTCCAGTACGGCAAAAGTTTCTGAAACGGGATGTGACAGAAGCCAATGCGGTCAGCCATATTGTTCAGAAAATTGCGCTGTCTCACCCAGAGATTGCTTTTCGAATGATCCGGGATAATCGTGTGGAGTTTCGTACAGATGGGAGAGGGGATCTGTATGCGGCGATCTATGCCATCTGCGGCAGAGAATTCGCTGCTGATATGCTTCCAGTACAATATGATGATGGCATACACCAGGTGACAGGCTTTGTAGGTAAGCCGCTTTATGCCCGGTCGAATCGTACATTTCAAAATTTCTTTATCAATGGCCGGTATGTACGCTCGAAACAATGCAGCGTTGCGCTAGAAAATGCATATCAAAATTTGGTGATGGTGGGTAAATTTCCAACTTGTGTCCTGATGCTTCAGATGCCGTCCGCCCAGGTGGATGTGAACATTCATCCGGCAAAGGCAGAAGTGCGGTTTTCCAATGAAAAAGCAGTGATGGATGCGCTGTTTTTTGCGGTGAAAAATGCGTTGATGCAAAATGGCCTTATCTATGAATTTCAGATGGCACGCGTTCCGCAAAAAGATTGGACAGCACCGGAGCAGTCGGCAGAGAATTTGGTACAACCGCCGTTGGAAACGATTCCTTCGACGGCAGAAGAACCAGCGGTGCAGATGCCGCCCGCTTTATCGCCCGCCAAGCCGGTTGTGACACCGCTTACAGCGGGTGGAACAGCTGTGCGCGTGCCATGCCCGCCCCAAAAACCGGATCAGCAGCCACTGCATATGGAGAAAGCGGATCAAGTATTGCCGACACCGGAAGATGCGGCATTGGAAGGAAAATACGAATTCCTGGATGCCCAGTCGTTCGTTCGGGAGACAGCACCGCCCGCTGCTCCAAATGTGGAGACGGCTTCGCAACCGTCTGCGATCCATGTAATTGGCGAAGTGTTCGAAAATTATATTTTTGCGGAAATTCCGGCAGAGGAAAAAATTCTTTTGATGGACAAGCACGCTGCACATGAACGTGTGATATTTGAACAGCTGCGGTCGGGAGAAAGCAAGCAAACCAGCCAGATGTTGCTTCGTCCCAGCGAGGTGCTTGTTTCCATGGCGGAGTTTTCGGCAGTGCAGGAAAACATCGTACGGCTGGAGGAAATGGGTTTTTCCTTTGATTGCAGCACGCCGCCAAAACTGCGGATGTTAGCTGTACCCTCTTTTGCACTGTCACTGAATATCGATGAGGTCGTCTCTGAATTGGCGCACAATTTGATGCTGGGCAAACGGGATCCACAGGTGCATACTTTCCAGGATACGCTACATTCTATGGCGTGTAAGGCGGCAATCCGTTCGGGCGATCACACCGACTTGCGGGAATTGCAGAAGCTGGCAGAGGAAGTTTGGAAAAATGACGCGATCCGGCACTGCCCGCATGGAAGGCCTGTGATGTTTGTGATCGGAAAACAGGATTTGGAAAAGCAGTTTCGGAGGACATGAACCATGACAGAATGCAAAAAAATTCCCTTGCTTGCGGTTGTGGGGCCGACTGCTTCCGGAAAAACTTCGTTGGGCGTCATGCTGGCAAAGGCATATCAGGGTGAGGTCGTTTCCGCAGATTCCATGCAGATTTATCAGGGTCTGGATATCGCAACGGCAAAGCCAACAATTGATGAAATGGAGGGCGTTCCGCATCATTTAATTGGTTGTGTACCCATTGGAGATGCCTTTAGTGTGGCAGATTATTTAGCTATGGCGAAGCCAACAATAGAGGACATTCATCGGCGCGGGCATTTGCCCATTGTAGTGGGTGGCACAGGGCTGTATATTCAATCGCTTTTGACCAATGTAGAATTGGCTCCTTCTAAGCAGGATCCAGCATTGCGAAAAGAACTATTGACGTTTGCGGAAACGCATAGCAATACGGCACTGCATGAACGTCTGGCGGCGATGGATCCAGCGGCGGCACAGGAGATTCATCCAAATAACCTGGTGCGTGTGGTACGTGCGTTGGAAGTGTGTATGACAACGGGCAGACCATTTTCTGTGTACAAGGCAGAAAGTCATAGAACGCCTTCCCCTTATGCCGCACGCATCATTGGAATTGCCTATCGAGAACGTGCGGTGTTGTATGACCGAATCAACCAGCGAGTGGAGCAGATGGTGCAGAATGGGCTGGTGGAGGAGGCATATACGGTTTACCAGAATACAGATCTACGGACAGCGTATCATGCCATTGGATACAAGGAACTGATCCCCTACTTTCAGAACCAGATGCCGCTTACGGCGTGTATCGACAAAATCAAACAAGAAACCCGAAGATACGCTAAGCGACAATTGACATGGTTTCGTAAAAATGATGCAATTCAGTGGATAATTCTAGACAGAACTGACAAGAAAAAAGAAATTTGGGAAAAATGTCAAAAAATTATAGCCAAAGGCGACGAAATGTGTTATAATATAGATTGAACCTTATAAGCACCTGCCCCGTGTTTTTATATGCATTTTTTCGGGCGGTTGTGAATTTTGGTTCCGCAGCCAGCGAAAATTTTTCCTCGAAAACTTATGTATGCCAAGATATCAGATGATAGGGCGATGAGGGAAAGAAACAGACGAAGTTTGAAAATGCCATAAGTGTAGCCAGCCGTGAAGACCAGCAGTCTTTCTGTTGGATATCATGGAACGTTCATTTTGTGGAGCACAAATCAGGACAAAAAGGAGTAATACAAATGAATAAGTTACTGAATCTGCAAGATGTTTTTTTAAATCAAGTTAGGAGAGAGCGTATTGTTGTCACAATCTTTCTGACCAATGGCTATCAGTTCAAAGGAATTGTCAAGGGTTTTGACAGCTATATTGTTATTCTGTCCTGTGAGGGAAAGCAGAATCTGGTGTACAAACACGCCATTTCTACCATTGTGCCCGTTCGCCCAGTTTCCATTTTGGATGCGGATGAATTGCAGGGAAAAGAAGGGAATATATGAATTCCGGCGGCCGTATGAATCGGATTCTGCTGGTGCTGCTTTCTCTGTCGGTGCTGGCAACAGTGGGAACGATTTTCTATCATTTTGTCGATACCAGCTATGAGACAGAGACAGCCGTCATGGCCACAGCGGATGAGGCGAAATATTTTTCGGGTGTGTATGTGCGGGATGAAACAGTACTACACTATAGCGGAACAGGAGCAGTGAGTTATGCGGTTTCGGATGGCGGAAAGGTCGCTGTAAACGATGTGATTGCAGAGATTTATCCGGACGAGGAAACCATTCGCACCAAACAGGAGATTGCGTCGCTGCAAGAGCAGTTGGACGTACTGGAATCCATTTCGAATCCGGGCACATTGGAACAGGCACAGCCGGCAGATTTATCCCGAAACATTACAAAGGAATATATTGAGATCGTGCAATATCGAGATGCGGGTGATCTTACTTCCATGCAGGAAGCGGCACAGCGTTATATGGAAGTGAATAGTACCTATCAGATTGTGACCAGCAAAGGTGCTGTTTCCTTCGGCGAACAGATTGCAGCTCTCAGCACACAAATTCAGCAGTTGGAAAGTACACTGACCGATGCAATAGGTACTGTAACTTCCGAAAACTCTTCCTATTTTGTAAGCGAAACGGATGGACTTGAATCTACACTCTCCGTGGATCAAATCAGCCAGATTACACCGGAACAGTTGGAACAGATCATTGCTGATGCGCAGGAAAACGACCAGAAAGAGGCAGTTTCACAGGATGGCGTACTCGGGAAATCTATTGCTGCTTATGGCTGGTATATGCTGGGGCTTATTGATAATGCTGACCAAAAATATCAGGTAGGGGACAGTGTAAAACTGCGATTGATGACTTCTTCTGCCACTGCGGAGGCAACCATCCAGGAATTGCGCAGTACGGGTGACGGTGATGAAGTGCTGGTCGTGCTTTACAGCGAAAAGATGACTTCGGAATTCGTGCAGAACCGTGTGGAAAATGTGGAGATGATTTTGGGGGAATACGAGGGCATTAAGGTGCCCCGTGATGCCATCCGTTTTCAAAAAATGACAGAGACGGTGGTCGATGAGGAGACTGGAGAAGAGACAGAGCAGGAAGTGAATTGTCGGGGCGTCTATGTACAGGATGGAGAGAAGATAGAGTTTCGTCGGCTGGATGTCATATATGAGGGAGATACCTATGTGCTGTCCAATCGGAATGCTGGAGACGGCTATCTGATGCTCTATGATTCTATAATTGTAGAAGGGATTGACGCAAATGGAAACTAACTTTGGATACATCGATGAGAATTATCGGCGGATCCTGGATGGGATAGAAGAAGCAAAGGCGAAATATCGGAACCCTTCGGATGAAATTACATGTATGGCGGTGACAAAAACCGTAGCACCAGAGGCGGTCAATCATGCCATCGGCTGTGGGATTCAGGTGCTGGGGGAGAATCGGGTGCAGGAATATCTTTCTAAAAAAGCACTCTATCTGCCTCAGGCACGAATGCACTTCATCGGACACCTACAGACCAATAAAGTGAAGTATATTATCGAAGATATGGAATTGATTCACTCGGTGGACAGCATTCGCCTTGCGACGGAAATCAATCGTCACGCCGAACGAGTGCAGAAGGTGCAGGATATTTTAATTGAGGTGAATGTTGGTGGCGAAGCATCTAAAAGTGGTGTGACACCTGACCAATTGGAAGAACTTCTGTACCAGGTGGCAGAAATGCCGCATATTCATGTCAAAGGGCTGATGACCATTCCGCCAGTTGAAGGAGATGAAAAATTTCTTTTTGAAATGCAGAAACTTTATCTTGACATTTCTGCAAAAAAAATGGATAATATAGATATGGAAATCTTATCAATGGGGATGTCCGGCGATTATGTTGCTGCCATCCGATATGGTTCTACACTTGTCCGAATTGGCTCTGCCCTGTTCGGTGCAAGGAAATATGTATGAGGCGAACCCGCACAAAGTGTGCATGGCAGTTCTGCTTCACACATATATGTGCTAGGATTTTTGCACTGTCTGACAAAAGTTCGTACAGCACAGTTAGTACACAGGTTTTGTGTGATATGGTGAAAAGAAAAAGACATGGAGAAATCTGTGTGTGATCTTGAAGAGTTGCCGCAGCCCGCACAGTACGGCGGCAGTTTCTTGTAATATTTGAAGTGCGGAGAATGGAGCGTATTATGAACGTATTTGACAGCTTGAAAGATTTTTTTATGCCGGCAGATGAACCCGAGCCAGAGGTTGCCCCGGCAGTAAAACCGGAGGAAGATGCACCGTCTGTGGCTTCTTCCAGTTCTCAGGGTATGTCCAGCGGCCAGACTGGCAGTACGCCTTCTGGTGGTTACAATGCATCTCCCAGTAGCTACAGTCGGCCAACATATGAAGATAGAAAGAATGAGCGATATGCCACCATTAAGACAACGGCACAGTTCCAGGTTGTATTGGTAAAGGTGACTTCTTATACGTCTGATTCTAAGAAGGTAGCGGATTATTTGATGCAGAACAAGACAGTTGTTCTGAATCTAGAGGAGATTCAGGAGCCGGACAAGCGCCGTATTGTGGATTTCGTTGTAGGAGCTGCCTATGCCATGAATGGCAGAATCCGCGCCATCGCCAATCAGACGTTCCTGATTATTCCGCAAAATGTGGGTTTTGACGGTGACAGCATTGTGGGCGAACTTCAAGATAACGGGCTGGTATAACGAGCGGCAGTATCACGGAAATGCGTGCAAAAACCAAGGAAAGTGCCCAGTGGCTTCTGGCACACTGGAAGGATTTGGCACAGCAGTGCAATCGAACGGGTCGGCCGTTTTTCAGCGACTTTGTCCCGGAAGATGATCTGGCGGCAGCAGAGGAAATTGCTTGTCATATGTGCGTGCAGTGCGTAGGATGGGGCGGTGTGGAAGGTGCCACGCGGGTGATGCTTTGCTTTGCTCCCATAGAGATGCAGATTGCCAAAACGCAGTTCCCGATTCGCTGTGTTACCTTTCGATATCGTATGGGCACGAAACTGGAACATCGGGAGATTCTGGGCGTGTTGATGGCGTGTGACTTGGAACGGGATAGTATTGGAGATATATTGATCGGCGAACGTGTTGCGCAGACGTTCGTGCGTACATCTGTGGCACCCGTAATCGTACAGGAAGTACGACGGATTGGGCAGACAGGGGTACAGGTTTGTGACGATGAACCGGTATGCCTGAAAGCAGGTGCGAATTATCTCCCTCTGTCTGGTACCGTAGCGTCTATGCGTGCAGATGTGATGGTGGCGTTTGTGGCGAAGTGTAGTCGGGAAAAAGCTGTACAGCTGATTCGACAAGGACGGTTGCAGTGCCGACATGAAACGATTGAGACTCCCTCTGCCGTGATGCAGATCGGTGATGTGTTTTCTGTACGGGGATATGGCAAGTTTCGAATACAGGAGATAGATGGTGTGACACGAAAAGGGAGATATCATATAACGATTTTACAATACCAATGAGAGGAGATTTTAAGATGATCAGTGCGAGTGAAATTCATGAACTTCGATTCGAGAAAGCTGCCTTTGGGTATAAGCAAGAGGATATCGATGAGTTCCTGAACCGGCTGGAGGAAGAAATTGAAATCGCACAGCAGGAGTTGGCAGACAGTAATAATAAGATCCAAGTGCTGGCGGATAAAGTGCGAGAATATATGCGCGATGAAGATGCATTGAAAGATGCGTTGCTGGGTGCGCAAAAAGAGGGACACCGTATTATTGCTGAGGCCAACGCACGGGCAGAGGAAATTATTGCAAAGGCACAGGAGAAGGCGGATGCCATGATGGAGGAAGTGACCGTGCAGCATCAGGCACTCTTGGAAAAAAATGAGGCAGAGATCGAGGCCGCGCATCAGTCGCTGGCTGCTGCCAGAAAACAGGTGGCGGATTTCAAAAAAGCGTTGTTTGACATGTATAAGAGCCATTTGAGTATGCTCTCTGCTATGCCAGAAGAGGATGATTTGACGTTTGGCGTTTCGGAAGAGCCGTCTGCTGCGGAATCAACGCATGAAGCGGATTTTTCTTCGCATACCAGTGCATCAGATACCGATAACTCGGAGATTTTTTCTGCAAAGTCTATTCAAGGTACGTATGATTCTCGGTTTGGTGACTTACAGGATGAAACCTGAGTCGGCTGCGCAGGCAGGGATGAATTTCAAGGAAAGGAGCAGCTCTTTCAAAGCGCAAAGAGTTGAGAATCTGTTCGCATAGGCACTAGTATTTGGCTTTTCAGCATTGAAAATTATTTGCTGATGCACAATCTTTGTGCAGGATTGCCCAAACATATTCCCTATATGGACAGATTCTGGAATCAAAATATGCCACAAGATTATAATACCACGTTGAATTTACCAAAGACAGAATTTCCTATGCGTGGAAATCTGCCGAAACGGGAGCCGGATGTCCTGCAAAAGTGGGAGTCGGAAGACCTGTATGAACAGATGATTGCCAAAAACGAGGGAAAGCCTCGTTATATCTTGCACGATGGACCGCCTTATGCTAACGGGGAAATCCACCTGGGAACGGCGCTGAATAAAACGCTGAAGGATTTTATCATCAAGTAC
>CASDUD010000188.1 GCA_949283725.1 uncultured Ruminococcus sp.
GACAATCGCGATCCTGCCCAACCGCAGTGCGAAGTGTTGCACTATGAGGGCGGTATTCGTCAGTTTGTGGAGTATCTCCATAAGAAACGGGGCTTGGAATCGCTTTCGGATGAAGTCATCTACGTCTCCGGTATGGACGGCGATGCCTTTGCGGAAATTGCCCTGCAATATAACGACAGCTATAACGAGATGATCCTCTCGTTTGCCAATAACATTCATACTGCCGACGGCGGCACACATGAGACAGGCTTTAAGAATGCCTTGACGAAAGTCATCAACGATTATGGCAAAAAATTTGGTCTGCTGAAGGATGGTACCCGCCTGATTGGCGAAGATGTGCGTGAGGGACTGACTGCCATTGTTTCGGTGAAGCTGACGGAATGTGAATTCGAGGGTCAGACGAAGGGACGGCTGGGCAATCCATCCGTGCGGCCGTTTGTGGAGAAGATGGTCTATGAAAAGCTGATGAGCTTTTTCGAGGAGAACCCCACGGTGGCACGGGTGATTTTTGACAAGAGTTTATCTGCGCAGACGGCACGGGAAGCGGCGAAAAAGGCACGGGAAACGGCGCGGCGCAAATCTGCAATGGAAAGTGCCTCTCTTCCAGGAAAATTGGCGGACTGCCAGGAAAAAAGCACGGAAGGGACAGAGTTGTATATCGTGGAGGGCGATTCTGCCGGCGGCTCCGCAAAGGAGGGCAGAGACCGGCGGTATCAGGCCATTCTACCGCTTTGGGGGAAGATGCTCAACGTAGAAAAGGCACGTATCGACCGGGTCTATGGCAATGAAAAGTTAATGCCGGTAGTGACAGCACTGGGCACGTCCATCGGTGAGGATTTTGACATCCAGAAACTGCGCTATGGCAAGGTTGTCATCATGGCGGATGCCGATGTCGATGGCTCGCACATCCGTACCCTGCTGCTGACCTTTTTCTTCCGATTTATGCGTCCGTTGATTACCAACGGCAATGTGTATCTGGCGCAGCCGCCGCTGTTCAAGGTGTCTCGGGGGAAGAAGTATAAATATGCCTTCACAGACCAGGAACGGGATCGGTATATCGCCGAAATGGCCGATGCCGATGGCAACAGTGCTAAGGTGAATGTTCAGCGATACAAAGGTCTGGGTGAGATGAGTGCAGAGCAGCTCTGGGAGACCACGATGAACCCCGAGACGCGCTCGATGATTCGGGTAGAACTGGAGGATGCCGAAAAGGCAGACGAGATCTTCACGATCCTCATGGGCGACAAGGTCGCACCGAGAAAGGAATTCATCGAACGCAACGCCAAATATGTACAAAATCTGGATGTATAAGGAGACGTTATGGAACAAACGACAAAACTGCCGCTGTTCGATGAGACAGCTCCCTATACGATTGCAAGGGCGTACTATCAGGAGGGATTCCGGGCGTATCAGAAACGCTTTGTGTTGCGCCGCAACCGGATTATGATGGGCATATTTTTTCTGCTGCTGATCTCCTTTGTGGCAGCGGCGGCCGCTGACCCCGATGTGAAGATGACATATTTTTTGATCATGCTCTGTCTGGCTGCCCTTTTTCTTCTGTGGTACAATCCCCGTAAGCAGCGGCGGATGGTGATGGATGCGGTGAAAGAATTGGCGGACGACCAGTACACGGCCATTTGTGATGGCAATCTGCTGCGCATCCGCACGGTGCTAGAGGACGCAGAGGCGGATAACCAGACCCGCGTGCCGGAATCCCGCATTGCGCTCGCCTCTGCATGGGTTAAAGAGTTTCCCGCATTTTATTTGATCTGTAAGGGGCGGGAGATCTTCTACATCCTGCCAAAGGATGCCATTCCCTCGGCCGACCATCCAACGCCAGAGAAAGATACATGATTGCATAGGGATGTTTCACGTGAAACAATGTTGTTTCGGAATGATTTCTCTTATTTCAGAGGAAAGGTATAGGCGTATACGTTAAAACAAAGAGCAGAGAGAAAGAAACATTCTTAGAGTTGTTTCGCATCTCTTCGCACGTCAAGATACGAAACAGGTGCTTAGAGCAGTCAGTTTTTCAAAAAATATTGGCCGCTGTGCAGCATGGAAAAGTCCATCGGCGCAACGTCTGTACAGCCAATGGAAAGACTGTTTCACGTGAAACAAAATACCGCAATAAACAAATTGGGCAGTCCCGCACGGAGAGGATGCGGCGGACGATGCATAAGACCACTCCGGGTCTTTGTGCGGGCTGTCATAGAGAATAGGTACTATCATGGATAAAAAGACAAATACAGAACAGGAAAATTATTTTATCAACGGAAAACAAAAAATCATTCCGGTGGAGATCGGGAAGGAAATGAAAGATTCCTTCTTGGCCTATGCGATGTCGGTAATTGTATCCCGTGCGCTGCCGGATGTGCGGGACGGATTGAAGCCGGTGCACCGCCGAATTTTGTATACCATGTACGAAAAGGGGCTGACCCCCGATAAGGCATACCATAAGTGCGCCGATACGGTGGGCTCTGTGCTGGGTAGCTATCACCCACATGGTGATGCCTCCGTGTATGATGCGCTGGTGCGTCTGGCGCAGACATTTTCGATGCGTTATGTGCTGGTTGATGGCCAGGGGAACTTCGGTTCGGTGGACGGTGACCCACCGGCTGCCTACCGTTATACGGAAGCGAGAATGTCCAAGATCGCGACAGAAATGCTGACGGATATTCATAAGGACACAGTGCCGTTTGTACCGAACTATGATGATCGGCTGAAAGAACCGGCGGTGCTACCCTCCCGTTTCCCGAATATTCTGGTCAATGGCTCGGTGGGCATTGCCGTGGGTATGGCCACGAATATTCCGCCACACAATCTGGGCGAAGTGATTGACGGCATTCATCTACTGATTCAGAACCCCGACTGCACGATGGATGAACTGATGCAGTGCATTCCCGGTCCGGATTTCCCTACGGGGGGGATCATCATGGGACGCAGCGGCATTCGTGCTGCCTATGGCACCGGCAGAGGCAGAATCACCCTCCGGGGACAGACGCATTTCGAGGAAGTGCGAGGGAGAAAGTCCATCGTGGTGACAGAGATTCCCTATCAGGTAAACAAGGCACGGCTCATCGAGTCCATTGCGACACTGTCGAAGGATAAGCGTATTGAGGGCATTCATCACATCCAGGACGAGTCCAGCCGTGAGGGCATGCGGATCGTCATAGAACTGAAAAAAGACGTCAATGAACAGATCGTGCTGAATAAACTGTTCTCCTATACCCAGCTGCAAGATACTGTGAGTGTCAATATGCTGGCACTGGTGGACGGTGAGCCAAAGACGCTGACGCTGAAGCAGGTGCTGGAACAGTATCTCCAGTTTCAGGTAGATGTGATCACCAACCGCACCAAATTCGATCTGGAGAAGGCGAAAAAGCGGGCGCATATCCTCCAGGGCTTTCTGGTGGCGATTGACCATATCGACGAAGTCATTGCGATTCTGCGCAGCAGCAAGACCATTCCAGAGGGTAAGGCACGCTTGATCGAACGATTCCAGGACATTGATATGTCCACTCTGCTCGACCGGGCAGAATATCCGGTGGAGGAGTACCATCTGGAACACCAGGTTGGACTGTCGGAGGAACAGGCAGAGGCCATTGTCCAGATGCGTCTGGGAGCACTCACCGGCATGGAGCGCCAGAAGGTGACGGAAGAACTGTATGGTCTGATGCAAAAGATCATTGAACTGCTTCACATTCTCAACGAAAAAGAGCGGGTATACGCGATTATTGAAGAGGATCTCGCGGAGATCCGCCGAAAATATGGCGATGTCCGCCGCACGCAGATCGAATCGGTCGATGGGGAAGTGGATATTGAAGACTTGATCCCCGTGGAGGACTGTGTAGTAACCTATACTGACAGCGGTTATATCAAGCGAATCCCGGTAGATGTGTACAAGAGCCAGCGGCGGGGCGGAAGAGGTGTCACCGGCATGAAACAGCGGGAGGAAGATTTCGTCAGTGAACTGATGATCAGCTCTTCCCATGCCAACATTCTCTTTCTCAGCAATCTGGGTATGATGTACAAGCTGAAATGCTATGAATTGCCGGAAGGTTCGAAGAATGCCCGGGGAACAAATATCGTCAATCTGCTGCCCTTACAGTCGGGCGAAAAAATTGCCGCTGTCCTCACAACGCCGGATTTCGACGAGGGGAAGTATCTAGTGATCGTCACCCGTCATGGCAAGATTAAGCGGACTGCACTGTCGGCCTATAAGCACGTGCGAAAGAATGGGCTGATTGCCATCGGACTGGATGAAGGCGACGAGATTGCCGGCGTGCGCCTGACAAAAGGTTCGAATCGTCTGTTTATAGCGACCCGAAACGGCATGGCATTGCGTATGGATGAAAACGATGCACGTCCTATGAGCCGTTCCGCCCATGGCGTGAAAGCAATTACCCTGCGCAGTGGTGACGAAGTGGTCTCCCTCGCGCGGGAACGGGAAGGTGCTTCGCTTCTGACCGTTTCAGAGAATGGGTATGGCAGAAAGACGGCGATTTCGGAATACCGAATCCAGTCCCGCGGCGGGTTGGGTCTGACCAATTATAAGGTGGATGCAGAACATGGAGCGGTCTGCGGCATTAAGGTCGTGGATGAGACGGATGACCTGATGTTTATCTCCAGCGATGGTGTCATCATTCGCTGTGCGTGCAGTGAGATTCGAGAGATGGGACGTGTGGCAAAAGGTGTGCGTGTGATGCGTGTCAACGCAGGCCAAAAAGTTGTGGCATTTACCCGTACTGAAGCGGCACAGGAGGAACCATCGGACGAGGAAGAAACCGATACACAGACGTCCACGGTATCGGAAGCGACCGCGCCGCCGGAAGAAGCATAAATCTTGTGTAAATAATCCCTAGGTAAAGGACACGGTACGCTGTGTCCTTTCGTGTTATAGCGGCCAAACAGACGGCATTCGGGGCTAGGGTTTGTTTCACGTGAAACATAGGCAAACCGTCCCTGCGCCGCTGTGCGAAACATTGCAGTTGTTTCACGTGAAACATCCATACGGCTGAAATCATCAGGAGGAGAGAACCTATGAATATATGGTGGATACTAGCGGGTCTTGCAGCGGCGTTGGTGCTGTGGGGGGCGGTGGAACAGCACCTGCTGCTGGTGCGAAAGAAGGAGCTCCCGATGGAGACACTGCCCGACGGCTGGGATGCGCTGCGCATTTTGCATATGAGCGACCTGCACTTTCGCAATCGAACGAAGATCAATATGCGCTTAATAGAACGGTCGAAGGCGTTTGCGCCGGAGATCATTGTGATCACCGGCGATCTGGTATCCCGCAAGACGGATCGATATGACCATGTCGCGTCATTTATCCAGAAGCTGCGGGCGATCTGCCCCGTCTATCTGTGTATGGGTAACCATGAATCCACGCTGGCGCAAGCGGATCGGCAGCGATATGTGCAGGCGGTCACCGCTGCGGGCGGACAATTTTTGGATGGCAGGGCGAAAAAATGGGTGCGTATGCCGGCGGAATTGCCCCTGTATCTGGCGGGCATCGAGCTGCCGATCTCGGTGTATCAATCGATGACGGCGTCGCAGAAGAAATCCTACCGCCGGCTTTCCGGCTACCCATTGGAACAGATGCGGGCGGATCTGCCTAAGCCAGACGGCTTTACCATTCTATTGGCGCACAATCCGCTTTTTCTGGATACCTACGCCGCATGGGGTGCAGATCTGGTACTCAGCGGCCATGTACACGGCGGAGCGGTACGCCTTCCGTTCCTCGGGGGACTGCTCTCGCCGGAGCGAAAATTCCTGCCGAAATACAGCAAAGGATGCTATCAGAAGGGCAGGACGACCCTATATGTTTCTGGGGGTGTGGGAAAACTGCGGCTGTTTAACCCGCCGGAGATCAACGGCCTGATCTTGCGCATTGCAAAACAACCCAAACAATGACGTAAACGTACAAAAAGCCCCTATGCAGCCTTCATTTGGTGCATAGGGGCATAAGTGTCGGCGCTATTGCAGCCATTGCCAGAGAAAATAGATCAGCCCATAGAGGATAGAGGCGGCGGTGCCGTAGAGGATGACCGGCCCGGCGAGGGAAAATATTTTCGTCCCCACACCGAGGATCCAGCCCTCTGTACGCGCCTCCATGGCGGCGGATACGACGCCGTTGGCAAAGCCTGTGATGGGTACAAGCGTGCCGGCACCGGCATACTTGCCCAGCTTGGCATACCATCCCAGTCCCGTGAGGACTGCACTCAGTGCCACCAGCGCAATGGAGATCCAAGCGGATGCAGGCTTTCGTTCCATGCCGCAGAACTCCGTAAGCATATGGATACCAGCTTCCCCGAGGGTGCAGATCAGCCCGCCGATGAGAAACGCCAGCGGAATGTTTTTCCACGAAGGTGACCGCGGGGCGGTCTGCTTTTGCATTGATTGATACATTTCCTTGGAAATTTGCATATACAGGACTCCTTTCAAATGAATAGGATCTAGAAGCTAGAAACTAGAAGATAGAAATTAAAAACTAAAAACTAAAATACTATACTCTAGCAACTAGCCACAATGAAGGATAGACGGTGTTGTCTATAGTATGCGCCGTGATATAGGCCATTATACAGCGCATTTCCAAACAATTGCACCGCATATTTGCGGCCAAAGCGGGCATACTGCTAGCGAGGTGATAGGCATGATACAAAACATGGCAAGAGGTGTCTTTCAGTTGCGCCAGCCACCCCGCATTGTGGGGTATGGCGCTGTAGCTGGCAAAAAAGAGGGAGAAGGTCCGATGGGGCAGTGTTTTGACCGAGTCGAACCGGATGCCTACTTTGGACAAAAGACCTGGGAACAAGCGGAGAGCCAAATGCAACAGGAGACATTAACTTTGGCGCTGGCAAAAAGCGGCTTGACGGCGCAGTCGCTGGGCTGTATTCTAGCAGGCGATCTAATGGATCAGTGCATTGGCTCTACCTTTGGACTGCGGTCGTTTGGCATTCCGCTGCTAGGAATCTATGGTGCTTGCTCCACGATGGCGGAGGGACTGCTCCTGTCCTCTGTGCTGACCGCAAGCGGTGCTGTAACGTATGCGGCGGCAGTCACCTCGTCCCATTTTTCCACCGCTGAAAAGCAGTTTCGTTATCCGTTGTCCTATGGTGGCCAGCGGCCGCCAACGGCGCAGTGGACGTGTACCGCTTCTGGAGCAGTTATTCTGGAACAGCCGGACGGTGTGACGGAAGGGATCTGCGTGACAGGCGGCTGTGTGGGCAAAATTGTAGATCTGGGCGTGACGGATGCCAATCACATGGGAGCCGCTATGGCTCCGGCAGCGGCGGACACAATCGCTCGCTATCTGGAAGCTGCCGGCACTCAACCCCATGCTTATGACGCGATTGTTACAGGGGATCTAGGGCTTGTGGGCAGTCAGCTATTGGTGGAACTGCTGCAAAAACAGGGGTATGATATCGCGGATGTGCACCAGGACTGCGGTGCCATGATGTTTGATCCGGAAACACAGGATACCCATGCCGGCGGTTCGGGCTGCGGATGCAGTGCCAGTCTGCTCTGCGGACATTTTCTACCTCGCCTGCAACAAAAAAACTTGCGTCAGATTTTGTTTGTGGCCACTGGTGCCCTGCTTTCGCCCACGGCCTCCCAGCAAGGCGAGAGCATCCCTGGTATTGCGCATCTGGTGGAATTGACACGGATGGTACGATAGATCCGCCGGATATTTCTCTATGCCGCCATCCTTGTGCCTTGCCGCATTTTTGTGGAATGGCCGGGCGGCGGGCGTCCGGTGTATCGCAAATACGTTTTCCACAATTTCCAGTGGAAAACAGCAAAACTTGTGGAAAGCATAGGTTGCATTGAAAAAAGCATCCACAGGGAAATGGCAGCGCATAGAATAATTGCGCCGTGTTTTCCCGGCATACGAAGGAGAAAAAACAATGATAGAAATGGTAAAAGATATGCTCTGGGCATTTTTTATCGGCGGTATACTCTGCGCGATTGGACAAGTGTTAATCGATTATACGAAGCTGACGCCTGCCCGAATTCTCACCGGCTATGTGGTGGCTGGGGTTATGCTATCAGCAGTCGGTATTTATCCAAAGCTGATCGAATTGGCAGGTGGAGGCGCCAGCGTTCCTTTGACAGGATTTGGTAATTTGTTGGCAGAGGGTGTTCGAGAAGCCGTTGATACCCACGGAATTCTAGGGATTTTCATGGGTGGGCTCACCGCCTCTTCTGCCGGCATCACGGCCGCTATGCTCTTTGGCGTGATTTGCGCCGCCATATTTCGTCCTAAGCAAAAGGAATAAAGAGAAAAAGGAAAAGATAAATTTTTTGGTTCTGCCATTTTATCAAGCCCGATTGTTGTGCCCATGTGCTATTCAAGTATTCGATATCATTCCAATGCCCTGTCAAATCTCTCGAATTTTGTGAAATCTATACAAAATATAGCATGGATATCATTATTTTTGTTTAAAGATACAAAAGTGAAAAAAATAGTTGACAAGATACGGGACATGTGGTATACTAATACAGTCGCAGGAATGCAGGAATTGTATAGAATATATCCCTGCCTGTAAGATGTGGCGGCATAGCTCAGTTGGCTAGAGTACTCGGTTCATACCCGATTGGTCGCTGGTTCGAATCCTGCTGCCGCTACCATACGGCCCGTTGGTCAAGAGGTTAAGACATCGCCCTTTCACGGCGGAATCATGGGTTCG
>CASDUD010000189.1 GCA_949283725.1 uncultured Ruminococcus sp.
GCTCGGACGCTCGCCGGTTTCCCCGAAGAGGTGACGGCAGAGCTGGGAAATCGACTGGTGGCGGTACAGGATCAGGCGATACCTCGATCTGAAGATGCAGGATCTGGGGTGTCTGGGAGCGTCATGCTGAATGCCCTCGACATCAGTTATCTGGCACAGCTGCCGACGCTGCTTTCCGGTAGCCAGGATGCACAGCAGGATGTACTGGAGCAGCTGGGCGTGACGACCACGCTGGAATCAACCGGGGATATATTGATCGATTCGGGTCCGGAGGATGCGGAGATCGGAGACATGACACTGGAACTCCTGGTGCATGGCATGGCGGACGATGCTTTGACCATCGTGCAGATCCCACTGAAAGAGATCACATTTTGATGAAACGACCATTTTTGAAAGGCATATATGGAGGAACGATACAAATGAAGCACTTATTGAAAATGCTTGACCTGAGCACCGAAGAAATCATTGAAATTCTTGACCTGGCGGATCAGCTGAAGTATGAGCTGAAGCACGGCATTCCCCATCCCCATCTGAAGGGAAAGAGTTTGGGGATGATTTTCCAAAAGGCCTCGACCCGAACACGCGTTTCTTTTGAAACGGGGATGTATCAACTGGGCGGCCATCCGCTGTTTCTGTCATCGAATGATCTTCAGATCGGCCGGGGCGAACCGGTACAGGATACGGCACGGGTATTGTCCCGCTATCTGGATGGCATTATGATCCGGACGTTTGAGCAGAAGGAAGTGGAGGATCTGGCACAGTATGGCTCGATTCCGGTGATTAATGGTCTGACGGACTTCTGCCATCCGTGTCAAATTTTGGCAGATTTGATGACCATTCGGGAGTATAAGACCGATTTTTCCGGACTGAAGATGTGCTTTATCGGGGATGGCAATAATATGGCGAACTCTCTCATTGTAGGCTGTTTGAAGGTGGGGATGTCGGTGTCGGTTGCCTGCCCGGACGGCTACCATCCGGATCCGCAGGTAATGGCATTTGCCGAAAGCTATGGAAACAAGTTCCAGCTCACTGACAAGCCGCTGGAGGCGGCCAAGGATGCCGATGTGGTGATTACAGACGTATGGGCATCCATGGGGCAGGAAGGCGAGGCAGAGTCACGCAAAAAGGCCTTCCATGGCTATCAGATCAATGACGAAGTGATGGCACAGGCGCATGCAGATGCGATGGTGCTGCATTGCCTGCCAGCACATCGGGAAGAGGAGATCACCGAGAAGGTGTTCGAAGCGCACGCTGGGGAGATCTTCGAGGAGGCAGAAAACCGTCTGCATGCCCAGAAGGCGGTTATGGTGAAGTTGATGGCGTAACAAAAATTTACGCCGGAATATATAGGGCTTGTTTACGCGTGTATGGATTTTTCAAACAAGCCCTTTTCATATCGGAAAAAGCGCCGGTCTGGATGGTTCAGACCGGCGCTTTTTGTGGAATTATTTGCTTTTCAGGTCATTGACAACGTTCTGGATATGCAGGATCTGCTCATTGGTCAGTCCGGTCACATCCAGCGTTTGTTGATTTTCCAGCCCCAGTAGATAATCGGCACTGACGGAAAAAGTGGTTGCAATGCGCATGAGCATATCAATAGACGGCATGATATTGTCGTTTTCCCAATTGCTGACACACTGCTTTGTAACACAGAGCTTTCTGCCGAATTGCACTTGATTCATACCTAAGGATGTCCTGAGTTCTTTGATTCGTTCTGCAAACATAGAAATCGCTCCTAAGTCAAATTTTACAATACTATTGTAAATTATCATTTGATAAATATAAAATACTACAGTATACTAATAATTGACCAAGAAGAAAGTATGTGCCGTTGCAAAAGAAAATAGAACTTCTGGGCAAGTTATAGACAAATAGTAGATGCAGACGAAGACTTCATTGTGGGGGAATCACTGTATTTGTGGCAGTTCTGTTTTTTGAAATCTTCATTATAACTTCATTTCAATCTCTCAGACGATATTGCCATTTTCACGTCCAGAGTAGCAAATAAGAGTGGAAATCCTCAAGAAATGTGGGGAAATGCTTTATTTTGCAGGAATAATCACTTTTTTACTTGGTTTGTATAAAAAAGTTTAGGAGGTGAGAAAATGGGAAAAATAGTAAACTTTGCGTTGATTTTGACGATGCTGGGTAGTGTATTGCTAACAAGATGCGGAGATGATCGTAGAAAAGCCGGTGCTTCTCTGAAGAAAAAGCAGTTCAGAATTTTATAGCCGCTTACTTAGACGCGGATATTGAAGGTGTGCTTTCTGCATCTGCTCCAAATGAATTTTGGGATTATTTAATCGATCAAAGTGGTTTAACAACTGAAAGACTTTTTTATCAACTTGGAAATTTTGATGATGCAAACGAATTTTTATCTAACATTGATGAAGGGAATACATACTATGAAATTGAGAAAAAGATAGATGTTGGCAAGGGGACATTTTCATTTGTAAATCATGCTATACAGAATGCTGGCATTGAGGAAAAAGTAGAGGAAGTGTATGAAGTAGAAATTAACTATTTTAGCTATGGCTTAATTTATCGTATTGATGAAAAGTGGTATTATGGCCCTGAATGGTTTATTGAGAATGCATTAAGGATGGCGTACAGAATTAATATATTACATCGCTGATTATTTATGTATAAATAAAAATCGCTCTAGGGTAAAAAATAGAGTTACAATTGTACAAAATGCACAAAAAATGAAAATTATTTTTTATAAATTCAGGCTTGACAAAGAAAGTTAGGCATGATATAATAATAAAGCTGTCGCAGGGGAGCGAAAGTTGAGGAAACGGGGAAAAGGGAAGACGAACGGGAGTTCGGATTATTCACAATTTGTTTACTTGACAAAGCGCTTAAGATGTGGT
>CASDUD010000190.1 GCA_949283725.1 uncultured Ruminococcus sp.
GATGTGACATATACCACTGAAACAGCGGCAGAAACGTTGCTCGAGGAAGAAACGATATGCGGTATTTTCACCGTTTCCGATGTCATTTCACTAGAAATCCGGGAAAATGGTGTGGAGGAAAGCATCTTGCAGCAATTTGCCAACCAATATATCCAATCAGAAACACTGATTTCCACCATGGCCGCGGAACATCCAGAACAGCTTCCATCGCTGGTACAGTCCCTGTCGAAAGAGGTATCACACAATAAAACTATACCAATTGCTTCCAATGATGTAAATCCCATGACACAATATTTCTACAATCTGATTACCATGGTATGCCTGTACGGTGCCATGATGGGCTGTACGATCGCCATAGGAAACCAAGCCAACCTCTCCCAGATCGGTGCTAGGATGGAATGCACGCCTGCGCCAAAATCTGCACGCATTTTGGGGACATTTCTGGCAGTGGCCGTGGTAGAAACCTTTTGCATCGCCGTTTCTGTCACATACATCCACTTCATTTTGCAGGTCGATTTGGGCCCGCGGCTGCCATTGGTATATCTCTCTGCATTTCTCGGCGGTCTTATGGGGATTTCCCTTGGGTTTATGATCGGTGCCATCGGAAAATTCTCCGAAGGATATAAGACGACTTTTATCCTAAGTTTTATTATGATATGCTGTTTTTTCAGCGGTTTAATGATGTTCAATATCAAGGCCAAACTGATACAACACTGCCCTATCCTCAACAAAATCAATCCCGCTGCCATTATCTCTGACTGCTTGTACTGCCTTCAGGTGTATGACGACTATGCCCGCTATTTCTCGCTGCTTTTGCGGATGCTGCTCTTTACGGTCGTATTCCTAAGCATGGGGATTTTCTTGATAAGGAGAAAGAAATATGCAAGTCTTTAAGTTATTTCTCAAACTTTTGGGACGTTCCTTCCCAATATGCCTGCTCTGGATCGGTATCACTGTTTCCATCTGTATCGTGCGAATGATAGAAAGTCCGAATGGAACGCAGGAGGCCTTTCAAAGCACCAAGGTACGCATCTGTATCTTTGATGAGGATAACTCCCCCGAAAGTCAAGCCCTTTGTGACTACCTGAGCGAAAAGCATGAACGAATCATCATAGAGGACAATGAAGACATGATCTTGGATATGATGTTCTATCAGCAGCTGGACTACGCCCTGCGCATCCTGCCGGACTATGGTGAAAAATTACATCAGGGACAGACAGAGGATCTCTTAGAGAACTATGCCTATTCCGAAGAAACCTATCGACAGAGTACCAACTATATCCTAGCACAAAACGATATCGCCCAGTATATCCAATTCCTATCTGCTGCTATACGATCTGGTACAGACACAGAGATCGCCATAAAACAGACAGAGGCAGCATTAGAAAAAACGGTAGCAGTTACCATAAACCAAGCGGGGCAGTCAAACAACAATGAATTTTCCGTCTATTTCTATTTTGATAGTATTTCCTATGCCATCCTCACAATTTTAACCATGCTGATCCCCCGACTTCTCAGTCACTTCACGCAGAAGGATCTGGCCAATCGTCTGAATAGTGCCTGTCTTTCCCTGCGCTCGAAACAGATGCAGCTTACGCTGGGGTGCCTAGTTTTTGTGATACTGCTCTGGCTGTTATTTCTAATCATTGGCTGTATCTTGATTGGCGGCATTTATACCGAAAATGCATGGCTTTGTGTGCTCAACAGTCTGGTGTTTCTACTAGTTGCACTATCACTAGCGCTAGTGATCTCTTCGTGCGTAACATCGCTCTTTGCGGTGAATGCAATTTCTAACATCATAGGGCTGGGGATGTGCTTTCTCAGTGGCGTTTTTGTGCCGATGGAAATTCTCGGCGATTCTGTGAAAACAGTTGCCCATTTCCTGCCAATGTACTGGTATGTAGAAAGCAATGCGCTGGTATCCCGTTCGGATTTTTCATGGGCTGCCTATGGTAAAACACTACTGATAGAAGGATTGTTCGCTGTGCTGTTTTTTCTCTTATTTCTTGCCATTCACAAAGCAAAGCAACAACATCTGCCCCAAAAAATCCTGCGCACACGTACATCCTAACTGTGTCGATCGAAAATCATAAACAATCTTGCACAAAGCTGTCCCAGCGTAATGTACACACAAATCAAAACCACCCGTTAAACGGGTGGTTTGCGAAAGCCCTATAAGGGCATGATACTGACGCTGCCCCTTAAGTGGGCTGAGAAAGGTCTGCCAACTGCATTTCACTCTCAGCCACCCCTTAAGGGGTTTTAGCACCGCTT
>CASDUD010000191.1 GCA_949283725.1 uncultured Ruminococcus sp.
GATCTTGCCCCAGACACACAGCTCGCCTACATATGCCGCCAGCAAAAGATTCAGGGTTTTATAACGCTCCGGTGGAAATGTGGTCTTGAGGACTACGCCTTATATATACGAACCGAACGCTTGGGTACCGATGTTGGCGAACGCCACCAGCATCAGCGAACTCAGTGCCAGTGCCGGCACAGAAAGTGTCGCCAGCATTTGTGTGGGATCCTCAATCATACTGCCTGTCACATACTGCATGGCAATGGCCATTACGGCACCAACTACGACAAAAAACGAACCAGAAACACCCTGCCCAATTACACCTGCCCAAAAACCGCTGCGCTCGGTGCGCACGAGGCGAGGTACTTCCCCCATGCCACCTACCAGCGTAATGACAAAGGCAAAATTTGCCTCAATGGACAGGATATAAGGAATGACAGCATCGCCATAAGCAGATGTATCTGGACGATATGTCCAGATGACAGACAACGGCACGGAGGTGAAGCCAACAAGCACCACAACCACGCCCAGCAAAAGCAGCAACGGCACCAGCAGTCGATTCGTCCACGTGATGGCTCCGATCCCCCGATACGCTACCGCCGTTCCAACTGCGACGCAGAACAAACGAAAAACGATCGACATAAAGCTGGGCATTGGTATACCAAATAGTTCCGCCAGATGAATCATAGAATCGGCAAACAAATCTGCACACACAGCATACCACGGAAAATTGATGAGAATAATCACCACCGTCATAACACCTGTACCCCGATAACCAAATACGGCACGCAACCAGACCCAGATATCAATGCCATAGCGCACAGACAAGATAACGGGCAGCTGGTAAATCACCAGCATCAGAATAGCACCCAAAAATGCGCCAATCAGCAGCTGGCGAAAGCCTATCAATGTGGCAAGATATGCTCCCTGGGTATAGCTCCAAGTCGCAATGCAATATCCGGACAACACCAATACAGCATCCCAGAACCCATATATTTTTTCCCGCTTCCGGATGGGCACGGTGCCGAACAGTGCTTCTCGGGCAATCTGTTGTTCTGTTTCTGTCTTTCTCATTTGTCTCATGTGCCGCCTTTCTAGCAGTACCTGCCCAGCAAAATCAGCAACAGGCAGACCAACGCTGTTCCCGCCACCGATAGATAATCCAACCGATGGAATCGCTTCGGAAAAACATAGTCCGGATCCTCCATCTCCTGAATGCGTGTTTCAATCGCCTGTTCCAGCGTCTCTTGGCTGGATGTTCCCTTTTTCATAAGCTGCTCCTTCTCGTGCCGTCATACATGGCTGTTACAATCTCATATACATGACAAAACGTGCTTTCCATGGGATATCTGGAAAACACGCTTTGAGGCAATACCGCACAATACAATCTTTGTGCAGTGTTGCCTTGATTTTTTCAACAGCTGCCTGTGATACTACAGAACTTGTTCTTACTTCAGCAGATTGTTATCTACAAAGTAATCAATTTTCATCGCATGGCGCACATCGTTCAGCGTCTCCGCGGCCTTGGCTCTAGCGACCTTACAGCCCGCTTCCAGCAGTTCATACAACTCCGGCAGACGCTTTTCCCATTGCTGTCGGCGTTCCCGAATGGGGGCTAACTCCGCTTGCATAACATTATTCAAGAAACGCTTTACCTTCACATCGCCTAGACCGCCCCGACGATCATGATCCTTCAATTCCTCCAGCCCACTATAGTCCGGCCAGAACTCCGTAAAATGTGCCGACCGACAAAAAGCATCCAGATAGATAAACACCGGATTTCCCTCTACCGTCCCCGGATCCTCTACCCGCAGATGGTTCGGGTCGGTGAACATAGACATAATTTTCTTCTTGATGTCCTCCGGTGTATCGGAGAGGTAGATACAGTTGCCCAGTGACTTACTCATCTTCGCCTTGCCATCAATACCCGGCAAGCGCAGACAAGCAGCATTGTCCGGCAGGATGATCTCCGGTTCTGTCAACGTCTCACCATACACCGCGTTAAACTTGTGCACAATTTCCTTACACTGCTCCAGCATAGGCAGCTGATCCTCGCCTACGGGTACAGCCGTTGCTCGGAACGCTGTAATATCAGCCGCCTGACTGATGGGATACCAGAAAAAGCCCACAGGGATACTCGCTTCAAAGTTACGCTGTTGGATCTCTGCCTTTACCGTAGGATTACGCTGCACCCGGGACACTGTCACCAGATTCATATAATAAAAAGTCAGTTCAGTCAGTTCCGGCACCATCGACTGGACAAAAATCGTCGATTTCTCCGGATCAATGCCACACGCCAGATAATCCAGTGCCACCTGCATGATATTCTGCCGCACCTTTTCCGGATGCTCCGCATTATCTGTCAGTGCCTGCGCATCGGCAATCATAATATAAATCTCATCAAACCGCCCGGAATTTTGCAGCTTTACCCGTTCCTTCAAAGAACCAACGTAGTGCCCTACATGCAAACGGCCAGTGGGTCTATCTCCTGTTAAAATGATTTGCTTCATAGATGGTTTTACTCCTTTTATGCCTTGGGCGCGCTTTCTCTCGCCCATAGCACGCATATTTCCCAAACGTCCAGAACAAACGTCACATACTTTATTATATCACCCTTAGAAACGGTTGTCAACATTATAACTTCCGATTTTTCCGCATTGGAAACAAGGTTCATAGTCCCCTGCGTATCATGTCGGGGTTCCAAAGAAAATCGAAGCTGCCTGGAGCCGCGTGGAGCGATGTATCCAGTACCGTGGCAAAGATTTTCAATTTCTTTTGCATACTTTCCCAATCGGCAGGGAACACCGTATTGTCCAGAAAATAGGTGATGACTGCCACAATCATCTCGGCACTTTCCTTCGACGTCTCTGTCCGGATCGTTCCCTCCGCACAGCCTTCGATTAAAAGTTCTGTCAGAATCGGAGATACTTCCTGAATGGCCATCATCTTCATCTTATTGTGCAGTGCCACACTCTCATGCAGATGCAGCGACAAAATCAGATTCTTCTGATTGTCGTGAAATTCCTGTTTGATCATGCAGTAGAACAGCCACTTGATGCGTTCCAGTGCTGCTGCGCCCTGGGGAATGCTTCCAATAAACTCATGGATGGCCTTCTTGTAGCATCGTTCAATGACTGCATCCAAAATCTCATCCTTGCTGTCAAAATAATAGTAGACGCTGCCTTTTCCGATGCCAGCTTTTTCCGCAATCATATTTACAGAAATTTCCTTATCTGGCATAATACACATCAGCTGTTCCATAGCGGTGATTATCTTTTCTCTTTTATCATTTTTCATAGAAAACACAAACTTCCCATTTTGTTTTTTTCATTATAGCACAAATTTTTGACCATAACAAGTTTTTTTTGCAAAAAAACTTGACCGGTGGTCGGAAACATGATACAATAAAGCTGTAATCTTGACCGGTGGTCGAAAAATGTCTGGCCTGCCGAAAATGAATGGATGTGAAAATATGAATACTGCCCTTCTTGTCGGTTCCATTGTAGGCGGCGTTGCGCTTGCCGGTTCCACCGTTTCCTATGGGGTAGCGTCCACATTGTTCAAACGAGTTGTTCCTCGTCAGGATATGGTGAACGTAGACCTGAGTGAAATGGCTGATATGCAGAAATGGGAAGAGTACAAAAATCTGATCATACCACGAAAAGAATGGCTTATGCAACAGCCTCTCGAAAAGGTCTCTGTCACCGCGCGAGACGGGGTCGTACTGCGCGCACACTATCTCCCTGCAGAAAAGCCGTCCGATCGATTGGTGATCGGCTGTCATGGCTATTCCAGCTGCGGTTTGAATGATTTTTCTGCTCATACATATTTTTTCCATCAGATGGGATTTGACTGCCTCATTCCAGACCACCGTGCACACGGGGAGAGCGACGGCACCTATATCGGCTTTGGCATTTTAGACCGGTTTGACTGCCGCAAATGGATCGACTATGTCGAAAAACGATTCCATGGGAAAAAGCGGATCCTCTTGCACGGCACTTCGATGGGCGGTGCAACGGTACTGATGACATCTGCCATGCCGAATCTGCCAAAGTCCGTGAAAGGGATTATTAGCGACTGCGCCTTTACCTCCCCTTATGATGTATTCGCCCATATCCTCAAGCGAGATTATCATCTACCGCCGTTTCCGGTGATGTATCTCAGCAACCACATCTGCCGCAAAAAGGCAGGCTATGGTTTCCGGGATTATTCCACGCTCACAGCGGTACAACAAACCTCACTGCCGATTTTATTCATCCACGGAGCAGAGGACAACTTTGTACCTACTTGGATGAGTCGCAAAAATTATGAGTTATGCCGTTCACCTAAAGAACTGCTGATTGTAGAACACGCCGGGCACGGTGCCAGCTATTATGAAAATATGCCACAGTATGAAGCCGCAGAATCCAGCTTTATCCAGCAATGGATTCCACAGCAAGCAGAAGGGAAAGAGGAAGTATGAAAGAATTTCAAGTAAACGGTGTCACACTTCAATGTTATCCACTGACCGCTGCCCAGCGTGTCCACAACTTTTCGAGAATGGCGTGCCCCTATCACCAACTATTGAACATCGGCACAGGTCTGTATATCCAGCAGGATGTGGATTTTCAACTGCTCCGAGAAGCCATCAAGGAGGCGTACTGCCGGCTGGATTCCATGCGTCTGCGCTTTTTGCAGGATGAAAAGCAGACCGTTTATCAGTACCTAGTTCCCTTTGATGACCGGGACATCCCACTTGTAGACTTTTCCGATTGGAACGAAGAGGATGCACACAACGAAATGCGCAAATGGACAGCTATCCCGTTCCAGCGTTTCCATGCACCAATGAATGAAGTGAAGATGATTAAGCTGTCCGATGGCTACAACGGCATCTACAGCAAGATGGATCATATGACCATGGACTCCAGCTCTATCATCCTGTTCTACTCCGATGTACTCCAACTGTACTGCGCAAAACGCTATGGCACCGAAATGCCTAAGCCAATGATGTCTTATATTAAACAACTGGAAAAAGACCTGGCATATGAGGCGAATTCCAAGGCACGCCAGCGGGACGAAAAGTTCTGGATGGAAGAAATCTCGAAGAGCGAACCGATGTTTACCGACTTTAACGGCATGGGTCGGCTGATCACCCAGCGTCGGGAATCGGGCAACCCCAACCAACGCAGCGCCAGCATTTCTTCCCAAAGTCCAGAGGCATCCATCAGCGTCTATCAGCTGGAAAAAGAGCCCTCTCAGAAACTGATGGATTTCTGCAAAGAACACCAGGTGCCGATGGTCTGCCTGCTGCTGATGGGACTGCGCACGGTCTTGTCCAAATTCAATGACAACGAAAAGGATGTTTCGATCAAAAGCTGCGTAGCACGCCGTGGTACGCTGCTCGAAAAGCGTTCCGGCGGTACGCGCATTCACTTCTTCCCGCTGCGTACCATCATGGAACCAGATATCACCTTCCTCGATGGCATTCGCATGATTCAGGAAGAACAGAACAAAATCTTCCGGCACGCCAACTTTGACCCGATAGAACAGATGATGCGTCGGGTACAGTACTGGGGCAATAACCCCAACACCAGCTATGAGAGTCTCAGCCTGACCTACCAGCCAATGACACTCGAAGAGAACACCGAACGCATTCCGGATATCCCCTACAAGAGCTTCTGGTATACCAACGGCGTGGCGGCGCAGCCGCTGTATCTGACCGTTATGCACCGGGTAGAGGACAACGGGCTGAACTTTAACTTTGAGTATAAAAAAGATGCCGTTACCGATTATGAAATGGAATATTTATATTATTATCTCTGCCGTGCCATTTTCCGTGGGGTGGAAAACTGTGACCGCACCATCGGCGAAATTTTAGAGATGATTTGAGGAGGATGCCGTTATGTTGGAAATGCTGAAAAAAATCATTCCGGAATATGTGGATGTAGAACCGGAGGAAATCACATTGGATGCCCGGTTTATGGAGGATCTGCACTTTAACTCTTACGATTTCATGAGTCTGTTGGGTGAGTTGGAAGAGGAACTGGATGTGACCATTGACGAAGAGGCGGTGCTGGAACTGCACACAGTTGGTGATGCCATTCAGTATCTGGAATCGCTGCAAAAAAAGTGAGGATGCCCCCCTATGGAAAAATCAACAATCAAAACATTACAGGATTTGGTATCCACTGCGGCGGAATTATATGGTGACAAAACATTCCTTCGTGAAAAAAATGGTAAGGACAATCGAGACACCTCCTTTTCCACACTCTGCCAAAACGCCAAAAAGGTTAGCCACTTTCTGCACACCAAATCAGCCGGTCAGCATATCCATGCGGCTGTGATCGGGCCTACCAGTGCAGCCTATCTAACCTGTTACTTTGGCACTGTCTGCGGTGGAAATGTTATTGTACCAATCGATGCCCAGCTCAGTGCCGAGGACATTGGCGACCAAATATTCCGTGCTGATGTGGAAATACTATTTTACGACAGAAAGTACACGCCGATGCTGCCTACCATCCGCACCATTTGCCCTCAAGTGCATACCTATGTACAGCTACAGGATGCACAGGCAGACGATGCACCGGGGCTGATGACGCTGCAAAAAATTTTGGACAGCAGCAATCCTGTGGACTGGACGGCGATCGATCCGGAAAGCTGTGCCACCATCATCTATACTTCCGGCACCACGGGCATCAGCAAAGGCGTAATGCTCTCACATCGAAACCTTATTGACAATACCATGTGCCAGGACAATGAAAGCTCCACAGAAGAAGTTCTTCTAACCGTGCTGCCCATCCACCACGTATACTGCTTCGTATGTGACATTTTGCTATCTCTGCGCTATGGGGCAACCGTATGCGTGAACGATTCCATGATGCGTATTGCCCAAAACCTCAAACGCTTTGAACCGTCACTGATTCTTTTGGTGCCGATGATTGCAGAAACCATCTATAAAAAAATTAAAGCAGCATCGGCAGCGCATCCGGAGATCCCTATGGCTGCCCTGGCACGGGGCGTGTTTGGTACACGGCTGCGAGGGATCTACAGCGGCGGCGCCTATCTCAGTCCCGCGCTGTCAAAAGCGTATGCAGATATGGGTATTCTTATTGCCCAGGGCTATGGCATGACGGAATGCTCCCCGCGTATCTCTACAGGCAACCTGGAGGACGTGGAGATCGGCAATGGCGATGTGGGCAAGATTGTGAACGGCTGTCAGGTAAAAATTGTGGACGGAGAAATCTGGGTCAAAAGTCGCTCGGTCATGATGGGCTATTACCACAATCCTGAAGCCACTGCGGAAACGCTGACGGAAGACGGCTGGCTCAAGACGGGCGACCTAGGATATGTAGACGACCAGAATCGGCTGTACATCACCGGACGCAAGAAAAATTTGATCATCCTCAGCAACGGCGAAAATGTTTCGCCAGAAGAGTTGGAAAACAAATTCGCCGGACTGGATTGGGTGGGCGAACTGCTGGTATATGACGAAGAGAGCACGATTACCGCAGAACTATATCCCCATCCAGAATTCCCGCATCCGGAAGAAGTGCCAGCACTATTCAAAGCGCAGGTACAAGCCATCAACCAAACGGTATCACCCGCCAAAGCAATTCGCCGCCTGCGCATTCGGGATAAGGAGTTCGACAAGACCACTTCCCGTAAAATTCGCCGCAATCAACCAGAACACGGCGCACTGCTGCCATAAGCGTAAGCGGCAAGCATTACATCTGCGGCGATATCCACCCGGATCAAAGGGCTAAAAGAAAGGAAGTTTTACCTATGACCTATGAAGAAATTGTCAGGGCTGTCCGGGAAATTTTTCTTCCGCATGATGTCAGCCAAATGAAAGACCATCTCGCCATTCAGGTAAATATCGTTGGCGAAGGTGAGGGGGCTTTTTACATAGAACTAAAGGACGGCGAACTACATATCGAACCGTACGAGTACTATGACCGGGATTTAATCCTGAGCGCCACAGCGGAAAACTTCCTGAAAATTTGCAACGGCACACTCGATGCCATTCTAGCATACACTACCGGCAAGCTGAAGATTGAGGGAGACCTGCAAAAAGCACTCCGATTGCAGGACATTATCAAATCGGTGAAAAAGGAAAACAAAGCACAAAAGAAAAAGACAAAATAATCTTCCGCCACCCCTGGAAAACACGGTCTTGATCTCACTTGGATATATCCATATGAAAAGTTCTAACACATATCCCCGCGTTTTCTTGCAAAGAAAAAGCGGCGCACCTGCTCTATCCTCCGCAGGTGTGCCGCTTTTTGTATCTGTATAAAATCACTGGCTGATGCCTCATCAGGCGCTCTTTGTACAGTGTTATCGTACATTTTCTTCAAATGACAAAACAGGGCGTGCCCAACCCAGGCATGCCCTGTTTCCGTCCACCGGCTATTCGGGTTATATTGCACCATATAACAGCAATCGCCGCATCCATGTCAAATCCAAAATATTCAGCAGACCATTCTCACACACGTCTCCAGCTTTCCAATCGGTCATATTTCCCGCACAAAGCAGAAACTTCTGTGTCATAACCAGATCCGCAAGGCTGAATATCCCATCCGCATTGACATCCCCCGAAGCCGTTTCTACCGCTCTGTATTGCTCCTTTAATGCCAGAAAAGATTCATGCAGCACACTGTCCACCATCTGAAAGCTGGTGCGGTCATAGTGGCTGTCTGTTACGTCCCACAACACTGGACAGATTGCGCCCCGAGATAATGCCGCTTCGCAGACGCTGCTGAGATATCGCCGCACAGATTCCTCTTCCTTGTTCTCCTTTGGACAGCCGTACTCCCCGATAATCACCGGCGTACCCTGATCCACAAAAGTTGTTTTCAGCTGATCCATCAGGCGGTTCAATTCTGCATAATCCGACACTGTTCCCCAGGTTGACATCGCCTTCCCCCAGCTGGCATCTTCTGTAATAATGGCAAAGGTCGCAGGTGTATAATAGTGTACCGACACCGCCATACGACCGGCAGGATCGTTCGGCATCTCAAACAGCGGATCACACGTCTTTTCAATATCGGTATTATAACCAGAAATCAACAAGTGTCGTTCGGAATTGTTGCCGCCGCTGGCACGCACCACATCAACAAAGGTCTGGTTTACTTCATTAACATAGCCATAACTTTCCGCCTTGCCCGTGTCACCTGCCCAAGAATCCCAAACAGAGGACCAGCCTAGTTCTTCATTCTGCGATTCAAAAATCAGATGGTCGCCATAGGTCTGAAATGCATCAGCAATCTGTACCCAGATGGTGCGGTACTTTTCCAAGCAGGCATCATGATTCGTAGGCAGTTCCTCCATCCAGCCACCGTCCCAGTGCAGGTTCAGGATGACATATAAATCGGCATCCAGTGCCCAATCCACAATCTCCTTTACACGCGCCATATAGGCATCAGAAATCGTATAGGTTCCGTCATCCGCCATCAAATTCGACCATGCCACCGGCACCCGCAGTGTATCAAAGCCCGCTTCGGCATATCCATCAATCATTGCCTGCGTCACTACCGGACTGCCCCAAGCGGTTTCATAAGCAGTCGGCGTGCCGTCACCCCACTGGGCAATCCAATCCCCGCAGGATTCCATCGTATTGCCCAAATTAATGCCCAGACCCATATCCTGCACAAGCTGCATTGTTGTTATATCCCGCATGGCGGTTTTACTACCTGTTCCCACAGCAGATGTGTCCGCACCGCTCTGACAACCGAGTGTGGAGATCGTGCATAACGTTACCGCCATGCAGATCAATTTTTTCTCAATCATACCAATCATACCTCCTGTTTTTCTGCACCATTTCATGTACTACGTCATATATAAAGCTGCTAACTCGCCTTTGTATTACCATATTCATTTATTTTTATTATAACAGAAACCGTCTTTTCTGGCAACTATTTTTATGAAAGTGCAAAAAAATCAGCAAATTGCACAATATGTATATCCAAAAACAAAGCAGACCATAGAATGTATGATCTGCTTTGTTCCAAATTTCAGAGTCTATTTTTCACATTCGAAAAAGGAAATTCAGCAATCCCGTAGTTATAGCGCAGGAAACAACTTAGAGATATGGCTGAAGTTTTTTGGCAAGCCTACGATCTATCCAGCCAAAGTCCAAACCCTTATAGCACCAGGCGGCGCGGCCAATGCCATATTTTTCAAAAGCAGCATGAATTGCCTGATACCATGCGACCGTACTGTCCATATCAGCTCGATCGATAACGCCATATTCTCCACAGTACAATGTAGTACCTCGTGCTTCCGCAACGGCAACCGCCTCCGCAAACAACGTCTCAAAATATGTACATTCTAACGTTTCCACCTGTGCATCGGTAACCAAGTCTACCATATTCAGACCCTGTGCTGTCAGCTTTTTCTGCTGGGCCGCATAATGCGTCGTTGTGTCCGGGAAGGACAGACGGAATGTTTCTGGCATTCCTTCCACCCAATAGGCGCCCTGATGCGTAAAAATAATCGGCTCATAGCAGTGGAAGTTATACACGACTCGGGCATCATACGGAAGCTGGAGGTCGGGAATCGCCTTGATGCAGTTATGGTCATAGCCACCCAACAAGATATATACGTTTGGTGCGATCTTTCGGATGCGCTGGATACACTGCTGGGAGATTTCCTTCCACTTTTCAAAGTCCCTTCGATCGGTCACTTCATTCAATAATTCAAAAGCGATCTGGTCATTATCTCCGAATTGATGCGCCAGCCGTTCCCACAAACGGTAGAACCGTTCCTGCAACACTTCTGATGTGAAAAAACCGCACTCCTGCTCACCTTTGTCAAAGGAATAACCGCACGTCTTATGCAGATCTAACAGCAGATGCAACTGATATTTGGCACACCAATCGACCATTTTTTGAAGATAATTCATCCCATAGGATGTCGGTGTACCATTCTCTGTTTCCAACAATTCATAATCCACGGGCAGACGGATGTGATCAATTCCCCACGACGCCGCCTCCGCAACATCCTGCTCCGTCAGAAATGTGTCATAATGTGCCCGCGTATGATTGCACTGCGAAAACCATCCGCCGAAATTTATTCCTTTTTCGTAACCAACAAATTTCTTCATAATACCATCTCTCTCTTATTTTATAGATCTGAGATCTTCTGTTATGCAGACCGTTTTCATGAATTTTCCTGATATGTCACCCACTGATACCGTGCTGTCAATGGCGTTGTGCCATCGTAGGCACTTAGCCAACTATCCACGCCAATACCCGGCCAAGTGTTCATCATGATCCTACCCGGCGTAGAAGGAATATTTTCCGTGGCACGGTACACTTCCTGTCCATCTACATACCAAGCAATGTAATCCGCCTGCCAATCGAAACCATAGGTATGATATCCTTCCGAAGCGTCAAATCCTAAGTCATACATATACTCATGGTTTCCCACGCCGTTGGTATAATAATTCAGCTGTACCTTAGTGGTGTCTTTTCCCAAAATTTCGATGTCGATTTCATCCCAAGGATTACTCTCCGAAGGGCCTGTATAGGTGAAGAAGGACGATACCACACCATCGTTTTTGATAGCCTGCATAGACGTTTCGTAGTAACCATAATGATAATGCGAAGCGGTTCGGTATTCCCCTCCAGAATAACTGTACTGTCCCGTAACATCCTCATCAATGGACAGATGCAGCGCTCCGTCTTGAATAACCGCATTCTCCGCATACCATCCGCAGTTAAAAGGATTGCCATTCGTCCAACCGTCTGAAGCAAAGAACAGCGGCGTTTCCCCCTGCCGAAAATCAGCTACCATTGTAGCATTCTCATTCATAGGCGTACCGTAGTCAGGAATCGTCTCTTTGGGTACTGTGGGAAACTCGGTAATCTCTCCCAAAAGGAACGCCTGCAGTTGCTGTAGATCCGTCTTATCAAAAACGCCACTCTGATCAACGTCCCCAGCCGCTGGACAACTACCCACCAGCAAAGCTTCTCTTGCCAGTGATAAATCCATAACATTTATGCGTCCATCCGCATTGAGATCTCCCAACTGCACAATATTTGCACCAATACTTTCCGCCGCCGTCCCCCCATGAGAGAATCCACAGCATACTGCACCAATACAACAGATTAGCGCAATCACACTCGATGCCATTGGTTTTCTTTTCATCCTAATTTTCCTCCTTTTTGCATTTGATGAAAATTTCCGCATCTTCTGTTCTCATTATAAAATATTTTTAAAAAAAGAAATACAACGATTTATACAAAAACAGTAAATTTTAAACTAATTTTTCCCAAATTTTTCCTTCATCCATGCCACTGTAGAACGAACACTTTCATAGAATGTCATCTCCCGCTCAAATGATGCGTGTTTCCAGCCGTTTTCCCACTTTTCAAAAAAATGTTCCGCCAATGCCTTTCGTATATCCAGATGATAGATTTCTGTTTCCTGTGCCATATCTGTTGCTCTTTCATCCTTCCTGTGTTCTGTTTCACTCCATAGATTTATTATACTAAAAAATCGATAAATTGTCAATTGAAATATGCAAAATATGTACAAAAACGGAAATAGCGAAGCATGGATGAAATCCAGTACGCACAGATTTTCGTTAAAGCAATATTGCACAATCTCTGTGCGGTGTTGCCCTAAAAAAAGAAAAGAGTGCCGTTTTGCCCAATAAGGAAAAACGACACTCTGAGCGTCTCGACACGCCAAGATACGAAATAGGCTTTAAAAATCAGCTGTGTATTCGGCATTGTCTGTCTCGGCGAACACAGGACGCTGCTATCAATCTGTCCAGACCTCCTTCGCCAGACGGAACACCGCCCAGCCTTTTGGCCAACCCACATACATGGTGGCATGCGTGATAATGGCTGCGATCTCTTCCTTTGTCACACCATGCGCTTTGGCATTCTGAAGGTGATGTACCAGTGAGGCATCAGTAATCCCGGAGGCCATCAGGGACACAACGGTAATAATGCACTTGGTCTTTACATCCAACACCGGTTCGTTCCAAACCTCTCCAAACAACACATCATCATTCAGATGTGCAAACGCCGGGGCAAATTCACCCAGCTGATCCCTTCCAGCGGTCTGTTTGATGGGTTCTTGCATCGGGCATCCTCCTCTCACTGTAATACTTCATATTCCGCATCCGATACCGGCTCGCACCACTCTGTATGGCAGTCCTCCCCGGGTATCTCCTGCGCAATATGCTGGAACCATTCGCCTGCGGCAGCACCATGCCAATGCTTGACATTCGCCGGGATATTTACCACATCCCCAGGGTGCAGCTTTCTCGGCGGCTTGCCCCATTCCTGGTACCAGCCCGTCCCATAGACACAAATCAACAGCTGACCGCCGCCAGATTTGGCATGGTGAATATGCCAGTTATTGCGGCACGACGGAGAAAAAGTTACATTGAATGTGGGAATTTGTTCTGTGGTCAGCGGCGCCAGATAACTCTGCCCGATAAAATACTGAGCAAAGGCATCGTTCGGCTTGCCAACGGGAAATGCACTCAAATTTTCTGGCTGCATAAAAAATCCCTCCTTTTAGGAAATACACTCAATCGGAAAAGCTGTCTGCCCATGCGCGCAGTGCCGCCGTATCAGGCACTCCGTGAAAAACCTGTCCCTCTATCAGAACGGTATCCGCAGACACGCTCTTTTGCAGTTCTGCCTTCGTCTTTCCAAACCCACTTCCGCCGGATGTGGCAAAAAGCACAATTTTCTTTCCGGAAAAATCATAGCGTTCCAGAAACGTATTGATAATCGTCGGTGCCACATACCACCAGATAGGGAAGCCTAAGAAAATGGTATCATAGTCCGCAATGGCCACATCACTATCTGCCAGTTCCGGGCGGGAACTATGGTCTGCCATCTCCACGCTGCTGCGGGAATGGGTATCCTGCCAGTTTAGATCTGCTCTGGTATAGGGTACCTTCGGCCTGATCTCATACAAATCGGCATCCGCCGCCTTAGCCAGTGCAGCCGCCGTCTTAGCGGTTACACCACTGGCACTGAAATAGGCTACGAGCCGTTTTTTCTGTGCTGCGTTCATCGGTTTTCCTCCT
>CASDUD010000192.1 GCA_949283725.1 uncultured Ruminococcus sp.
TGCCTCTTGTGGAACTTCCACAGTGCCCAATTGGCGCATTCTCTTTTTACCCTCTTTTTGTTTTTCCAACAGTTTTTTCTTTCGAGTAATGTCACCGCCATAGCACTTCGCCAATACGTCCTTTCGCATAGCCTTGATTGTCTCTCTTGCAATAATTTTTCCACCGATGGCTGCCTGAACAGGTATTTCAAATAGTTGTCTTGGAATGTTTTCTTTTAATTTTTCAACGATTTTTCTGCCACGCTCATAAGCTTTGTCGGTATGAACAATAAACGAAAGCGCATCAACAACTTCTCCGTTCAACAAAACATCCAGTTTGACCAATTTCGATTCCATATAGTCACTCAACTCATAATCAAATGATGCATAGCCTCTAGTGCGGGATTTCAAGGCATCAAAGAAATCATACACAATTTCATTCAACGGTAAAATATAACGCAAGGAAACACGTGTATCTTCAATATACTGCATATCCAAAAAGACACCTCGCCGGTTCTGACATAATTCCATAACATTCCCAACAAACTCCGACGGTGTCATAATTTCTGCCTTGACCATAGGCTCCTCTGCCTTGGCAATGACAGCTGGATCTGGATAGTTGGTTGGGTTATCAATATACTTTACTTCCCCACTAGTTGTCGTCACTCGATAAATAACAGAAGGTGCTGTTGTAATTAAGTCTAGATTATACTCTCTTTCCAGCCGTTCTTGGATAATTTCCATATGAAGCAGTCCCAAAAATCCACATCGGAAGCCAAACCCCAATGCAATTGAGGTTTCCGGTTCAAATGAAAGTGAGGCATCATTAAGTTGTAATTTCTCCAATGCTTCCCGCAAATCATTGTAACGAGCACCATCTGCCGGATAAATACCAGAAAACACCATAGGATTAACCTTTCGATACCCAGGCAGTGGCGCATCGCAGGGACGCTGTGCATTGGTTACTGTATCACCTACTCTTGTATCTCCAATGCTTTTGATAGATGCGGAGATATAGCCAACCTCGCCTACCTTCAGTACCCCCTCATTGATAAGAGTATCGGTAGCCATATAGCCAGCTTCTACAACAGTAAATTCTGCACCTGTTGACATCAGACATATGGTATCTCCTACTTTGACAGTACCTTCCTTGATACGAACGTAAATCACTACGCCCTTATAAGCATCATAATAGCAATCGAAAATCAATGCTTTTAATGGAGCTTCTGGATCACCCTTAGGCGGCGGAACTTCTTTTACAATTGTTTCCATAACTTGTTCAATATTTAAGCCCGTTTTTGCAGAAATGAGTGGAGCATCCATGGCTGGAATGCCAATTAAATTCTCAATTTCTGTACACACACGATTGGGATCTGCAGCCGGCAAATCAATCTTATTGATGACAGGGATAACCTCCAAATCATGTTCAATCGCTAGGTAAGTGTTGGCGAGCGTTTGTGCCTCCACCCCTTGTGAAGCATCAACAACCAAAATCGCTCCCTCGCACGCCGCAAGACTTCTGGAAACTTCATAATTAAAGTCTACATGACCTGGTGTGTCAATGAGATTGAATATATACGTTTCTCCATCTTTTGCACGATAATGCAATCTTACAGCACGTGCCTTTATTGTAATTCCTCTCTCGCGTTCAATGTCCATGTTGTCCAGGATCTGATCCTCCATATCACGTTTCGCAACGGTATAGGTTTTTTCCAGGATCCGGTCTGCTAACGTAGATTTTCCATGGTCGATGTGCGCGATAATACAAAAATTGCGGATATGATCCATCATAACTCTTACGCTTCCTCTCATTTTATGTGGGGCAATTAGACAACCACTGATTCCATCGTACTACACACGATACGGGTTCATGCATTTCTTATTTTGGCTTATGTTCGAACGAGTACTTTTTTCGTCATGTTTCATCAAAATACTTGTACCTCTAAAATGTATTCTGTAATTCTTTAGAAAAAGAACCACCGCTTATCCAAAAAAGCGGCGGTTCTTTCCTGCCTTTGCCCTGTAGTGCTTGTTTGGTAGCTGTTTGGTGAATTTCACTCTTTCTTGTATTCAAAATTCTTATCAAGTAAAAAATTGTTTGCATATTTTCACTTGAAAACTAGAAAAAATTCGTTTGAAAATCTGCGTGTGTCAAAATGGCAAACACGCCCCTTATAGCCACTTCTTTTTTTATTATACATCTTTGCTGGAGAAAAGTCAAGCTGTTTACAGGGAAAAACATGAAAAACAAGAACCCGGTTTTGCATTATTTCATATACACTTTTGCACTCTAAGATATGAAACAGGTTCTATGAAATGCATCTGCCTCTTCGCATTATGCCATCTATTGTGAGAGTAGTTTTAAGGCATATCCAACATACTCTGTACGTGATTTACATAGAGTGCCTGAATCGTCTCATATTCTCCTAATCCTTTTGCACGTACTTCTACCATGTATCCATGTTGCTGAAAGATGGATTTCCAAGAATCCGGTGTATCGCCTGCCATATCATTGTGCACATGATCCCCTGCGACCAACATCATGGGTAAAAGCACAACTTTTTCATAGTTCCCCTTATGCATCATCGCTAAAATGGTTTCGATGGTGGGATACCCTTCCACCGTACAGACAAACACATTGTCATATCCATTATATTTCCAATAATTATCAAAGGCTGGATAGACTAGATTTGCCTGATGTGTTGTCCCGTGCCCCATGAGTACATAAGCTGTACAGGAGCTTTTTTCTACCATACACGTCATTGCTTTTTGTAAAGCCAGAAAATCAGCTGACATTGTTAAAAGCGGTGTGCCGATTTTTAGTAATTCAAATTGCTCTTTGTACGGTTCAGCATCTTTGCAGAGTTTTTCATATTCATCACCAGGAATCAAATGTGTTGGTTGGCAATATATATGGGTGTAGCCATCTTTAAACAATATATCTAATGCTGCACACACATTATCAATATGAATCCCTCGGCGCTGCATCTTTTGAAGAATCATATTGCTGGTAAAAGCACGCACCACCTTATATTCTGGAAAAGTTGTCTGTATAGCCGTTTCTACCGCACCAATGGTTTTTTGTAAAGTATCCTCATAGCTCGTTCCAAAGCTAACTACAACAATTGCCTTTTTCACTGGAGATGTTTCCGTATACATACGCCGTTCCATGCGTTCTGCATATGTAATATACCTCTGGATGCCGCCTTGTCTCATACAGTGTATGGCTGGTTTTGATACCATATTCCGAAGCAGTTCATATCGTGTAGAAGAATCTACAATTTTATTTTTCCATCGATTACGCAAAAGTTCCAAATATGGACATATGTTTGCATAATCCTTTGCCTCTTTTTCCCATATTTTGCAAATTGCCGCAGTTAGAGCAGGCGTGCTGCCGCCAGTGGATACTGCAAAAGAAATATTACCCACTTGTCGTACAGCAGGCACTAAAAAATCTGTCGTATGTGCTCCCTCCGTGACGGAGCATACCAATACGTTAATATTTTGCGCATCCAGAACAATTTGGTCATTCTTTTGGGGATCATCCGTTGCAGCAAATATTAGTGTATAGTCTCTTTTTATCAGACTTTTGGTATAGCAGCTTTGTATATACTGTATATTTTTATTATGCCACACTTCTGGCATAGAATCCGGCGCCACAACTGTTATGTGTGCTCCCTGTTCTAAGAGCGCCTGTACACGCCGCTGTGCCACATATCCTGCCCCAATCACCAGACAGCGTTTTCCCTTCAAGTGTAGAAAAATCGGATACATACTCAGTCCTCCTTCGACTGCATTGCATTTTCTAAGAGACAGTGCACTACTCCATCGATATCCGATCGTTTTGCTGTCTCAGCAATGGGAATACCGCATTGCTCGGCTGCAACAGTTGTTACAGAACCAATGGAAAGGATTTTCCCATGGAATTGATTGGGATCAGCCATAGTCCGATATGCCTGTACGGCAGAGGCACTGGAAAATACTAAGTAATCTGCGTTTTGAAGTACCATAGATAACAATTCTTTTTTTCGAAGATCCGGCTTTGTTCGATACAAAGGAACTGTATCTACGGCAATACCGGCTTCTTGAAGCAAGTCGGGTAATACAACCGATCCGTTTTCTGCACGTAAAAGCAATACATGATCTGTGTCTGACAGCATTGGGATTAATGCTTGAGCCAGATGTTTGCTATTAAACTTTTCAGGTATGCAATCAGCAAAAATACCATGTTTTTTTAATGCATATGCCGTTCCATTGCCAATGGCAGCAAACTTACAAGGTAGTATCTGCCGAAAATCAATATTGCTTTGGAGAATCTGTCGAAAAAATAGTTCTACGCCGTTTGCACTTGTGAATACAAGCCATTGATAATTTTCCCATTTTATATGCTTTAATTGGTATGGACTATTCTCTTTTATCTGAATTAAACTTAATTCTGTTACCTGTGGCCCAAATTGCCGCAATTTTTTCGCCAGCTTTTGATTATAGTGGGGTGTACCCGTTATCACAATATGTTTTCCAAAGAGTACACCTGTTTCAAACCATTGTAATTCATCCCGCAACGCAACTACTTCTCCAATTACAATCATAGAAGGAGTGGATATGTTCTGTTCTTTCACTGCTTCGGCAATTGTACCTAATGTAGCAATGACCGTACGCTGTCTGGCGGTTGTTCCCTCTTGAATCACTGCTGTTGGAATATCTGGAGATTTACCATGGATAATCAGCTCTTTTGCAATATGCGGCAAATTCATCAGACTCATTAAAAATATAAGCGTTCCATCCAGATTAGCCAATCTATTATAATCCAAATCCAACTGATGATCCAGTTGTTTATGCCCTGTAATAACATGAAAGGCAGAAGCATAGGAACGATGCGTTACGGGAATGCCTGCATATGCGGGCACACTATAACAGGAGGAGACACCTGGTACAATTTCAAACGCAATATTATGTTTTTTTAGTGCTTGCCCCTCTTCTCCCCCTCTCCCAAAAATAAAAGGGTCTCCGCCTTTTAGACGAACGACATAGTTTCCTTCAGCAGCCAACTGTGCTAGCATCAGGTTAATTTCCTTTTGTTTTTTAAAATGGTGTCCCGCTTGTTTTCCAGCAAAAATCAATTGACAGTCTGGCTTAGCAGCATTGAGCACTGAAGGACATACCAACGCATCGTAAACAATCACGTCCGCCTCTTGAATGCATTGCCATCCTTTTTTTGTCACCAGCCCCGGATCTCCGGGACCAGCACCCACTAGTGCCACTTTTCCTTGTTTCATGGATATTCCTCCTGTCGTTTTTGTTGTATTGCCGTAAAACACTGCACAATTTGATCCCGCGCCCCAGATATGGTTGCCGCTGAAAAATCAACTGCTAGTGCATCTTCTTTTTGTAAAATCTCCAGAAGATGGGATAGTCTTGGCAGCCGTAAGTGATGCTTTCGCAGCACTTCGGGCTGTGAGAAGATTTCTTTTGGAGTACCATAGGCAATTATTTTGCCTTGATCCATGACATATAGCAAATCTGCATATACAGGAATCACATCAATATCATGTGTAGATAGAATTACAGTCGTTTTTCGCTGACGGCACACTTTTCGCAAAAGATGCATCAATTCACTGACGCCCACCGAATCCAGTCCGGCTGTCGGCTCATCCAAAATGATGACTTCTGGTTCCATTACAAGAATACCCGCAATAGATACCCGTTTCTTTTGACCATAGCTGAGAGAATGTGTCGGGTGTTCTTTCAAACTTGTGATACCAAGCTGTTCCATGACGATTTCAACCCGTTTTCGAACTTCTTTCTTCTCAAGTCCCATATTCATTGCACCAAAGGAGATGTCCTGGTATACAGAAGCAGAGAAAAGCTGATCATCCGGATTTTGGAATACAATACCAACCTTTGAACGAAGCTGACGCAGTGCTGCTTTTTGATAGGAGATGGGTTTGCCTTGGAACAATACTTCTCCTTTATCTGGTCGAAGGATTCCATTCAGATGTAAAAATAATGTGGATTTTCCAGCCCCATTTGCCCCCAGAATGGCAGTTGTCTTTCCTTCCTCAAACGCCACTGTCAAATCCTGCAAAACTTGTCTGTCCTCTTCATAACCATATGTTAGATGACTTGTTTCCAGTATATATGCCATGCCATCACCCCCCTATTCCCCAGATTTTGCAAACAGCTGTGGCTACAGACAATACAGCGATATATCCAACAGAAAGCCAAATTTGCCAATGTTTTGTATGATATACATAACCCAGTGTTCGAATTTCTCCTGTATATCCACGGGATTCCATCGCCATATATGTGCGTTCTGCTTGACGATAAGCACGAATGAATAAGTTAGAAATTAATTGTCCCATGGAATAGGAGCCTGTTCTTATGTTGGCATAACCCAACCGACACTCCTGTGCATGGCGCATTTGTGAGGCAATTTCCAGCAACACAAAAATATACCGATAAACCAATTCCATCATTTCCACCAGAAAGACCGGTAGGTGTAAGCGCCGTAGGGCGGTAAATAATTCAGTCATAGGCGTGGAAGTAGATAGAAAATACATACAGCTAATCGCCGCTAGACATCGCAGGAATAAATGACTGAAATGAGAAAGGCTCTCTCTTGAAATGCCAACAGTCCAACTGCCAAGATCAACACGTAGCAGCATATGATCCGGCGTTTGGGTAATTTTAATCAGAAGCATTACACAACCAAGAATCAGAAACGCCAGTGGAATTTGCATCAAGTGCAAAATATCGTGCCATTTCGTTTTTCCAAGGCACGCCATTCCCAGCAGCATACACACCAAAATCAATCCGCTAATCCAATAACTCTGCGCAATCAAGCATAGCAGCAAACCATACAGAGAAATGAGCAGCTTTAAATAGGGTGATGTATTTCGCAGCTTAGAATCATAGGCAATTTCATCTATGAAAATTTTTTTCGCATGGGTGTGCGCATGAAAAACGTGTTTCATCTGTGCTGTCTCCTGTCTATTTTTTAAGATATGGACTTTTCCGCAGCTATAGCTTTTTCCACATTTTTTTCCTTCGGCTTGCGAGTAATTCGTCCCAAGACAAAGCCACAAATACCAGCGCCAATTGCCGCCTGTACACAGAACAACAGCGATTCGATCTCTCCAGAGGGTGGTGCCCAGAAAGATTCAAACCACGATGTATACCCTTCGTTGATTTCCTCGATGACACCAGAACCGGCATTGTCTGTTCCACTGAATTCGGTATTGCCGAGCAGCGCAAGCGGAATCGTTACCAACAGCACTACACCGAGTGTCAATGCTAAGTTTTTTACCCACAGTTTTCCACGATTCGGGTTGACAACTAAAATACCAGAAATTTCTCGAAGCTCTTTGGCGCAGTTCTTTTGAATGACGCCATATACAATAACGGTCAATATGCCCTCTGCAATGGCAATCGGAATTTGTGTGGGCGCAAAAACTGTCATAAACTTTCCAAAGGATACCCAGAACGAATCGCCCGGATAAGCAACTGCCAGTTGTACTGAAGTCAGTACATATGTTGCCATATCCCCCATTGTTGCCGATAGGAATACGGCCAAACTGATGGGAGCTTTGCATTTTTTTAAAAGCTGGAACAGGCCATAGGACACGAATGGGCCAAAAATCGCCATCGAAAATGTGTTTGCTCCCAGTGTAGTCAACCCGCCATGGGCCAGCAGGATGGCCTGGAATAGCAGCACAATGATGCCCAGAATGGACATAATAGAGGGGCCAAACAGAATAGCCCCCAGTCCCGTACCCGTAGGATGTGAACAGCTGCCCGTTACTGACGGGATTTTTAGAGAGGAAACGATAAATACAAACGCCGCACACAGTGCGATCAGCAACTTTACCTTTCCCTGGCTGGCAATCTTCTTTTTCAGGCTGATGGAACCCACTGCCAAAAATGGAATGCAAAGCGCACCCCATCCGATACACCAGCCAACCGGCAGATACCCTTCCATAATGTGCATAGCAGATGCACCAAATTGCCCACTGGCAGCTAAATCTGACAAAAGCAGACATACTGCCAGTACCGAGGCAAACAGTGAGTAGCCTAGCAGATTCTTTTTGGAACGGCTTTTCTCTGCAACCGTAGTTTCTACAACTTTTAAATGCTTCATCGTAAAATTTCCTCCTATTCAGCTCTTTTTCCATATGCTGCTGTAAAATATGCATCTGCATCGGACAGCGTCTTGTCAATCTCCTGTACTGTATGTGCATAGGAGACAAAAATAGCCTCGAATTGACTTGGACCAAAGTAATTCCCGCGATTCAGCATAAAGTGAAAATACTGCCGAAAAGCTTCTGTATCAGAAGTTCGAGCGGTATCATAATCAACCACCGATTCCGGTGTGAAATACAAGCACGACAACGACCCAATGCCATTTACTGTACAGGGCGCGTGATGCCGTTGTATGATTTTTCTCAAACCATCCCGCAACCGATGAGATAAGAATGCCACTTTCTGATATACTTCAGGATGATTCTTCAGATAACGCAATTGCGTAATGCCTGCACGCATGGCAATGGGATTGCCGCTAAGTGTACCTGCTTGGTACACAGAACCCAGCGGGGCGATCAAGCGCATAATTTCTCGCCTGCCGCCATATGCCCCTACTGGCATTCCTCCGCCAATGATTTTTCCATAAGTAATAAGGTCAGGCGTGATGCCGAAATAGCCAACAGCACCATCCAATTGCAGCCGAAATCCCGTAATAACTTCATCAAAAATCAACAGCGCATGGTACTGGTCGCAAAGCTGCCGCAATCCTTGTAGGAAACCTTCTTTCGGTACAACAACACCCATATTGGCCGCAACGGGCTCTACAATAACACAAGCGATTTCTTCTGGATAGGTTTGAAACAGCATTTCTACACTGTTCAAGTCGTTGTATACTGCCAAGAGAGTATCCGCTGTACAGCCCTTCGGTACACCGCTAGAGTCGGGAATTCCAGCAGTCATAACACCAGAACCTGCCTTCACTAATAAGGCGTCGGCATGACCGTGATAGCAACCCTCAAACTTGACAATCTTATCTCTCTTGGTAAATCCTCTTGCTGCTCGAATCGCACTCATAACAGCTTCTGTGCCGGAATTGACCATGCGAACCATTTCCACGCAGGGTACAATTTCATGAATCAGCTGTGCCATTTCTATTTCCAATGCAGTAGCTGCGCCATAGCTTAACCCGTATGCCAATTGTTTTTGTACCGAATCAATCACAAAATCGGGGTTATGGCCAAGAATCATTGGACCCCAAGAACCGATATAATCAATATAAGCATTCCCATCTTCATCATACAAATATTGCCCATTTGCGTGAAGGAGAAAACGTGGT
>CASDUD010000193.1 GCA_949283725.1 uncultured Ruminococcus sp.
GATAAATTTTATATTTTAGATGAAAATGGCGAAAAAACACTCGCTAACAATATGTATGACAATGAAACTTACGATTTTACAGTTGTAAATAGTAAGCTCTGGAAAGGTTCTATCAATCAGGGATTTGATATTCAAACGGGAGAAGAATTGAATTTGGCTGAGAAACACTGTGATTCAGGGGCAATGATCATGGATTTTGTAAATGATCAGTATATCGTGAAGTATTATGAAAACGGCGAATTGCATTTTGATAGGATATCAGAACAAAATCTACTCAGCCAGTGATAAGTCGAAAATATAGTCTGAAAAGGAGAAAAACACTATGCCTACCCTAAATTTACAACACCTCAACAAACACTACGGCAAAAAGCACGCCCTGAAGGATTTCTCCTTCACCTTCCAAAACGGCGTGTACGGCCTGCTCGGCCCCAACGGTGCCGGGAAGTCCACCCTGATGAATCTGATCACCGACAACCTGAAACCCGACAAGGATGGCGGTCAGGTACTCTGGGACGGTGCACCCATCCAGAAGCTGGGTAAGCATTACCGTGCCCGTCTCGGCTTTATGCCTCAACAGCAGGAACTCTACGCCAACATGACAGCCCAGGATTTCCTGGACTATCTCTGCGCCCTCAAGGGCATCCCGAAGAAGTCCGCCAAGGAGGAAATCCAGCGTGCCCTGGAACAGGTGGAACTGTCCGGGGATGCTAAGGGAAAGATTGGCGGCTTTTCTGGCGGCATGAAGCAGCGGCTGCTGATCGCACAATCGCTGCTGGGCGACCCCGATCTCATCGTCATGGACGAACCCACCGCAGGCCTTGACCCCAAACAACGTGTCATCATCCGCAACCTGACAGACAAATTGGGGCAGAATAAAATCATCCTCATCTCCACCCACATCATCTCCGACATCGAGACCATCGCCGACCAGATCCTGCTCATTCGGGAGGGCGAACTGCTCACCCACGGCACTGTTCCGGAGTTGGTGGAACGAGTGGAGCAGGGCGAAAAAACCCTGGAAAATCTGTATATGCAGTACTATGGAGGGGATGCAAATGCTGTGGGCTGAACTGAAAAAACTCCTCTCCCATCGGGTGATCTGGATTTTGCTGGTGTGTTTACTTTGTGTGAACGGATACATCAAAGTGACCTCTGCCTACGATCGGTATTATACGCCAGCGGAATACAATGCCTATCTGGATGAGCTCCAGGGCAAGGATTTACAAGAAATCATCGATTACACCAACGAAAAAATCAACGCCGCCGCAGAAAATCCTGAGGAGAATACTTACTACAACGGCTATCTGTACTACGACACCATCGAGATCGTCGGGCAGCTCATGGAGTACTCGGAGTATCTCGAGGGCATCGAAGCCAACGCCGAAAATATGGCTTCTGTGTCCATATGGGGCGGACAGAATACCTTCTCTTATCGGAATATCCAAAAGACGCCGTCCGCCTATGACGCTATGGCAGGAACGGCGCTGACCTTTGACACCTCTCTTGGGGTAGAGGACTTTCTGTCCAGTCCGCTGACGGATATTCTGGCACTGATCTTGTTGTTCCTCTGCACCTCCAGCATCTTTCTCCGAGACCGAGAACAGGGCATGATCCCACTGCTCTATGCTACCAAAAACGGCAGAACTGCGCTGCTTTTGCAAAAATTCCTGACCGCTGGCATCTGTTGCGTGGGGCTGGTGTTGGCGTTCTATGGGGAGATCTTTTGCATTGAAAACATCCTCTATGGCTTTGGTGATCTCTCCCGCCCAATTCAGTGCGTCTACGGCTACTACACCTGTAATCTCCCGGTCTCTGTGGGCACATATATGGCGCTACATCTGCTGTTAAAGGTGGCTGCCTATCTGGTATTCGCCGGGATATTCGGCCTGATCTGTACGCTATCTAAGAACAATCTGACCGTCTACGGTGCCACTGCCGGAGTGGTGGGACTGGGTGTTTTACTCTACTCCAAAATCTCCGTGCTGTCACCTTTGAGTCTCCTCCACTTTTGGAATCCAGTGCAGTTTTTGCAGGGAAAGGAAATTCTTGGCACTTATACCAATGTCAATTTTTTTGGATATCCGGTGTCCCTGAAAATTTCCGGATGCGTTGTAATCGGGATTCTGCTGGTGGCCTGTGTGCTGGGAAGCATTTCCATTTTTGTTCGCACCCGGAATCTGCAATACAGATCCATTCGCCTAAAGCGACGCTTTTTCGGGCGTTTTCGCCCCCACGGCGGCTTTTGGCACACCTGCCGTCGGATCCTGATCTTGCAAAAAGGATTGATCATCGTCTTTGCGGCGGCTGTGGTGGCGGCAGGGATGTATCAAATATTTTCACGAAGCTATAATAACGAGGACATTTATTACGAGAATTTCTGCGAAGCTTATGAAGGGGCTGTAACGGAGGAAACGCTGCAATTTTTGGCGGAAAAGCGTGCCCATTACGCCGAAGTGGAGCAGCAAATCGCCGAACTGGAATTCACCGGTGGCAATCTGTATCGATTGAATCTGCTCTACTCCGAACTCAACGACCGGAACGCCTTTGAGAAATTCGCCCAGCGTGTAGAATCTATTCCAGAAAATGGTGAAATTTTCTACGACACTGGCTACGCTCGGTACTTCGCTTTGGACGGCAACCAGGAGGGCATGGTGCAGATTTTACTCCTGGCGATTGCCCTAGTGATGCTGTGCAGTCCGGTAGTCTCCCACGACAAGCAGACGAATATGACAACGATTCTCTTCTCCACAAAAACGGGAAAACGCGGCTATTTCCTGCATTTTTTCGGCTTTGCGGCCATCGCCGGAGTGGTGCTGACGCTGTTGCTTACGATGCCCTATTTCGTACAGATCCTGGAGCGTTACGGCAGCCAAGGCTTCGACAAACCTCTGGCCAGCATGACCGCCTTTGCCGATGGCAGCGCCGTTATCACCGTGGGAATGGCTATGGCGCGTGCGGTTCTTGTACGGATGGCGGGCGCTGTGTTTACCGGCTGTCTGGTGACCTGGATTGCATCAAAATGCAAGAGCCTGGTGACGGCGTATTGTGTGAATGGTGTGGTGTTTGTGCTGCCGATCGGGCTGTGTTTGCTGGGGTTGGAGGTGTTCCGGTTTGTGGGGATGACGCCGGTGTTATACGGTATAGAAGATGCATTTTTGTAAAATATATATGAAAAAACGTATGCCAAATTGCAAATTATTTGTGAAGAGTATTGACAAAATCGTAGTAGCCATTTATAATATAAAAGTCCGAAGTCGTAATATACGATTTGGGATATCAGGAGGATGCCCATGAAACAGAATTCGGAAATTCAAACTACATTAGCAGCGTTCCGGGAAGCAACCTGGGAATTAGATAATGTCTATACCATGTTTCCCAAATCCTGCGGCCTCTCCGAAGTGGAGTATTGGTCGCTGCTACTGATTTATGAAGGCGTTGCTACCCAAAGTCAGATCAGTGAGCGGCTTTTTATTAGCAGACAGACATTGAATTCTGCATTCAAGCAGCTTCGGAAAAAAGGCCTGATCCGCTTGGAACCCTATGAGGAAAACCAGCGTTCCAAGCAGTCTTTTCTGACAGAAATAGGAAGAGCTTTTGTTGAGGAACGCATTCTGTGGATGCACCGCATTGAAGAAAACGCATGGAAGAAGCTAAGCAGCGACGAACATAATGCTCTGATCAGATTGACGAAAAAAATGAGCAGCCTGATCCAAAATGAAATGGAGCATTCAAAATAAATACGGTCTGATGTTCATCGGAGGCTTGCGGCCGTAGCCGCAGGAGCCGGAGAAGATGTCGAGTGCGCTCGGTTATGGAAACGTAACCGGGCGTTTTTATGTTTGGAGGTTCTATGAAACGATACATTCTGATTTTCCGCCGGTTTGGGGACGGTCTCCGCCACCAGACAGACAATTTCATAGCTTCGTCATCGGAGGACTGGCCATCGCAATGGCCTGCCGGGCCAGTGGTCTGGCATATGTCGAGGAAGATGTCGGGTGCGCCCGGTTGTGTTTTTGTGACTGGGTCTTTTTTTAATTTTAGTAGAAAGGATATGATCGAAATATGAAACTGATCTCACAATTTCTAAAGCCTCACTGGAAACTGTGCGCTGTCACGATCCTGCTTCTGATATAAAAAAGAGGGCGATGGCACAAAGTGCTTTGGTGCAAAGATCAGGAGTATGTCTATTGATGAACTACCGCAGATTCTTTTTAACATATGTATTCTTGGCAATATGTCCGTTGTCGGTCCTCGTCCGATTTTACAGTCAGAATTAGAGGAAAACTATACACCAGAGGAACAGAAGCTCCTTCTTTCAGTCAAACCGGGGCTGACAGGTTACTGGCAGGCTTATGCAAGGAATGATGTCGGCTATCAGAATCACGAAAGACAGGATATGGAACTTTATTATGTGAAAAATCAGTCGGTTGGGCTTGACATTAATATACTTTTTAAGACTGTTGAAGCGGTGATTTATAAGAAAGGTGCAAAATAAATGATCATCACAAAAACCCCATTCCGAATGTCGTTCTTCGGCGGCGGAACTGACATGGAAAACTATTTCAGAGAAAACGGCGGTGCGGTTCTCTCGACAACATTTGATAAATACTGCTATGTGAGCGTGCGCCATTTGCCCCGATTTTTTGATTACAGTACGGAACTGTCCTACTCCAGAACGGAGCGTGTAACAAGCATTGAGGACATTCAACACCCGCTTATCCGCAATGCTATGAAAATGCTCGATATGCATGAAATACGCCTTACATACGAAGCAGATCTTCCTGCAAGGTCGGGGCTTGGGACAAGCAGCTCGTTTGCGGTCGGGATGCTGAATGCGTTTTATGCGCTAAAAGGCAAATATGCAGATAAAAAGCGCCTTGCCGATGAAGCGATACACCTTGAAAGAGTTCTTTGTGCCGAATCGGGCGGCTGGCAGGATCAGATCGCTGCTTCATACGGCGGATTTAATCGTATTAATTTTGATGCGGACGGCTATGAGCGATTTGCTATATATCCCGTTTGAATTTGAAAATGGCGGCACAAAGGTAACACATTATTCACCCGAACAATACGAG
>CASDUD010000194.1 GCA_949283725.1 uncultured Ruminococcus sp.
CCGCTTTCACCCACAATGCCCAGTACTTCACCCGGATAGACGGCAATCGAAATATCATTGGCCGCCCAGACCGTACCGCACTGGGTACAGCGGTTTTTTTCCAGATGCGTTTGGCACAGTGGGCAGCCTTCGCCATAGCGCACCGTTAGATGACGTACCTGTAACACTGGTTTTTCCTTAAGCTCCACGCGAACGCACCTCCTGACAATACGCCGTGTCAGAACACTGGTAAATTTTTTCACCTGTCTTTGCATCAAACATCTCATCCAGATAGGTATCTGTACTGCCGCACAAACGACATTTTTTTCCATGAAAATTTTCCCGTTCAAAGGGAACATCCTCAAACGCCAGTGACACCACATTCGTATACGGCGGAATGGCATAGATCTTTTTTTCACGCCCGGCACCAAACAAATACAGGCACTTCGACTGATGTAGCTTGGGATTATCAAATTTTGGAATTGGACTGGGGTTCATAATATAGCGATCTTCCACTGTACAGGGATACTCCGATGGAATCGTCACCTTGCCATATCGAACAATGCTCTCATAGAGCTGCAGCCAAATTGGGGCATAGTCCTTTTCCGCGTGCATTTTTTTCGTCACTTCTTCTTTTGGCTCCACAATGCGCAGCGGCTCTGGAATTGGCACCTGCAACACCAAAATCTGATCGTTCCGCAATGGCACTTCTGGAATTCGATGCCGAGATTGAATCAGCGTTGCCGTATGGGTATCTGTGGTGATCTCCACATGGGTACAAAGCCGAACAAATTTTTTGATATTGACAGCATTCACGCTGTCATCACTGCCCTGGTCAATTACCTTTAATACATCCGAAGGGCCAATCAGAGACAGAGTCAACTGGATACCACCTGTGCCCCATCCCCTGCCAATGGGCAGTTCCCGTGAGCCAAAAGGTACCTGATAGCCAGGAATCGCTACTGCTTTAAGTACACAGCGGCGAATTTCCCTCTTTGATCCTTCGTCAAGGAACGCATAATTATACTGCTCAGCGCTCTCCATGTTCTTCCCTCCCTCGCGTTTTTCTCACTGCGTCTAACTTGGATTGAAATGTCACATAATGCGGAAGCTTTAAATGCGAGATAAAGCCATTCATCTCCAGACAATCTCCATGCATCAGCACGAATTCCTGATCCTGCGGTGCATAGTCACCGCCTTGCTCCAGTTCCCGATCGATCACTGCCATGGCGATAGCTTTGTTTTCATTTCTGCCGAAAACCACACCGTATCCGCTGGCAAGTTTCAGCTGATCCTTGTCGCTGGCAGAATGAAACGTCTCTACCTCAGTGATCAAGATCTCTCCCAGATAGATAGATTCACCGTCTTTTCCCGGATATGGGATTTCCAGAGACGCATAACCGCTGCGCAGTTCCCCTACCGTAGGATGTACCTGACCGAATCCCCGCAGTACTGAATAGGCAAGTCCTGATAAATAACCCGTATCCGCACGGGTCATCGTCTGAAGCCTTGCGCTGCGGGGCGCTGGAAATTCCAGTAGATGTTCTGTTACATCATAGGGCGGCGTATTATCCTCCGGATAAGTGTCCAGCAAACCTTCTTCTTTAAGCATATCTGAGACACGAGTATATGTCTGAATCCGCTGAGGTGCTTGCGCCTCCAGAAACGCCTGGAACCGCTCATACAAATCGGCAGCGTTTTCTTGTGCATCTGCGAAATGAATCAGACGATGGGTATAGTCATATGTTGCTCCCAACAGTTGCCCACCAGGAATATCCTTAAATGCCGCAGAAATACGCCGCGTGACGCGCATCTGCTCCGTTTCCACGGTGTTGGTGTAATAGCTACGCTTGAGTGTAGAACGATAGGCACGCAACAAGAAGACAGCCTCTTCTGTGGACCCCTCGCATTGTTTCAACGCCAATGCCGCATACGATCTAGCATACAGTCCCGCTTCGCTCATGACCTTGTCAATCAGCAGACTGCACTTCTCCGCCAATGCCTCCAGTTCCAAATCCTTCTGGGTACCGCTGCGGTAATAATCCAGCAAACGAATACTGGCTTCAATGGCCTCTTCTCCGCCAGATACTGCTACATATGCCATTTAGAGTCCCTCCTTTTCACAAGTCTCGGTATACAAGTCACGTCGCCTGTATCTGTTACAAAAATCAAGTCTATACCGGTAGGATATTCGTATGCCTGTTCATCCCGCAATACCAACGTCTGATATATGGTCTTTGAGCAAGTATATTCCGCTGTACCGTCAATGCCTGGTCCAAAAAGCATCAGCGAATGCTCCGGTATGCCATTATCTCGAATAATCAGCGTCGCACTTTGATGGGGATCTACCAGTGTGCCACACTTTGCCTTCACCAGTGCTGCCAGAACTTTCTGTGGATCAGTGATGAAGATATAATCCGCATCTGTGTCATCTGCGGTTTGAGAAAGTGTCAACAATTGAAGTGAATCACGGAGTGCCACATCTCCACAAACAGAAAAGCACACCTCGTTATCGAGCAATGTCATGCCAAGTGCCAAAAGTGCCGCATATGTTCCAAACAGCTTTTCCTGCTGTGCCTGTATCGACACTGTACGTGTGGGATTGGACATCGCCTCCAACAGTTTTCGAAACACTGTCTGGCTGTCCATAACTGTATCAAACTGATGGAGTGTTTTCATTCGTGTGCCTCCCCATCCATAGTATGAAAATCTACCTTTGTCTGCTGGAACATCGCATTTTCCCGTTCCAGCTGCTGTACCTGCTTTGCCTCCCATTGAAGAAGAATATCTTCACTATGAAAGACGCCCTTATTGCACGCAGCATCCAGGATCGCCATATACAGGGTCTTTTCAAAGTCATCTCCCAGCGTCACCGCCGTTCCTGTGGTATCGCCCATCGTCACCGTTGCGTCAGTGACGATGGCTTCTCCCAGATAAAATAGACTTCGTTTTACCGGCTCACGCATTCGAATCATAGTCAAAGATTTTTCCGGCTGCTTTATAATTACAACCGGATGGTTCTTTCGATAAAGCTCCCCAAGAGCAATGACATCACGCCGGTCTGCTCTGGCAAGGATCTGAAATAATCGCTTTTTTTCCAAAAATAGTTCCTCCCAAATACTACGAACCTATATTCATATGGACTCGCTCATTTTGCCTTTGCCTTAATTTTGGTTGAAATTGCTTCCAATAACACAACAGCAATCACAACTATATAGGTCAAAAATCCCATTTCATGCAAATCAAAATAAAAGCTGCCTGCCATAAACAAATGAAAGCCTATACCGCCAGCTCCAGCAGCTGCCCCCATGGCCACTGCATTTGTAAAATTGATTTCAAAACGCATAAACGTCCACGCTACCATGCGGCTGATGGAAGCCGGCACAATTGCTTGGAACACAATTTGCCAGAAATTTGCACCACTGGCACGTAGTGCTTCAATTGTGCCGTTGTCAATCTCTTCAATTGATTCGGCATAGACCTTTGTCAGATAGGCGAAGCTGTGAAAAGTCAATCCGACCACAGCGGCAACGCTTCCAAGTCCAGCAGAAACCGCAAAAATCAACACCCACAACACGGTTGGAACAGCACGCACCAACGCAACAATGCCTTTTATGAGATTCGCAAGCCAGGAAACTGCAATATTTTTCGCACAGAATAACGCACAGAAAAACGCCAAAACTGCACCAAAAATTGTTGATAAAATGCCCAGACAAAATGTCACCAGCAGTTGGTATAGCACATTGGAAACTGTATCAGTAGAAAGCTGTGGTTCTAGAAAGACTGTTCGAATATTGTGCAGCGTGTCCGTCACCGCTGCCCAGAAATCGATTTCTTTATAGTCAAAGGAAACAAAAGCATATATCGTCAGCCCAACCAGCACCACCGCCAAAATTTTCAAGGCTATACGACTTTTACTCTGTGCACCGATTTTAATTTTACCACTTCTCCGATGGCGCATATGCGGCACAGACACCGAAAGTTCATTTTGCACGACCACTGTATCTTGCATCAGAAAATCCCCTTCCTTATCTGATTGGAAATCATTTCAATCAGTACAACCATCACTATGATCAGCACGACCACCAGACTTGCAGAACTAAAATCCAATCGCTTATAGTACATATCAAATAAATAACCAATGCCCGTCGCCGTCAAAATACCAATAAGTGTAGAACTACGGATATTGGTTTCAATCATGTATAAAATCCATGTGATAAGTCCAGTGATGACCGATGGAAAGATACCCTGAAACACGGTTTGAATAAAATTGGCACCCGAGGCACGCAGTGCTTCGATACAATTCGCACTTACCTCGTCGATGGTCTCAATAAAAGCACGGGTCAGCAGACCGAATGTAGTAAAAAACAGGGCAAAAAATCCGGTCAGAATATTCTGCCCGAAAGAAAACATCAGTAACATCGCCCAAACCACATCAGGCACGTTCCGGAAAAACGCTGCCACAATACGCACCATACGATTGACAACGCCATGAAATCCCGTGGCTTTTGAGCCAAACAAACTGAAAAAGAAGGCAAATACTGCTGAGGTAACGGTAACGGCAACAGAAAGAAGAGCCGTTTCCAACAGTTTTTCCAAAATTCTGGGCAGCCGTTTGATGGCTGTTTCATCTGGGATCAAATTTTCTGCGATCCATCCAAATGCAGCTGGAAAAGAGGCAACGCCCTGTGTCAGCCTGAACTCTGTCACCAATGCCGACTGCACTTAAATGCCAACGGCAACTACCAATACAACTGTATAAGTCAATTTACGCTTAAAAAACACATTTTGTATATTCCTGCCCATTTTATCCTCCCTGCATATCAGTAATCAAATCCTGCGCGCCAGATTGATAAATGGTATGAATCTTTTCCTGTGTCAGCTCTGCAGGCGTTCCGTCAAAGACAATTTTTCCGGCAGAAACACCAATGATGCGTTTAGAATATTTCATAGCGACATCTACCTGATGCAAATTAACAATACACGTAATCTGTTTGGACTGATTGATATACGCTAAATGATCCATAATGGTCTTAGCGGCCTTTGGATCCAACGAAGCGATGGGTTCATCACACAAAATGAGCTTTGGTTCCTGCATAATGGCGCGCGCTATACCCACACGCTGTTTCTGCCCGCCGGACAATGCATCGCAACGCTGATATGCCTGCTGTTCCAGTCCCAGTTCCTCTAAAATAGAAAAAGCCTGTTTTTTTTCTGCTTCACTGTAATGCCCAACAACACCGCACAAGGTGGATTTTTGCCCCAACCGACCATGCAGGACGTTTTCCACTACGCTCAGGCGATCCACTAGGTTATAATGCTGAAAAATCATGCCTGTCTTTGTCCGAACGCGGCGCAACTCACGCCGACCCAGTTCCATGACATTCTGCCCATCCTAAATGATCTTCCCAGCGGTAGCATCAATCAAGCGATTGATACATCGTAGAATCGTAGACTTTCCGGCACCGGACGGACCAATAATCGATACAAATTCTCCTTCTGCAATGGAAAAGTTGACATCCTCTAGTGCTTTTGTGTGATTATGGTATACTTTGCTGACATGCTGAAATTCAAGAATCGGCATTTTAGTCTCTCCCATCGACTTTCTCACGATCCCATATTGCGAATCGGATCGTACCAGGAATCCTCAACGGTAACAAAACCCATTGCATCCGATTCCTTTTCCAACAAACCTTCGCCGCCCTCTGGATAAAAAATCAACTCATTGTTTGATACTTCATCCGATGTAAATAGTTCCTGGATCGCCTGGACATCTTCCGGGCTCAGCGTATCACCATTGTAAGCAAAGGGACCATTAAGCACTGGGATCGATAAAACAACTGTAAATGTATCTCCTGTTACGGTATCGAAAGGGGCACTTGCATCGTTGTCTACTGTGTAAACAGCACCAGTCTCAGAAGGCTCACCTTCCGTGCAGGTAACATAAGGAGCCATTTCAATATCACAGAATGCCGCCACATCACACTTATCCGAAAGTAAATTGAATGCAGATCCCTGGTGAGAACCGCCAAAGAGCACTTCGGAGAAAAAGGCATCATCGCCGCCCTCCAATAAGTCATCCTCAATCAGGTTGTCCTCGGTAAAATGAGAGATAATCTGCGTGGTCGGTACCAGAAAGCCCGAAGTCGAACTGTTGGAGACGAAAGACATCCGCTTCCCTTTAATATTGTCAATGCTGTATGTATCGCCATCTTGATACTGCGCCGCATCTTCCGAGCGAACCGCAAAAAAGCTGTGATAGAGTGCATCATCCAGTGTACCGGATTCGCCGGACTGAACAAACAATGGCTCCACAGCATCGTTGGCGTTTTTAGCCTGGATATAGCCCTCTGCACCCATACAGCAGCCAATCTGTGCGGTGCCGTTGGAAAGGGATTCAATAGCGATGGCATAATCGGTCGTCAGCTTTTGTTCCACCGGCTTTCCAGTCGCCTGTTCAATAAGTCTGCCCACTTCGTCTCTCGATGCCTGATAATCTTCTGCGGATTCATTGGGGTACCATACCAGAGTGATGGTATCTGAATAATTTCCAGCATCACCGCTCGATTCGCCTGCCGATACAGCATCATTTTCTTCTGTGTTGTCTGTGGTACTTGTCGCTGATCCACTACATCCTGCCAGCGCTGCACAGCCCATTACAAATGCCATAATCATCATCCAGCTTCTTTTCGTGTTCATCCTGAAAACACTCCTTTTTATTCGATATTCTGAACAGTTACTTGTATAAGAATCCTGTTTCTCTGAAAATCACACACTTTCGCAATTTCCATGTTCCATTATATCTTCTTGTTGTAAAGTGCACTATCTTTTCCGAGTAAAAATCTCATAAAACCTCAAACAGAAAAATCAAGATATGTTAAAAAAGGCCACCATCTCACTCAGAAGTTTGCTGTTTGTGTTAGCGTGTAATTATTCCAATATTGTCATCTCAGATCGTATTCACATAAAATAAATATCGAATTTTCGAAAAAATATTTCTGTATATAAGGCAAAAATTCGCAGACAGATTGCCGCCGGACGAGAACTTTGAGCACAATAGGCAGAAAATTTTGCCCCAAAAATGCAGTGTTCGGATGAATGCCAACACTGACTAATCCGCCTTAATACACAAAAGTGCGCACAGCCGGAAGCCGTGCGCACTTTGCTTGGTATATAACTATTTTATAATGAGTATCGCATAAAGAATATCAGTGGATCCAACGCTGTTTTCTTGTACGATGCTCTATTCAGATGGATTGCGTATCGGATAATTGCACCTTCTGCTGAAATTGCTGCCCCCATATTTCCATGGCATCCAAAATCGGAGACATACTCTCCCCCAGTTCTGTAAGCGTATACTCCACCCTCGGTGGTACTTCGGGAAAAACAGTGCGGGTCAATAGGCCGCTTTCCTCCATATCACGCAAATTGGCCGTGAGGACTTTTTGCGAAATGTCCGCTACCGATTTTTTCAATTCTCCAAATCGTTTCGTTCCACCGCGCAAATCCCGCAGAATCAACACTTTCCATTTGTCTCCGATCAGCATCAGCGTTGTTTCGACCGGACACGCCGGCAACTGTTTTTTAGGCAACACAAAATCTCCTCCTCTACAAAACAATGAGAACCTAACTACACAAGCGACACGAGCCGATTTTTCGGCAGATCTTTGCCATAGAAAAGTACAAAAGCCACAGCAATACGGTATGTATTACAAAATGCCACGGCATCTTGTGCAAACGGGTTCTTATATCCAAAGGTCAGTACATATCTTTTAGATACATTATAGCAAAAATAACAACATTCGTCAAGCATAGGCAGAACTTTTCGTTCACAAAATATTTACAAAAAATAATACGCCGAAAAAGTCCCAAAATTACGCAATGGTTACAGTTTGGAAACCATACCACATAAAAGTGCCTACTTTACATTCAAAATGGCTTGTGATATCATAAAATTACAGAAAGAGAACCAGCGCTGAACTCTTCCACACACTAACCATTGACCTTATTAAGGAGGGCTTTCTCATGAAAAAGAACACATTTACCACAGTAACACTTAAAAAAGGCGAAGTGCAAGTATACGATTTTGGCAATATAAAGCTCCACGCATACCAGACCCACGATCCCCTGGCAGATGAAGTTTTTATCGTAGAGAAAAACGGAAAAGCAATGGTCATTGAATCTCCGTGCTTTTTCGACAACTGCAAAGAACTAGCTGATTATCTGCAAAATCTCTCGGTAGCAGGCGTATTGGTTGCCTATCACGGCGCAGGCGCCACCTTCTTGCCGGACATACCGAAGTACGCCACACAGAATGCGGTAAATTATTCTGCCACCGGCGGCGGCAAAGCACTAATTGATGGATTTACTGCGGCTTTTGGCGAGGCATTTGACAACTCGGTACACAAAATCGACCATCTGCTGACACCGGGGCGTGTAGAAATCGCTGGCATTGAATGGATCATTGAACCGACACAAGAAGCTTTTGACATTGCAATTCCAGAAATAAACGCCGTATATACCCATATGCTTGGACATGACTGCCACTCTATTGTGGCAGGGGCTGCTCACGCCGACGCTATAATTGCACAGCTAAAGGGATATATCGAAAAGGGCTATGATCTGATACTGACTTCACATTACACGCCGGAAGATCTGAAGGATGCCCAAACAAAAATCGACTATTTAGAATCGTTGAAGGAAATTGCAGCAGCTTGTGACAATGCAGATACTTTTAAAGAGAAAGTTCATGCAGCATATCCGAATTACAGCGGAGACAATTATCTGGATATGACAGCCGGATTTTTCTTCGCATAAAAAGTTGTGTTCATAATGATCAGGAAGTATAAAAAATGAAAATCGCAGTAATTTGTGCAAATGGAAAAGCTGGACAACTTATCACCCAGGAAGCCTTGAATAGAGGGCTGGATGTTACCGCAGTGGTTCGCGGGGAAAACAAGTCTGCTGCCAAACAAGCCATTATTAAGGATTTGTTCGCGTTGACCAAAGAGGATCTAAAGGAATTTGATGCCGTAGTGGATGCGTTTGGCACATGGACACCGGAAACACTGCCACAGCATAGCACAACGCTTCGTCACTTGTGCGATATTCTCAGCGGCACGCAGGTACGCCTGTTGGTTGTAGGCGGCGCCGGAAGCCTTTATGTGGATGCGGCCCACACGATGACGGTTTCTCAAGGAAAGGACTTTCCGGAGATGTTTAAACCTCTTGCAAGTGCCATGGCAGAGGCACTGGATGCACTTCGTCAGAGAAAAGATGTAAAGTGGACGTATATCAGCCCTGCTGGTGATTTTCAGCCGAACGGTGAAAGAACTGGGGAATACATTCTCGGCGGCGAAGAACTTATACTAAATGACAAGGGTGAAAGCGTCATTAGCTATGCCGATTACGCAGTAGCTATGGTCGATGAGATTATCAGCGGCAACAATATTCAAAAGCGAATCAGTGTTGTTGCAAAGTAAAGGTCTTTTTACAATTTTTCTCAAATCATTACCTGAAATCCATGGGGGCTGTCTATATAGCATGACAGTCCCCATTTGTAGGAGGGACGATCATGACAGCAGAAGCGTATCTCAATTTTTTGGAGAAAAAGATCCATACCGTCGTCACCGCTGTGACAGATGAATCGGGACATCCGGTGACGTGTGTCATGGATATCGTGCACAGTGATGAAACCGGCATCTATTTCCTTACAGCAAAAGGGAAAAGTTTATACCGTCGGCTCAGATCCCAAGCATATATGGCACTGTCCGGCTTTTATGGCACCTCTACGATGACGAGTGTGGCAATTTCTGTACGCGGACAAGTGCGGGAAGTGGGTGACTCGCTTCTGCCGCTGCTCCTACAAAAAAATCCATATATGTATGAAATCTACCCCACTCCAGAGAGCCGCCAGGCTTTGACCGTATTCCATCTCTATGCAGGAAGCGGTGAATGGTTTGACCTTTCCAAAAAGCCTATCGAACGGGCAAGTTTTACATTCGGTGGTGCCAAAGCGATATGTGAACAATATCTTATCGGTTCTAACTGCACTTGTTGTCATAAGTGTGAAACAGTCTGTCCACAGCAGTGCATTTCGTTTCCATCCGACTCCCCAAAAGCGTTGATTCAGCAAGAACATTGTCTGCACTGCGGCAGGTGCATGGTCGTCTGCCCCGCTCATGCAGTCATTCGGACAAATGCACAGGAGGTGTAATATGGTATGACACAGGCACAACGGAGAATCTATCTAATTCAGATGTTATTGGAGGAAGACCCTAGATATCATACAATTCATATACCGAAAGATGCTCAGGTGCAGCGTGCTCTACTGCGTAGCTTGATGAATGTGCGTATGCCAAAACCGATCAGCCGCGACTTTCTCCATATACAAGATGAATACTTGCAATACGAGCGAGACAGGCGTGGTATTACGGATGGTGCGAAACTGCCCTCCATTCCCGGAGATTCTCGACTTGTGTTGTGGCAAGGGGATATTACGACCTTAAAGGTGGACGCGATCGTGAATGCCGCAAATAGCAGAATGCTGGGCTGTTTCCAACCGCTCCATTCCTGCATTGATAATATCATTGGCACGAGAAGCGGTATTCAATTACGGCTTTACTGCCATGACATTATGCGCAAACAGGGTCACGAAGAACCTACGGGGCAAGCAAAGATCACACCTGCTTTCAATTTGGCCAGCAAATATATTCTGCATACTGTTGGACCGATCATCTATGGACCGGTCAGCAAACAGGATCGTGATGCATTGGCCTCCTGCTACCGTTCCTGCCTGGAGCTGGCTGTGGAGAACAACTGCCAAAGTATTGCTTTTTGCTGTATCTCCACCGGGGAATTTCACTTTCCCCATGAAAAGGCCGCAGAAATAGCGGTTCAAACGGTGACATCCTTTTTTAATACACAGAAACCGAACATCCGGGTCATCTTCAATGTATTCAAAGACGAGGACCTTCGCATTTATCAAAAACTCCTGGGGGGATCAAAATGTTAAGAACGGTAAGACAGACCGAGCAAAAAATTGATGAATTTCAAGAAATATTACACAAGGCAGATGCCGTTTTAATCGGCGCAGGAGCTGGTCTTTCTACATCCGCTGGTTTTGCTTATGGCGGAGCACATTTTCATCGCTATTTTGCCGATTTTGAAGCAAAATATGATTTTCATGATATGTATTCCGGAGGATTTTAT
>CASDUD010000195.1 GCA_949283725.1 uncultured Ruminococcus sp.
CCCCTGGCCAATCTCGGCGATGTCGTGCAGCTGGTCTGGGTCGGTGGTGCGGAGTTTGTAGAGAATGAGCCGTTCGAGATATTCCATCGAGGCGATCTGCCCTTTCTGCCGTGCCATTTTCAGCGCGTGCCAGGCATAGGGTGGCATCATGCGGCGGCAGTCTCCGCCATCTTGGAAGAACTGCCGGATATAGGTGGCACTGGCGGTGCCTTCTGCCGCCGGTTGAGTGCTATGATGACCTGCCCCTAAGCGGCGGATAGTCATCGGCTGCATCGGGCTGTGCAGCATTTCCATGGCGTTGAGATAGGCGATGGCGAGCGTATTGTTGGGCTGGCGCAGCACCGCAGCGGTTTCGTTGCCATAGAGCTGGTGTACCATCTGGGAAAGTACTTCCGGATAGGCATAGCCGCTGCGGAGAAAGTCCTCCATCACATCGGCGTATTCTGTTTTGCACACACGGCAGGCTTCTGCCGCCTGGGCGAGTAGCTGGATGTCGCCCGATTCGCTGCCAAAAGACAGCGTATCGACATTCCCCAGTGCCGTCAGAATGGCTACGCCGCCCATGGCGAAATTTTCTGCCGGTGCCAGCGCATAGGGCACCGGCAGTTCCAGCACAAGGTCGATGCCGCCTTCGATGGCAAGGCGTGCCCGGGTGAACTTGTCTAAAATGGCGGCGTCGCCTCGCTGGACAAAATTTCCACTCATCACGGCGACAATGCCATCCGCCCCTGCCTGCCGCACTTGGTGGATGTGGTAGAGGTGACCATTATGTAAGGGATTATATTCACAGATGATACCGCTGATTTTCATAGTAAATCCTCCAAAATCATGGGATGATTGCGCAATAAGCTGCCCCAAAAAAGGAATTTTGGGAAATCGCTTGCATTTTTTGTAGAATCGATTATAATGATATATGGATGGATGCGAAACAGCGTGTCCATACATATCACGAAACGGTGCGGTGTCGTGTGACACCGAATACCGTAAAAAGTAAAGGAGAAGGGAAATTTATGATCATTCTTGTTGTCAATGCAGGCAGCTCCTCTTTGAAGTACCAGCTCATCGATATGGAGGATGAGTCGGTAATTGCCAAGGGAAACTGCGACCGGATCGGCATCGACGGCCACCTCAGTCATAAGACGGCAGCGGGTGCAGTGGTGGAAGAGGACTGCGCATTTCCCACGCACAAAGAGGCGTTTGAACGTCTGGTGAAGGCACTGACCGAAGGCGAAGGTGCCGTGATTTCTGATATGTCCGAGATTTCTGCCGTAGGCCACCGGGTGGTACAGGGTGCCGAAGTTTTCACGAAGACGACACTGGTCACCGATGAAGTTATTGAAAAGATCGACGAGTTGAAGGAACTGGCACCGGTACACAATCACGGCCATGCGCTGGCGCTCTGGGCATGTCGCAAGATTATGCCGGATACCCCCCAGGTCGTTGTATTTGATACCGCATTCCATCAGACCATTCCGCAGAAGGCATATATGTACGGATTCCCCTATGAGGACTATGAAAAGTATCATGTCCGCAAGTATGGGTTTCACGGTACTTCCCACCGGTTCGTAACGGCCAAACTGGCAGAACTCATGGGCAAAGACCTGAAGGATTTAAAGGTCGTTTCGTGTCACCTGGGCAATGGTTCTTCCATTACAGCGGTACAGAACGGCGTATCGGTGGACACCACGATGGGCTTTACACCGCTGGATGGTGTGTTGATGGGCACACGCTGCGGCGCCGTAGATCCGTCGGCTGTGACCTATGTGGCAAGCAAGCATAATTTCTCCGAGTCGGAGATGGATACCTATATGAATAAGCAGTCTGGGATGCTGGGCATTTCCGGCAAGTCTTCGGATTTCCGAGACATCACCGCCGCTTCCGAAGCGGGTGATACCCGAGCAAAGCTGGCAAAGGATATGCTGGTCTATGACATCAAGAAGGATATCGGTGCTTACGCTGCGGTAATGAACGGGCTGGATGCCGTAATCTTTACCGGTGGTATTGGGGAAAATGCCCCCAACTGTCGGGAAGAAGTTTGTGAGAATATGGAATTTTTGGGCATCAAAATTGATCGAACCGTCAATGACTTTAAGGGACAGCTGCGGAAGATTTCTACACCGGATTCCAAGGTAGAGGTTTGGGTCATCCCGACCAATGAGGAATTGCTGATCGCCAGAGATACTCTTGCGATGATTCAGAAGTAAGCATATCTTTCTTGTGTGTATCCACATAAACTTGTGTGTATCCACATAAAATAGATGTGTGAATAGATTTATATGTGGTATTGCCATAAGGCAAAGGCGGAGTCTTTTGTACATGATGCGGATCATGCATGATACAGGACTTCGCTTTTGTATTTCCAAGGAAAAGATGCCCATAGATATCACACCACTGGCTGCGCCCATGACGCAGCTGGAGAAAGGATGGAGTGCAGTATGACACAAAACAGAACGGACTTGTCGCACAGCGGTGAAGGTTCGCTTACGCTGATGGAACAGGCACTGGCCGCCCGCGCGTATGCCTATGCGCCCTATTCAGGCTTTTCGGTGGGTGCCGTGTTGGTAGCATCCGATGGCAGGCTGTTCCAGGGATGTAACGTAGAAAACGCCTCTTACTCTCTGACGCTTTGCGCCGAGCGCAGTGCCATTTGCGCCGCCGTTTCTGCCGGGGTGCAGTCGTTCCACAAGCTGGCCATTGTGGGCGGAAAGTCGGACAAACAGGCACAGACCCAGCCCTGTTACCCCTGTGGGGCGTGCTTACAGGTGCTGGCGGAATTCTGTCCGCCGCAGTTTCCGATTCTGCTGGCCGATGGCGTGCATCTGCTGGGGGAATTGTTCCCGGCGCAGTTTCGGCTATAATGCCAACGTTTCCATGTATACTGAAAATCTGTGCGTATGCGCCATTCCCCTGAAAAACCGGGAGAATGTGCCGATGCGTGCAGGTTTTTTATATATAACTTACCGCTCCATCGGCTGCTTATGATGCCGAATCGTCCGTCTGCTTTTGGGCGGCGTGATCCGTTGGCCGATAGGATGATCCGTCGGGTCGAATGATCACGGTGTTGTCCAGCTGTCCACGGAGATTGCCCACCACAGCACGGCGGTATTCCAGCCGCAGTGCCATTTGTTCTTCTTTTTCTTCCGGGGTCAGTCCCGTTTCTGTGCGGGATTTCCGTGCCAGCTCGTTGATGCGTGCAATTTTTGCAGCGTCCATCGTTTTTCCTCCCTTCCTGTGCCGTCCGCTGCGGGTTGTCCCAAAAGCGGTATTGTCGGCATAATGAAGACCTCCCATTCGGGGAGATGCTGTGTTTTTCAGTATAGCATATTTTGCCGGGAAATGCAAGGACAAGATAAAACTTTGGATTGCGGAATATGCTTTTAAAAAGAAGGGCATTCCCTTCCCATTTCTGCCTCTTGACTTTTTTTTAGGGGCGTGGTATAATTTTTTCATCATTTTTGACGGGCAAGTGGGTTCTATAAAAAAGGAGTGATGCATACATTGCAAACGGCATGGATTACAGGGGCTTCTCGGGGCATCGGGGCGGCAGTTGCCAAGGCATTTGCCCAGAAGGGCTATGCGGTTGTAGGAACATATTGCCACAGTGCACAGGAAATGGAAACGCTCGCCCGGGATTATGCTATTTATCCGCTGCAAGTGGATCTCGCCGATACCGCCGCACTGCCTAAGGCGGCGGCGCAGGCGCAGGCTATGCTTGGTCATATCGATGTGCTTGTCAACAATGCTGCATGTGCTTATACCAATCTGTTCCAGTGTATGTCACCGGCACAAGTGCAGCAGATGTATGCGGTGAATCTTACGGCGGTCGTGGAACTGAGCCGTCTGGTATTACCCGATATGCTGGCACGCCACAGCGGCTGTATCATCAACATTTCCTCCATGTGGGGGGAGACCGGTGCATCGTGTGAGGTGGACTATTCCGTCACAAAAGGGGCTGTGTTGGCACTGACCAAGGCACTCGCAAAGGAAGTAGGCCCCTCGGGCATTCGCGTAAATGCCGTATCACCGGGCACGATTGACACGGCTATGAACGCCCATCTTTCTCCGGCAGATTTGGCGGCCCTAGCGGACGAAACGCCGCTTGGACGACTCGGCACACCAGAGGATGTAGCGAACACCGTGCTCTATCTGGCCTCCGAACAGGCTGCCTATATCACCGGCCAGGATATTGGCGTGAACGGCGGTTTCCTTTGCTGAACCAGTTCCGGCGCATTTGTGGTTGGATGGGCATATGACAATCCATACCATTGCTGTATGGGAGCGCTATATTAAGTGTTTGCACATTGAATGTAAACTTTTTGAAAAGAAATGCACAAAAGCACTGGCCATTTGGCCGTGGTTTCCGATGAAATATACGAATTTATCCGAAATGCGCCTGCGATTTTGGCAGAATACTTGCGAAATCAAAGGGTTTATGGTATAGTGGAGAGGGAGCGTTCGCTTTTGCTGCGTGCGGAAATATGGGAAGAGGATGTTTGGCAGATACTATCGTTTTATGGCTTGAAATTAAGGTGATGTAAAAATGCAAGAAACAAAGACATGGCACGCACGTGTGGCAGCATTTCGTGCGTGGTTTTGCTCCATTCATGAAAAACGTTCGTACAATACCCTGCGCTATCCGATGACCAATCGGATTCTGTTGCTGCTGTTCCCCATATTTATTGTGCTGATGGCAGAGCTGAATCAGGACAAATATCCCAGTAAACTGGTACTGTTCATTGCAGAACATCCGACCATTATGTTGTTCAATGTGCTGATGTCTGCACTTGTCTTTCTGGGGGCTTTGCTGCTCTTTCGCTCCGGCTGGTTTTCCATGCTGTTGCAGAGCATCCTCTACATGGCACTGAGTATCACGGAACTATTTAAGTACAATACCAATGGCAACCATCTGATTATGACCGATATGAAGTTGGCTCGAAGCCTGAAGAGTCTGACTTCGTTTGCTTATATCAAAATTACGCCTAGGCTGGTGCTGTACGTTGGCATCTGTGTGCTGGTGATTGCGATTGCTTTCTGGTTCAATCCCCGGTTTCAGGTGAAGATCCACTGGCGCAAGCGGGTGTTGCCGGGGCTTGCCTGTCTGGTGGCGTGCGTCATGGTGGTGACGGTGCCGGCCATCTCCAAACCTGTTTATGCCCTGTTTCAGGTGGATACCAAAGAGGCAGACAATACCTTTATCCTGAACGAAAAATTCGAAAACAACGGATTCTTAGCATTCTTCCTTCAGACGGGGTCGGAGAATCTCTCCAATAAACTGGAAGAACCAGAGGCGTATGGCGAGGACAGTGAGAGTACAGTAAACCAATATCTGGCTTCTGATGTAGTGGAAACGGATTTTACCAATGGCATAAAACCCAATGTGATTGAAATTATGTCGGAATCCTTTGCGGATTTCCGTGTGTTTTCCGATGAACTGGAAGAACTGGGGTACACCGACCTCGACAGCTATTACACAGGCTTTGATACGGCGGCTGCTTCTGGCGTGGATGGCACCATGATCGTCCCCACCTATGCCAGCTATACGGTGCGTACGGAGTTTGAGATGCTGTTCGGACTGCCGGTCAAGTCGCTGAATGATCCCAATATGCCCCAGCGGATGCTGCTCACCCGAGATCAGCCGACGATTCCCGCCTATTATAAGAGTTGGGGCTATACGACGGCCTATGTACATCCGTTCCAGAGCAGCTTTTACAGCCGCAAGCGTATCTATGGACAGTTCTACTTTGATACCATGATTTTTGAGGATGACTTCACCGTTCCGGTGACGACCTATGGCGAATATATCGATGACAATGTGGTGTACAACCAGATTGAGGCATTGATTGATACCAGTGACGAGCCACTGTACGTCCACGCCACAACCATGCAAAATCACCAGCCCTATACCGATGGGGACAGCACGGATGAATTCGTCAACTATTTAAGCCGTATCCAGCATTCGGCAGACGGACTGGCGGCATTTTTGGAACGCCTATCGGAGATCGACGAGCCGACCATTGTGCTTTTTATTGGCGACCACTTCCCGTCACTGCGGGGCGATGATGGCATCTATAATCAGCTCAATATTACCAGCGAAAATTGCAGTTCGCTGTACGAACAGCGCTACATTCTCTGGAACAACTATGGCTTGGATACCTCAGTTATGCCGGAAGAATCTGTGTCGGTGTTCTATATGCCCTATCTGATGATGCAGATGATCGGGGCTCCACGAGACAGCTTTACCCAGACGATGATGGACGAGATGGAGACAGAGCCGGTCTATTCCACCAATTATGCGCCCAGCCAGGCAGAAAATGTGAAGCTGGACACGCTGACATATGACCGGATCTTAGGGGATATCATCTCGCCCAGCGCGCTGGATGTGCTGCCTAGTCTGACAGAAGAAACGGACGAAGAGACAGAAGATACAGCCGCTGTATCGGACTAGATTGTGTCAACACGCCCTAAGAGTCAGTTTCGTGTGCCAAGACACAAAACAGGCTTTAAATGGCGGTTCGCATGGAATTGTCAAGGTGATAGGCGGCGAGAGGCTTTCATAAAGGAAAGCGGAAAGGAGAATCGTATGGAACCGATTACCATTGGTGCCACGGGCAAAGCGATGACAAAAGTAACAGAAGAGAATACAGCATATGCAGTGGGCAGCGGCTCGCTGCCGGTGTTTGCCACCCCGATGATGGCAGCTTTGATGGAGGAGGCTGCCTGTGATGCGGTTGCCCCCTTCTTGGAGGAAGGCGAGACGACCGTGGGCACACAGCTGGACATCAGCCATGATGTTGCCACCCCTGTGGGGCTGGAAGTGACTGCCACAGCGGAGGTGACGGCGGTTTGTGGCAGAGAGATTTCCCTGCAAGTGACAGCATCTGATGCAGTGGGTGAAATTGGCAAGGGTACGCACAAGCGTTTTCTGATCGATGCTGCGCGCTTTATGCAAAAGGCGCAGAAGCGCGGCGAATCGCTGTCTAACTAGGCTTGTTGCCATTAAAGTAATAATAGATTTGCGTGTTCGTGTCAACACGACCTATATTATCACCGCCGCATGGATGGCATCATGTCATCTGTGCGGCGGTGTTTTTGTGTCCCTTCTGGTGATAACTTAGATACGCCCGCAACAAAAAAGGCTGCTGTACCTTTTTATCGGTACAACAGCCTCTCTATCGCATAGGGACACTAAATTTAGATTAATACATACCGCCCATGCCGCCTGCCGGTGCAGCCGGTGCAGCCTCTTCCTTCGGAATGTTGGCAACTGCACTCTCAGTAGTCAGTACCATAGCCGCAATGGACGCTGCATTCTGCAAAGCACTCCGTGTTACCTTCGTCGGATCCACGATGCCGCTTGCCATCATATCGCAGTAGGTTTCGTTGTAGGCATCGAAGCCATAGCCCATCTTACGGCTGCGGCGAATCTTATCCACAATGATGCTGCCTTCCAGCCCCGCATTGGCAGCGATCTGACGCAACGGTGCTTCCAGTGCACGCAGTACGATCTTCGCACCGGTCTTTTCATCACCTTCCAGTGTCGGGATCATCTTTTCAACCGCCGGGATGGCGTTGATGAGTGCTGTACCGCCGCCGGCAACAATGCCCTCTTCTACGGCAGCCTTTGTCGCAGACAGTGCATCCTCAATACGCAGCTTCTTTTCCTTCATCTCGACTTCCGTTGCAGCACCTACCTTGATGACAGCAACACCGCCGGACAGCTTGCCAATACGCTCCTGCATCTTCTCCTTGTCAAAATCAGAAGTAGAAGCCGCCATCTGGTTCTTGATCTCTGCAATCCGTTCTTCGATGGCTTCTGTCGTGCCAGCACCACCCACCAGAATGGTGTTTTCCTTGTCGATGACTACCTGGCTGACCTGACCAAGCATATCTATGCTTGCATCGCTCAGTTCCATGCCCAGATCGGAGGACAGAACGGTACCGCCGGTCAGAATGGCGATATCCTGAAGCATTTCCTTTCTTCTGTCACCAAAGCCCGGGGCCTTGACAGCTGCACACTTAAAGGTGCCGCGCAGGTTGTTCAGGATGATGGTGGTCAGTGCCTCGCCCTCGATGTCCTCGGCGATGATGAGCAGCTTCTTGCCCATCTTGACGATCTGTTCCAGCATCGGCAGAATATCCTGAATATTGCTAATAGTCTTGTCGGTGATGAATACCAACGCATCATCATAAACGACCTTCATCTTTTCACGGTCGGTGATCATATACGGCGACATATAGCCCCGATCAAACTGCATACCTTCTACCACTTCGCTGTAGGTCTCTGCGGTCTTGCCCTCTTCGATGGTGATCACGCCATCGGTCGAAACCTTTTCCATTGCCTCCGCAATCAGCTTGCCTACAGATTCATCTGCCGAAGAAATCGTGGCAACTCTTGCGATATCCTCGCTGCCGTCCACCTGCTTCGAGTTCGCCTTGATGTTTTCAACGGCTGTCTCCACAGCCTTGGCAATACCCTTGCGCAGCACCATCGGGTTTGCGCCAGCGGCAATGTTGGTCACGCCCTCGTGGATGATGGCCTGTGCCAGGACAGTCGCTGTAGTTGTACCATCACCAGCCGCATCATTGGTCTTCGTGGCCACTTCGCGTACCAGCTGGGCACCCATATTTTCAAACGGATCTTCCAGTTCGATGTCCTTGGCAATGGTTACGCCGTCGTTGGTTACCAGCGGTGCGCCAAATTCCCGATCGAGAACCACATTTCTGCCCTTCGGGCCGAGTGTGATCTTTACGGTGTCCGCTAGTTTGTCGATGCCGGTAATCAGGCTGTCTCTTGCGTCTGCATTGTACTTAATATCTTTTGCCATAAGTCAAAAACTCCTTTTCTGTGCTTTTTGTGTATGGATTATTCTGCGATGGCCATAATTTCGCTTTCGTATACCATCGTATATTCCTCGCCGTCCATCTTCACCATCTGACCGGCGTTGTGACTGAACAGCACGGTATCACCAACCTTTACCTGCATCGGGATGCGTGTGCCGTTTGTGGCATATTTGCCTTCACCGCATGCTACGACCGTTCCCTTTGCCGGTACGCCTGCTGGATTTTTGGTTGCAAGTACCAGTCCGCCTGCGGTCTTTTCTTCCTGTTCCTTTTCTACCTTTATGAGTACTCTGTCTGCCAATGGTTTCATGGTCATGATTCATTCCTCCTGCATACCACACGTTATCACTTGCTTTTGGCTTCTGTTAGCACTCATTCTTCTTGAGTGCTAATATCTATTTTACCAACTTTTCAGAAAAAATCAAGGGCTTTTCTGCAAAAAATGAGAATTTCAGAGGATTGCACAAAACAGTATATGAAACAATCAAAATTTAGAACAATTTATCTAAATTATAAAAGCTTTTCTGGCAATTCTATTATGAGAGAAATTTTTTCACCCGAAAATAAACTAACAAATACACCTTAAATCGCTATATTTTTCACATTTTACAGACGGTTCATAAAATAAACAAAAATCATTCACTTATTGAACACATCACTATAGTATAATGAAAATGTAATCAATGATTTGTGCATTTTCGTTGTTGGATCTGTAACAAAAGCGGCAGCGGGAACATATTCATATTCGGCGGGAAGATGCACGGCAAAGGCTGGATAAGGCGCAAAAGCTTAGCTAGCTGGATACATATCATATGTCCAGCGGTGCGCATATCCAAAAGAAAAAGGGCAGCACTGCACAAAGACGATGCGCCGAGTGTACCGACAGATGGCACAAAAATGACATGGTACGTTTGTAGATACATAAGTATTGTTGTACATCCGGATTTGGCGTCTTAACGTGCAGCGCATTCGCCATACTTTGTGCGGAGCGGCTGTCCGAGAATCTTTCAGAAAGGCGTGAAAAATTATGGCATTAGAAAAAGTTTTGGTAGTGGACGATGATCCCAATATTTGCGATGTACTGCGGATGTATCTAGAAAACGATGGGTATAGTGTCATTCTGGCATATGACGGAGAAGAAGCATTGGTGAAATTTAACGCACTCAAGCCGGATATTATCCTGCTGGATGTAATGCTGCCGACGGTGGATGGCTGGCAGGTATGCCGGGAGGTGCGTAAAAAGTCCAGCGTGCCGATCATTATGATCACTGCAAAGGGCGATACATTTGATAAAGTGCTGGGACTGGAACTCGGCGCAGACGATTATATTGTAAAGCCGTTTGACACAAAGGAAGTGATCGCCCGGATTAAGGCGATTGCCCGCCGGATTGGGAACTCGCCGGAGGAATCGGAGATCAAAGAAGTTCGCTATGATAAGCTGTCGGTCAATATGACCCGGTATGAACTGCGGGTGGATGGCAAGGTGGTAGACACACCGCCGAAAGAACTCGAGCTGCTGTTCTATCTGGCCTCCAACCCGAACCGTGTGTACACAAGAGACCAGTTGTTGGACGAAGTTTGGGGCTTTGAATATTACGGGGATTCCCGCACGATCGACGTACACATCAAGCGTCTGCGTGAAAAGCTCGAGGGCGTATCTGACAAGTGGTCGCTCAAAACGGTATGGGGCGTGGGTTATAAATTTGAATCGGAAGAGGACGAATAAAACAGCGTGGAAAATGCAAAGCGCAACCGGGCAGTGAAAGACTCCCGCAGCCAGTTTTGGCGTGCCTTCTTTGTGCGGACGCTGCTGGTAGCATTTTTGCTCATTGTAACGGCACTTGTGCTGTCGGGCTATGCCATCAGCCGCTATAAAGAGGACTATTATAACAACGTGCTGCGGTCGTGCGATGCCATGGCACTGGACTTTGAAGCACACAACGCATCGTTCCCTGAGGAGGATACGATGGAAACCTATGTCCCCAGTTCGATTGAGAATATGACGAGTCAGTTGGGCTTTTTCGTGTATATTTTCACCGAGGATGGGACGTGTATCTATTGCAGTGAGAATACCGGACAACAACCAGCGGAAGTCTCTCTCAGCGGCGAGATGCTGCACGCAATTCAGAAGGACGGTGCGTATCTGACGGATCATGCAGCGGGGAAGTTTGACCGTTCGGTGGGTGAACCGATGCTGATTCGAGGTACTTCTTTGCAATTGTTAGAGGGCGGTGTGGAGACGACATACTATATGTTCGCCAGTTCCTATACTCGTGCGCTAAACCAGTTCACCTCCAATATGGTAATTACATCTGTAGTGCTTTGTGTGGCACTGTTGCTGGTAGCGGCTTTGTTCAATATGTATAACCTGCGGCTGAAAGCCCGGCAGCTGGAACAGTTGCGTGCATCGCTTCGCTGCTATGCACAGGGGGATTACAGTGAACCGCTGGCACCGGAACAGTATGTGGGGACGGAACTGGAAGAACTGGCGGCGATGGTAGAAACCATCAGTCATCAGGCAAGCCGTGCAGAGGCCTCCAGCCGTCAGTTTGTTTCCAATGTATCCCACGAACTGCGTACACCAATGACAATTATCAGCGGATTTGTGGACGGCGTGCTGGATGGAACGGTGCCAAAGAACAAGCGAATGGAATATCTCTCCATTGTCTCGCAAGAAGTACAGCGGCTGAAGATGTTGGTAACATCAATGCTCAATCTGACGAAGTTCGATGCGGGCACCATTCAACTCAACTATCGTCTGTTTACGCTCAATGATATGGTGTTCCGGACATTGCTGATGTTTGAGAATCGGCTGGAAAAACGGAACATTACGGTAGAGGGGCTGGACAGCGATCCTGTGCGTGTGTGTGCCGATCCGGACTTGATGGGACAGGTGATTTATAATCTGGTCGAAAATGCTGTGAAGTTTGTCAACGACGGCGGCACCATCACTTTTACCTTCACAAAAGGCGAGGACGCGTGGTTTTTTGCCGTTCGCAACACCGGAAACGGCATCTCGAAAGAGGAGCTGCCGCTGATTTTTGAGCGGTTCTATAAGTCGGATGCTTCCCGAAGCCAGGATAAGACGGGGCTGGGATTGGGACTTGACATCACCAAACAAATTGTGCGGCTGCATCACGGTGAGATCCGTGTGCGCAGTGAGGAACACGCCTATACGGAGTTCGAAGTGCGCCTACCCTATGTGGATCCTCCAGGACCAGAAGATGCTGGAGAAGCCAAAAATGGATGAAAACAGGCCAAACACGTACCATAGCTGTGTAGATCAAAGGCAGCCAAAAATCTGCGCCTGTTTCGTATCTTGGTATGCCAAGAGAGGCGAAACAGACGCTTCGGACAGATGCTGTCGAAAACAAAAAGCGGACGATCCCGGAGAACGAGCCGGTCTGTCCGCTTTTTTGGAAGGAGTGGCAATTGATCGTGCAAGAATTTTCCGATGCGCCAAATATTCCCGAAACTGCGGGGGCAGGTACTCCCCCACCACAGGCAACTCCGGTGACAACGCCGGTATCAGATGCACTCAAACCGAACACGCAGGCGTCTGTATCGCCCGCAGACAAACCTATACCGAACAATCCCTCTCAGCAAACTGGTGCTGCCCCACCAATGGGCAGCCCTGCACCAGGCGGTATGTCCCGGCCAAATGGTGCCGTTCCGCCGATGGGCAGCCCTGCACCAGGCGGTATGCCCCGGCCAAATGGCGTCGTCCCACCAATGGGCAGCCCTGCACCAGGTGGTATGCCCCGGCCAAATGGCGCCGTTCCGCCGATGGGCAGCCCTGCACCGGGCGGTATGCCTCGGTCAAATGGGGCTGTCCCGCCGGTTCCACCGGCAGAAAACTGGTATCAGAACCATACGCCGCAGTTTTCCGGTTTGGATGTCCCGCCCCAAGTACCGCCGAATGGCGAGCCGCTTTCGCCGGGTGGGACAATGCCTGCGAAACGGGAACGGCGGATTGTCTTTTGGCTGCGTGCTGCCTGCATCCTGCTGGCTGTACTTTTGCTATACTGCATCGGCAGCGATGTATGGCATTATCGAACGGGTAGCTTAACAACGGACAGCGGCCTAACGAAAGCGGAAGCGGACGGCGCGGGCGTGACGGTGGTGATCGAACAACAGAAGAAACCAGAAAGCAACGATACCCTGGATAGCAATATGGACGCGGATGGCGCCTATACCGTAGAGGGCGTGGCAAAAGCTGTGCGGCCATCGGTGGTGGAAATTGCCGCCTATGGCGAGGACGAAAGCTACTCCATTGGCACCGGGTCGGGTATTATCCTGACGGAAGATGGTTATATCATCACCAATGCCCATGTGATCGCCGAAGGGCAGTATTTCGAGGTGCTGGCCGCCAACGGCACCACATATGTGGCAGATGTGGTGGGGAAGGATGCCAAGACAGATCTGGCGGTGCTGAAGATCGATGGAAACGGTATGCCTGCCGCCGTGATGGGCGATTCAGATGAGGTGGAACTGGGGGAAGCGGTCGTTGCCATTGGCAACCCTGCTGGCCTGACGGGCACTGTGACGAACGGCATCATCTCCGGACTGAATCGAATGATCCGCGCGGATGCCACAGGCTTTGATATGAACTGTCTCCAGACGAACGCCGCCATCAGTCCGGGCAACTCCGGCGGGGCACTGGTGAATATGTACGGGCAGGTTATCGGCATCACTTCCTCGAAGTATGTCAGCTCCAGCTACGAGGGGCTGGGCTTTGCTATCACTATCAACGAGGCACTGCCTGTGGTAGAGGCTTTGATAGAATATGGCCATGTGCCGGGGCGAGTGCGTGTAGGCATTTCGTTTGTTTCTTTGCAACAAGAGACGGTGCAGTGGGAATTTGCTGATACTGTTGGGATGGAGACACTTCCAAAAGACTTGACGGGCGTGTGGATCGTGGAGATTGCGGAGGACTGTGACATTGCGCAGACAGAGCTTATGGTAAACGACGTCATCGTCTTGGTGGAGGGTATGGCGGTTTCGGACTATGACAGCCTGAATGTCGCCATCGCCAACTTAAAAGCCGGTGACACCATGGAGGCACGCTGCCGCCGGTATGCACCCGACGGTACATTCCGGGCGTTTACCATTCGCTGTAAACTGATGGAAGACACTTCCGGCAATTATTGAGTCAGTGCAAACTTAGAACCTGTTTGGCAGCTTTCCTATGCTAAGATACAAAAACATCAACACCCTGTATGCCAGAATCAGCGGCACACAGGGTGTTGCGTTTTTTGGAAATAGCAGCTGCTGCATCAGCCTACGGTAGGACTTTCATTCACTTCATCAATATAATTCTGCACCTGATCATAGATGGCATTGACGCTCTCATTCCACGGCACGCCGCGGGAGGTGGCGCGAATGCCATTCACGCTACTATCAAGGATGTCAGTCACATCGGAGGAAATGCCATTGTAAAAATCGAATACCGGATTTTCGAGTGCCATTTCATTCATGGTATTTTTCATCTCGATCATCTCGTCCGTCCATTCATAGTCAGTGATAAACTGTTCGTCGCTGATTTCCTGCGCACCATCGCTGATCTTGCTGAACCGGAAGCAGTCGAGGAATTTGGCAACCCCTTCGGGATTGTGGCCGCCCTTTACAAAGCAGTAAGCGTTGACGCTCGTGGGGAGGTAGTATGCATCCGCCTTTTCATACTGCGGCACGGGGACGAAAAAGACATCTTCACCGAAGGTCTCTGCCCACTGGGACTTCTCCGCGCCCAGTGCCCACAGCCCACAGGGATAGAACAGCAGTTTGCCCTCACCGATGTAATAATCCCGGGAGGTCCAGCCATAGTCGCCCACGCCCAACGCAATATAATCCGACTGCCAAAGCCCATACATCCAGTTTTGATAGTCCTCCACCGCTTCGTTACGCAGATTGTTGACCAGCTTTCCATCCTCCATGCCGATATACGGCACGCCCGTGGAGGCGGACAGCCCCGATTCAAAGTACCAGCTGTCAATGCCATATCGTTCATTGGAGGTATCCACGAATTCCTGGAGCATATCCTCAAAGGCGTCCCATGTCCACTCGCCTTTTTCGAACAGTTCTGCCGGATCTTCCAGTCCATTCTCACTTATCGTCTTGCGGTTGTAGATGATGGCGCAGTTGTCACCGGTGACTTCCACGATCGCCATATAGTGGTTGCCGTCCCAGATCATGGCGTCATTGGCTTCTTTTACGCCTGCCCACAGTTCAGAGTCGAGGTCAATATAGTCGTCGTACGGTACGAACATCCCCCGGATTGCCCCTTTTGGAAAGGCATCCCAGTCACCGCCATAAAAGAAGTCGATGCCCTCGTCGCTATTAATAGCGTTGGCGAGGTCATCATAGCGGTTGGCATAGGTGGTCTGGTGCCATTCGATCTCACCGCCATAGCGTTCCTGAAAAATCGCCAGTTCGATGGGCGTGGTCTTGCCGGTATCATCAGAATTGATGTCCCAGTTGCAGAGCCACTTGATGGTCTTGTTTTCGAGTTCGCCCGTAAGCCGTTCATCGGACTTTGCCAATTCCGCCAGCTGTTCCCGCGTGTTGGCGGACATATCCTTTTTGGGTTCAGTGTTGGCCTCCTCTGACGAACCACACGCTACCAGAGGCACCATCAAAGCGGCGGCAAGCAGGGTGTGCCATGTGATTTTGGCATATCGTTTCATAAAACCGATTCTCTCCTTTTGTATTGGTGGTTTTATACGAATCCCTCATCGTTCTGATGAAAAGATTGTCTGATAGCATTTCGTCAATCAAGGCGACCGACCGCAGGCTTGCTGGCGCAAGTTAAGAGAGGGCAACGCAGAGTGACGGAATGATAGCAGGCAAGATTTTCATTCGGTTGAGGGGGGATTAGTATTAGTATAGCATATTTTGCCGAACAGTGCAAGTAATAAATCTGCGTTGTATTCTTGTACAATTTGACGAAAAGTGCGTGGTTTAAAGTTGGCCGACTGGCTCTTTATTAAGGCAGCACCGCACAAAGCGTTTTTTGCGTCGCACGCATATTTTGCATCATAGAACATGGCTCAGGCGGTGTTCCGCTTAGAACCTGTTCTTACTGCTTGGTGGCGATGCGCATGGAGATATCGAAGCACTTGACCGAATGCGTCAAAGCCCCCAGAGAGATGATATCCACGCCAGTCTCCGCAATAGCACGGATGGTTTGCGCAGTGACATTGCCCGACGCTTCCAGCGGCACCTTTCCAGCGGTAATCGCCACGGCTTTCGTCATCTCCTCGCAGGACATATTGTCCAGCATGATAATGTCGGCCCCAGCATCGAGTGCTTCTTGCAATTCTGTCAGCGTGCGCACTTCCACTTCGATTTTCACCATATGGCCGATTTTCTGACGCAGTGCCTGTACAGCAGGGGTAATGCCGCCATAGGCATCGATGTGATTGTCCTTGAGCATGGCACCGTCGGACAGATTATAGCGATGATTCTTTCCACCGCCCACGGTCACCGCATACTTTTGCAGCGGCCGCAGCCCAGGCAGTGTCTTTCTCGTATCTGTGATCTGTGCCTTTGTGCCTGCTACCAACTCAACACACTGGCGGGTGGCTGTGGCAATGCCGCTCATGTGCTGGAGAATGTTCAGTGCGGTTCGCTCACCTTTAAGCAGCGTCTTGGTGCTGCCGCGCATCGTAGCGATGATATCGCCCTTTTCGATCCGGTCACCGTCATGCATCCGGATATCCATGGCGAAATCGCCGCCTACCAGTTCAAAGACACGCTGAGCGATGGCGATGCCACAGAGAATGCCGCTGTCTTTTGCCACATAGTACGCTTCACTGGTATGGCTGTCCGGGAGCAAATAGTCGGAGGTGACATCGACATAGTGGATATCTTCTTCGAGAGCCGTTCGGATGATCTGATCAATATAAGTCTGTTGTAACATGGTGATTCCTTTCTGTCAGGCGGCACCGCATAAAGTGTGTACAGAGGTGCCGCACCTCAAAATTTGTGTATTTGATGAAATTATGCTTTCTTGACTTCCTGCAAAATGATATAGGCCACTGTCGCCAGCGACCTGGCCTCCACATAATCCACATCTCGCACATACGGTTCCCGGAGCAGCTGTTCCCGGATCTCGGTAATGCGTCGCAGTCCGTCTGCCAGCTTTTCCTCGTGGGGGATGACAAAGAAGTGTTCTTGCATAATTGAGCGAATTTCGGTGCGCAGCCCCTTTGGCAATTTTTTCGCATCCGGATGCACGGGGAACTGTACCGTCTCATAGGTGGCCGGTGCGTCCGCCAGTTTTTCGGCGATGTCCGCCGCCGCCTGACGGGAGAATACCAGTGCTTCCAGCAGCGAATTGCTGGCGAGCCGGTTGTTCCCATGCACACCCGTATGGGCGCATTCGCCGGCGGCATAGAGATGGGGTACCGTTGTCTCCGAATGACTGTTCACCTGGATGCCGCCCATCAGGTAGTGCTGGCAGGGGAAAATGGGAATGGGTTCCTTCGTCATATCATATCCTTGTTCCAGTACCTTTTCATAAATCATCGGGAAACGGTTACGGATGAATGTCGGATCCTTGTGGGAAATGTCGAGATAGAAGTTGTCCGACCGGGTTTCCCGGCTTTCCAGGATGATGGCGTGAGAAACCACATCTCTCGGCGCAAGCTCCAGCCGTTCATCATAGCGATCCATGAATCGTTCCTTATGACAGTTTAGCAGATAGGCACCTTCGCCTCGCACCGCCTCGGAAATCAGGAAGCATTCCCGGGTGTGGTGGTCGTTGAAGGCCGTGGGGTGAAATTGGATGAGGTGGAGGTTGCGGATTTCTGCGCCGTTTTCATAGGCAAAGGTAATGCCGTCGCCGGTGGCAATCTTGGAGTTCGTGGTATATTGATACACCCGCCCGATGCCACCAGTCGCCAACAGCATAAAGTGGCAGTGATATGCCGTGCAAGCGCCGTTTTGCAGCACGTTGGCAGAAAAGCCCGTCGAGGTGCGCCGCATCTCCATCATCATGGCATGCTCCAGAATGGTCACGTTCGGCAGTGTCTTGACCTTGCGGATGAGCTTGTCGAGGATCTCCGCCCCTGTAGCATCTTTGTGGTGAAAAATGCGGTGGCGGGAGTGGCCGCCCTCCAGCGTCCGGTGCAGTTCCCCCTCAGGCGTGCGGTCAAAGTCCACGCCATAGTCGAGGATCTCTTGGATCTCTTGCGCCGCATGGGTGGCCAGCAGATGCACCGCATCCGGGTTATTGCGATAGCCGCCGGCAATCATCGTATCCTTTTCGTGCAGTGCCACCGAGTCGTCGGGGGAGTGATAGACCCCGGCAATGCCGCCCTGCGCCAGCGAGGAGTTGCACAGCGTCAGTTCCTGCTTGCACAGCACCAGCACACGACACTGCGGCGGCATATGAATTGCCCCATATAATCCAGCCGCCCCGCAGCCCACAATGATGACATCATAGTTGTTTTCCATATCCTTCACGCTTTCTATTGGTTGATTTCGAGAGATGTTTTGAAAAGCTGTTTGCACGAAACGAAACTTCGCACAAAAACAGTTGTCCCTCACGGCAAAACAAGTTCCTCTATAGTATAGCATACTGCACGGAGTTTGTCACTACTTTCTGCACATTTTCGGAAGAATGTGCAAAATCTGCGGGGGAAGCTGTTAATTTTTTGACAACTTCGGAAACGGTCTATGCACCAACGGGCGGTTTGTGAGGCTGCCCTGAGAACCTGGCCGCATAAGATCCTGGTTTCGCATCTCTTCGCACGCCAAGATACGGAACAGGCTCTTAAGATACCATACCGGCCTATCCAGCATCTTTGCCCAAATCTTGCAATAGATCCCATATGCCTGCCTTGCATCCGAAAAAATGGTTTGAAACCCTGGGCACTTTCTCTATGAGAACAAGTTCTAAGGAACGGAAAAACTTGCAGAAAAATGATTGAAATGGTGAATAAAATATGTTATAATGAGGGCAGAACGCAACGGACCAACTGCATGGCAAATGAGGAGGAATCGTGTATGAAACATCTTTGGATTCGAATAACATCTTGTCTGATGGCACTAGTGCTTTGCTTAGGTCTATGTCTGGGTACGGAGACGATACAGCCGGTTTCTGTTTCGGCGGCGACAGTTAGCCAGAACGGTACTTTTTCCGACTGGGTGGATGAGGTCGTCTATCGGATCAATGCAGAGCGAGAGGCCAACGGGCTGGCTCCACTCTATGCCTCCCGAGAACTGCACGAAGCGGCGGCGATACGAGCAGAGGAAGTGCTGACACTTTTTTCACACACCCGTCCGGATGGCAATGGCTTTTCCACCGTGCTAGACGAACAGGGCATTACCTGGATGCGTGCAGGCGAAAATATCGCTTCGGGCTATACATCACCGGCGGAAGTGGTAGCGGGTTGGATGAATTCGACGGGGCACCGTGCCAATATCCTGAATGAAAATTATGAATATATCGGCGTTGGTATCGCCGATGACGGGGGGACGCTGAGCTGGACGCAGATTTTTGTGGCGGACAGCAATGTGACAGACACCTACCTGCCAGAAGCACCTGAAACGACCACATCGACCACAACACATACGACTGCCGAAATGACTACGACTTCGACAACCATCACTGATTTTTCCGAGAACCCCTTTGCTGCCTATATCGATGAGGTGGTGTATCGGGTCAATATAGAACGGGAGAAGGAAGGGCTGACACCGCTTTATGCCTCCCGCGAACTGCACGAGGCAGCAGCGGTGCGGGCGGGAGAATTGATGACGTCGTTCTCTCACACCCGCCCCGACGGTACACTTTATACGACGGTTCTCGATGAACTGAACATCAGCTGGATGTATCTGGGCGAAAATATCGCTTTGGGTTATGAGATACCAGCAGAAGTGGTGGCTGGATGGATGGAATCGGAGGGACATCGTGCCAATATGCTGGATGCAGATTATGAGTATCTCGGTGTTGGCGTGGCAGAAGGGAGCGACGGTGCACTGTACTGGGTACAGATTTTTGCGGGAGACAGCGATGTGACAGACATCTACCTGCCCGATCCTCCTGTGACGACCACCACAACAGAGACTACGACATCCACTACTGAGATGACCACCACAACGGAGACTACGACCACTACTACTGAGACAACAACCACTACTGAGGCAACCACCACCGAAACGATCACTTTCACCACTGAGACTACAGAGGAATCTGACGTTTCCAAAACCTATCCGGTCTATGAATGGCTGGATGTGGGGGACATTCTGCATATTTCGCTGACAGGCGTTCCTGATGCAGCGGCGGATGTCCGGCTGCACTGCTTGGACAGCAGCGGCAATCCCTATAGCTTTATTTCAACTGCCTATATCGGCGAGGACGGTACATATACTGTGTCTTTTCCGTTTTATGAGGCAGTGGTTCTAGAGGAAATTGAAATTACAGCGTCTGCGTCCGGTGCGGTAGAGATGGAAACCTACGAAGTTGTCCGCGCCGCTGTTACCACCACATCAACTACGACTGCCATCACTACAACCACGACCACAACGACCACTACGATGCCCATCACGGTAGAAAGTGCCGGGGATATCTGGGGCGATGATTACGATGTCGTTGTAGCAGCAGACTCCCTTCTGATCTCGCAGGAGGAACTGGCAGAAAATGACTATCAGCTGGAAATCCCCATTCATTTGTTGAAAAATACGGGTTTCCGTATGCTGGAATTCGGCTTTACCCTTAGCAGTACGATGGCCTATAACGGCTACAATACCATCGGCAGCACACTGCTCAGCATTGCCACCTATAACGAGGAAGAGGCCTTTGGCTGGGTACTCTTTACACAACTAAGCGAAGAACAGCTGATCTATACGGGCAGCGAGCTTTGTACCATCACGGTGGAGCTTCCGAGCGATGTCCAGCCGGGTGACACGTTCTCGATCCAGATGAATGATGTGAATATGACAGGCGGTTCTGCGTCAGCATGGGATAACAATAACGAGGCACTGGATCTGCTGCTTCAGGGCGGCTTTATCACCGTCACGGGTGCATCTTCCACAGCGCCGGTTTGCGGTGATGTCAACCAGGATGGTACGATTTCTCTCGCCGATGCCGTGCTGATGAACAAAGCCATTTTGGGTACCGTGCAGCTGTCGAGCGCTTCTCTGCGGGCGGCGGACTGCTACGGCCCAGACAGCCGTATCAATTCGGCAGATGTCACTTCGCTGTTGAAACTGCTGGTGCGCAATATTACAGCTTTGCCCGAATCGATAGAGAATTGACAAATTCTTATAGCAAAAGCACAGAAACGATTGACATTCTTTGAAAAATATGTTATACTATGCGTAGTATCACATCGTACTGCCGTCTATGGACGAGTACAGAAAAAGGAGTTTGTATATGATGATATGTCCTTCTTGTGGGGCGAGTGTCCCCGATCAAGCCGATTTTTGTCCCAACTGCGGTGCATCGATGCGGCAAGGAACGAGTGCATCCTATAATAATCCGAACACCACAAATTATGGTGCTAATCCCATGCAGCCTACGGCGCCCATTACTCAAAAAGATATTGCGGTGAGTATTATCCTAACAATCATTACCTGCGGCATCTATGGCTACTACTGGCTGTACACCCAAGACAGCGACTTGCAAACACTGCTTCCCCGTCCCGGGGCAACGAGCAGTGGAATGGTGGTGCTGTACAGCTTGATTACCTGCGGCATTTATCAGTATTATTGGATGTACAAAGCGGGAGAGATGATTGACCAATGCAAAAATCAGCGGGGTGTGCCCTCTAGCAACAGCGGCATTTTATATTTGGTGCTGTCACTTGTGGGGCTTGTGATCGTTTCACGTGCGCTGATCCAAAATGAACTGAACAACTATGCACAGCAGTAAGACCTGTCTGCACAAGATGCTGCGGCAGCTTTTTGGCATCGGCTCGTATCTCTTTTGAAAACAGGTTCTAAGCGTGTATTTGGACAATACAAACAGGACGGTATCCATGGCGATATCGTCCTCGTTTTTATGTATGTAGGCAGGAGGTGACTGGTTTGTGGAAAACATTTTTCATGGCCTTGCGGACACATAAAAAAAAGCTGTGCGGGGGGCTGCTGCTCCTGGCGGTAGGCGGGGTATATGCGCTTTTGGTACATTATACGTCCTTTCGCATTCCCTGCCCGTTTCATGCAGTGACGGGGCTGGCGTGCCCCGGCTGCGGCATATCCCATCTCTGCTTGCGGCTACTGCACGGCGACTTCTATGGAGCGTTTCGAGAAAATCCTGCGGTGGCCATACTGATCCCACTTCTAGGACTTATGCGGCTGGTGCAGCTTGGATTTCATCCCCGATGGCTTCAAAAAAATGGAAAAATAGAAAAGATCATACTGCTGGTTTGCATTGTGCTGCTGCTTTTGTTTGGTGTAGTGCGCAACTTGCCGGGGATGGAGTGCCTGCTGCCATCCTATACACGTGCGTATTTGGTTACATAAGAGCCTGTTTACATAAAATAGATATGCGGATTTTTAAGAAAAATTTTTCGTGTATAAGGCAAGAATTTGCAGGCAGGCTTTTGCCCAGCAAGAATTTTTTATGCAGTAGACGGAAAATTTTGTCGAAAAGACGCGCATATACGTTTATGTGAACACGCTCTAAAATAGACGTGTTTATGCACTTGCATGACAGGCACCCCAGCCGCCTTTTTGGAATAGGATAAGGGTAGTACCGCACAAAGATGGTGTACAAAGCCATCCATTCTCTTTGTGCAGCGCTGTTATAGAACCGTGCAGGAAAATGGTATGGCGGCATGATTAAACGGCGGCGGTGTGGGCATACTATTTTTGCCAGCACAAGCTGCAAAATGCTGAGCGAATCAGAGGAGGGATGATCATGCTTGTAAAGCGTGGCGAAATATATTATGCAGATCTGAGTCCCGTTGTCGGTTCCGAGCAAGGCGGCATCCGACCGGTACTTATTGTACAGAACGACATTGGAAATCGGCACAGTCCCACCGTCATTGCGGCGGCCATCACCAGCCGCCGGGACAAAGCCCGTCTGCCTACCCATATTGATGTGCAGGCATCCACCTGTGGGCTGTCAAAAGACAGCGTGGTGCTGCTAGAACAGATCCGTACACTGGATAAGAAGCGTCTGAAGGATCGGATGGGTTCACTCGATGCGCCCTCCATGACGAAGGTAGATCATGCGCTACAGGTGAGTTTCGGGCTGACGCTCTGAGCACCCGTTTCGCATTTCTCTGCCCGCTAAGATACGAAAAACAGGCGCTGAAACAGCATAGAAAAAAGGCGACCGCATGAAAAATACGATCGCCTTTTGTGTTTTTGTAAAAATACAGGGCTACTTAGCCAGTTGCGTTGAGCTTCTTTGCCAGCTGAGACTTCTTGCGGGCAGCTGCGTTCTTGTGCAGCAGACCCTTTGCGCAAGCCTGGTCTACACGCTTGATAGCAGCGCGTACAGCAGCTTCCTTATCAGCACTATTGGCTGCACAGGCAGCGTCTGCCTTCTTGATCATGGTTTTCAGATTCGACTTGCGAGCCTTGTTAGCGGCAGTCTTGGTAGCGATCACTCTTACACGCTTTTTTGCAGAACGAATATTCGGCATAATGATTTCTCCTTTACTTTACAAACGGTTTTTGTAGCTGCATGACCGGAATGTTTTGTCATATACTATGGGCAGCATTGACACGGTACTGCCGCACAGCGGGAACTCCATTCCCTGCAAATGGAACGACCAAATGCTGGTATTCTTTTTGAACACCGTGACTAAACCTTATTATATCACATTTCACAAGTAAATGCAATAGGGATTTTCGGGAAACGAAAGACAATTTTCTCCGTGAAATCTCAGCACATTGCACAACGTTCGGGGCAGCACCGCCCAAAATAGGAGGTATATCATGGAATCCATTCGTACAGACTTGGCGCTCGAGCGCACCGCCGCTGCCCCTCACCTGCCTGGGATCACGCAGGCGCAGCGGGGCGAGTTTTTTTCCATCACCGAGATTACTATTGCCAACGACACCTGCGGGGCACCCATCGGCAAACCTGCGGGACGATATGTCACACTAGAGGCAGAGGCGTTGTCCCGCACAAGTGCGCAGTATGCGGAAATGGTGCAGGAACTGGCGCAAGAGATGCAGCCATTTTTGCCACAGAAGGGCTGCGTTTTTGTGGCGGGACTGGGCAACCGTGCCATTACGCCGGATGCGCTGGGGCCGAGGGTGACTGGCAAGATCCTCGCTACAAGACATTTTTCTTCAGCACTCACCGAGGAGGAGCGCGCGCACTTGCCGGATTTGCGGCCGGTTTGTGTGCTGGCGGGGGGCGTGTTGGGACAGACGGGCATGGAATCCGCCGAATTGCTGGAGGCAGTCTGCCGCCAAATTGAGCCAGCCATGGTGGTTGCCGTTGATGCGCTGGCTTGTGCGGAACTGTCCCGATTGGGCAGAACTATTCAGATGAGCGACAGCGGCATTGCACCGGGCAGCGGTGTGGCAAACCATCGGGCGGAATTGTCCCAAAAGACGCTAGGTGTGCCAGTGCTGGCAGTCGGCGTGCCTACGGTGGTGGATCTGCACACAGCGGCACAGAGCCTCTATGGCAAACCGATGCCCAGTGATCGCCCCAATATGATGGTTACGCCTCGGGATATCGACCGCCTGATTGACCATGCCGGAGATTTGGTTGCCTGTGCCTTGAATATGGCACTCCATCCAGGGATGACCTTTGCGCAGGCGGAAAGCCTGGGGTGAAAGCAGGTGCTGTCTTTTTTCCCTGGCTGCGCGTGAGAAATCCTTGCCAGGCACAAGTCTGTCTGTGGATTCCTGCCTTGCATTCGAAGAAATGGGCTTGAAGCAACACCACACAAAGACCGCCTTACGGCTTTGTACGCCATCTGTCCCACGCTTTTTTCGTCATATTTTACAAAAATACTCGTGAATAAACAGAGTATTCACTCCGTTTTTTGTTTCATCTGACGAAAAAATCGGCAGTGCACCCCAAGGACGCTTGCTTCGCGGCGCATCTGACGCACAATCCTTGTGCGATATTGTCTTGAAAACCCGTGCACTTTCTCTATGAGACCACTTGTTATTCCTGCACATCCATTTCAATTTCCAGTTCAGCTTCAGAAGCGTTGCCGGTACCGTTCATGGCAACACCCGCACCGCCGTCCTTGTCCTGGGTGATTTGGAATGGGTCGATGTTGCCTTCACTGTCCTCCGGCAGTACCTCATATACAATTTTGTCATCAGTTTCTTCCACAAAGCGGATATTGGTTTCTACTTGCTCTCCGTTCAGATACAGCGTCAGTTTTGAGAACAGCGCCCCATCTGTGGCGGCATTCGCTGTCACGAGTGATAAGGTACTGATGCCAATGGCGGCGGCAATGGCGAGTAGCGGATGCATGAAGGGTTTACGTTTTTTCGGCGGCATAATTTGGTTCCTTTCTGCCTGAAGCGGCAATTGTGCCATCACCCGGCTGGAGACATGCTGTATATCGGGTGCAGCGTCCTCTGTGTGCAGCGGTGCAATGGTCTTGTACCATTCTGTTTTATTCGGCATGATCAAAACCCCTTTCTATCATGAATTTTCGGAGTTTTCCTCTGCATCGATGCAGCCTGACCCGAACCGAAGTGTCGGTTAGATGCAGTGCCTTTGCGATTTCTGAGGTCTTTTCTCCATAGAAATAAAATCGGATCACTAGCTCCCGATCAAGCGGCGGCAGTGTATCTAGCCCCCGAACCAGACAGCCTAGTGCCTCTGTTTGTTCGGCTGTCTGGCAGAGATCTGTGTCATCTGGGATCAGCAGATCCTCGATGGACTGACGATTCGGCGGCTGTTTCCCCAGTGCCCGAAATCGATTTTTCGCACAGTTCCGGGCAATTGCCGCCAGATAGGGTGACAGCGGCATATCCTCGCTGAGCCGTGTCCGGCTGCGCCAGAGCTGAACAAAAACATCGGCGGTTAGCTCCTCCAAATCTTCCTTCGACAACTTGTTCCGGGAAATATTCCGAAGAATGGTATAGACATAGCTCGTGCAGGTTTGCATGATTTCTTGCAGCGCAGCGATGTCTCCAGCCTTCAGACGCACGATCCAGTTTTGTTCCATATGGTTTATCCCTCACAATCGGCTGTTTTGAACGTTCACTAGGATATACACGGCTTTTCAGAAAATGTTTCATCCATTGGAAAATATTTTAGCGGCGGCTGATCCGCTCCAAACGATATCCACTGTTCTCTATGCAATATTACCCCGGAGACACAAAAAGAACCATGGCATCGTCTGGATGCCGTGGTTCTTTTTGTAAGAACTTGAACGTGTTCTAAAATTGCAATGCTGCTATGTTATTTTGCATAATCGACGACACGGCTTTCCCGGATGAGATTGATCTTGATCTGTCCGGGATATTCCATTTCGGCTTCGATTTGCTTGGCGATATCTCGTGCCACGAGCACCATCTTCTCATCGTTGATGACTTCTGGCACTACCATCACACGGATTTCCCGGCCTGCCTGGAGTGCGTAGCATTTTTCTACGCCATCATACGAAGCGCAGATGCTCTCCAGCTTTTGCAGCCGCTTGATGTAGTTCTCATAGTTTTCACTTCTCGCCGCTGGACGGGCCGCTGAGATAGCGTCTGCTGCCTGTACAATGCAGGCAATGGCGGTTTTGGGTTCCACATCGTTGTGATGCGCCTCAATGGCATGAATGACGTCGTTGTTCTCATGGTACTTCCGGCAAACATCTACGCCGATCTGTACATGAGAACCTTCGATTTCAGAGGTGAGCGCCTTGCCGATGTCGTGAAGCAATCCAGCGCGGCGTGCCAGATTGGCGTCCAACCCCAATTCTGATGCCAGCACCCCACTGAGTTTTGCCACTTCGATGGAGTGCGCCAGGACGTTCTGGCGGTAGCTCGTGCGATAGTACAGCCGTCCGAGCAGCTTGACCAGTTCGTTATTCAGCCCGTGGACATTGGTTTCCAGCACAGCGCGTTCGCCCTCCTGGCGGATACGGTGTTCTACCTCTCGACGTGCTTTTTCGACCATTTCCTCAATCTTTGTGGGGTGAATTCTGCCGTCGGCGATAAGCTTTTCCAGTGCAATACGAGCCACTTCCCGCCTTACGTGGTCAAAGCAGGAAAGTGTGATCACTTCCGGCGTGTCATCGATAATAATATCGACCCCGGTCAGTGTTTCTAGCGTGCGGATATTTCGACCCTCTCTGCCGATGATACGTCCCTTCATCTCGTCGTTGGGCAGTGCCACAACGGAGACGGCGGTTTCAGACACCTGGTCTGCCGCACATTTGGCAATGGCGAGGGAGATATAATTTCTCGCACGTTCTTCGCATTCGTCTTTTAGCTGTTGGTCATAAGCGGCAATCTTCACCGCTTTTTCGTGTACCAACTTATCTTCGAGTGTACCAAGAAGATGCTCTTTGGCCTGCTCCTGCGTCAAGCCGGAGATGCGTTCCAGTTCTGCCAGCTGCTGTCCCCGGATTTCCTCCGCCTCTGCGAGTTTACGCTCGGCATTTTTGGTTTTTTGCTTAAGGGATTCTTCCTTCCGATCGAGGGTATCAGTTTTTTTATCCAGATTTTCTTCCTTCTGCTGGATGCGCCGTTCCTGACGGCTAATTTCTGTACGCCGATCCTTGATTTCCTTTTCTGCTTCCGAACGAAGCCGATAGATCTCATCTTTTGCTTCGACCATGGCATTTTTGCGTTTTACGTCTGCCTCTCGCTTGGCATCCTCTAGAATGCGCCCTGCTTCTTTTTCCGCAGAGCCGATGGCAGCTTCCGCCTGTTGCTTTCGCTGTTCAATGCCCGCTGCGATCCCCTTCCGATAGGCGAGGAATCCAGCGATGAGCGCACCGACTAGCAGCGCTACAACACACAGCACAATGACAACAAGCAGTGTTAGTTTTACAGAATGCATTTGATGCACAACCTCCCTGTGACGAAATTTTTTCTATCTGTACCACTTAGCGGCGTCTCGTCCCAGTCAGCGTGTGCGTTCCCGATTCACTTGTCAGAATTTGCTGGCGCTGGTTTCTATAATCATATCCGCATATCTTTCTGGCAGTGTTTATCACCTACTTAAAAAGCCATACAAACATTTCCAATTGGTATAGAATCGAGCAAATTCCAGTATTTTTTGCCTTATCCGTACAAAATGCGCATAAAAACCCGCGCATATGTCTATTTGGACAGGCACTGAAGGTTCGTCGAAAGCTTGTTCGATAAATAATTGACTACATGATATTTTCAGCAGTCCCGCATACGATTTGTGCGGGATGCCTTCAAGCATACTGCCTCTTCCAAAAGCGGGAGGGCAGGGACATTATTTATAGTGCGGTGTTTCCTGAACGAAAGGGGGAAGCATCTGTTCCGCCCTTGTTTGTGGTACACCTGCCAAAACTCTCAAGGTTCAGCCATTCCGGATTCGATGTATCTAGGTATATCCCGCAAATTCGAGGAAAGTGCTTTCCATGGCACAGTTTCGCCAGACGCAAAGTGTGTCGGCAGTACCTTGAAAATCCGCAAAAATCTGCAGTGCAAGCCCATTCCCAATGTGCCGTCTCCCAGGAGCAGTCCGGTAGATCGATAGACGCATCTTTCGCCGGAATGTTTTTGGAAAGTACGGATTCAATCCAGTGCACAAACTAAGTTGTCAAATTTTTCGTCAGATGAAACAAAAAGCGGAGCCAGTACTTTGTGTATTGGCAAGTATTTTTGTGAAATACCCTAAAGAAGGGAACAATTATGACGGAAAATCTGCAAGCAAGATACGCACTGAACCGAAGACAGGCGCTTAGATATCCACATCGCCAGCGGCGGCGAAAAGGGGGATATGGGCACGGGAAAAGCATCGATTTTCATAGGGTGCTATGCCGCCGGTCCAGAATAGAGCACATAGGGAAGAAACAACTCACATCCACATGCCAGGAGAAACACCCATTGCCGGAAAATCTTTTTTGTCAGTATCATGAATACGGAATACGCGCACGAAAGACGCAGCATTCCCCAGAAGGCGGGTATTTGCAGGTAAAGCGGTACTGTACATGTGCGAAAAATTATGCGAAAATGACGTTGTAACGTCTATGTTCCGGCACCGCCGCATAGCCCTGCCCCGGGTCGTTTGTAATTTGATACAACACTTTTATTTTACACGTTTTTCTTATAATTGTCAAGGCGTTTGCGGAAAGATTTACATTTCTATATAAAAACAAATGATCCACAAGCGAATAAAAGGAAAACCTCGTATTTTATGCTTTCCCGTGCCGTGTTCTGTTTTCACTGTTCGGTTACAGAACGCTCACAGGGTGTTGTTTGTGTGACTTGACAAAAACGCAAAAATATCGTATCATAAAAATACCATAAGGTATGGCGGTATACTGTGCCGCAGGTGCTGTTCATTTATACAAAGTAAAAATCCCCCGCTTGCTGGCGGGGCGGAAGGAAAGGAAAGCATATGATGCATCAGGATTCGAAAGATGAGCTGCTTTCGCTGCCCAAAGAAATGCCTTCTGAGGCGGTGCTGTCCGATGTGGCAGAACTGTTTAAAATATTTGGTGATCTGACAAGGGTGCGTATCATTTTTGTGCTGTTTCGCCACGAGGAATGTGTGCGGGATATTGCACAAAAATTGGAGATGACACAATCCGCCATTTCTCATCAGCTGCGGATCTTGAAGCAGTCACGCCTTGTAACAAGCCGCCGGGACGGTAAGACGATTTATTATGCCCTCGCAGATGCCCACATTTCTTCCATCTTTGGCCAGGCGTTGGAGCATATCCAGGAATAGGCAATATCGCACCGAGAGAAATGGAAGAAACTGGACTTTTTGGACGGAGAAATCTTTTGAAAAACCCTTGCAATTTGTAAAAGGATCTGGTATAATAGAGACAGAGCGACGCAGTGCCTGTGTATCGAATGCACTTTGGGCAATGTTGCTTTTAGAACCTGTCTGCGCAAGATGCCACGGCAGCTTTTGGGCATCTTTGCCCCATGACCTTGTCCGAAACCCTTGCAATACATACAACATACCGTATTGCTGTGGCTTTCGTGCTTTACCATGGCACAAATCTACCGAAAAATTGGCTCGTGTCCCTTGGAAAGGCAGGTTCTTAGAAAGAACAGAACGGCAGCGTTCGTTCTGCGGGTTGGAACATGGAGGTGAATTTTCATGGCATATAAAATCACAGATGCTTGCATCAGTTGCGGTACTTGCAAGGACGCATGTCCGGTAGAGGCAATTTCGGAAGGTGCAGAGAAGTATGAGATCGCTGAGGATACTTGCATTTCCTGCGGATCCTGCGCTTCGGAATGTCCGGTAAGTGCGATCGAGGCAGACTGAGAACCGCATTACATGGCGGCTGGCTGCTATCGGGAAGGATTGCCAGTGGGCAGCGGCTCGGCACATATGTGTGGTTTTTTCAACGGGATGGACGATGCGTCCAGCCGCAACAAACAGAAACAGAAAGCTGTCCCGTTCCGGTTTTTGGCGGACGGGATAGCTTTTTTCATAGGCAGCGTCAGTTGTGATGCTGGGAAATGAGAAAGGATCAGGAGGAAGAAATGATCAAAAAATATGGGGGCAGGATGCTGGCCGCTTTGCTGATAAGCGGTGCTATGCTGCTGACAGCCGTTGGCTGTGGCAAAAAATCTAATGATGAGAGCAGCCAGATGACCCGGTCCATGGCCAATGAGGGGACAAAGGAAGTCATCAAGTCTGCCGATACGGCGGCAGGTGCAGTGGGGGAACTGGTGGAGTATAAAGATGTCTCTGCCACGCTCGACCATGTTTATCTGTCGGATTATACTTTTATCGAAAATGGCGAAGAGATCGGGCTGGTGTTCTTTGCGTTCACCATCCATAATAATATGGACGAGGAGCTATCCGTTGATTTTATGACCAACTCCTTTGGTATGGAAGTGGATGGTGAGGGCTATCCGGGGCTGAGCATCCGAGGGCCGCGTTTCTTGGCGTACCAGTTCGGGGACGATACCAACGTCTTTTTCGACCCCATTCCGGCGGGCAGCACCAGTACCGGTTATGTTTGTGCGGAAATTCCAGCGGATTTTCAGACGATGCAGCTGTCCTATTTCCCACGTGCTGGGCAGCTGGACTGGGGGCTGGCGTTCATCTACGAGTTGGATCGGACGGAAATGGAGCCGGCACCCGACCCGGTGACCCCCTTTGACCAGCCGTCAGAGGGTACCACCGCCGCTGGCACCGAAACGACGGCGCAGTGACCGCCTTCTTTCAGAACTTATTCTTATAACAAAATGCCTGGATGGTTGTGCATGAAAGCACGGCTGTCTGGGCATTTTTCTGTTTTCGATCCAGTTGACGAAAATCTGACGGCGGAAGCCGCCCACTGGATTGGAGCCGCGTTTTTTTAAATGTTTTGCTTTTCAGAACAACACTTGACTTTTTCAGAACTCCTGGTACAATGCGGTAGTGAGGCACTGTTCTTCAGGCGTCATACACCGGATGGCGCTTTTGGAGGTGTACAGTTGGCCGACATGTATCATTTGTGTGTGGTTCTGGGCGATTGCGATGCAGGGCAGCTCGGAACATATGCGAGGAGAGAAAAGAAAGGAGACGTGTTGAAATGCAACTGCAATGGATGATCGAATCGTATACCAAGGGGATTCAGCAGCTTCGGGGGCGAATCGAAGAGCTGCGGCAGGAGATGAAACAGAAGCATCTGGATACGATAACGTTACAGCAATTGGAGGCAAGAAGGCGGCTTCTGAGTGAGGAAGCGTGCGCAATGGAGGAAGCGTGCAAGAAGATGCGTTCCTACGAAGCCGCATGGGCACAGCAGGCGGATCAGGAGGCGTGAGATGTATGCGGCAGCACATGTTGGAAAAGGAAAGATGGGTGGCGTGGCTCTTTGGCAAAGAAATGGATATCGAGACATACGAAAAAAGAAGGGTAGCGCTGCATATTGCAAAAAATATCATTGAAAATGAAATTTCTGCAAGACAAAAGCAGATTCTTGTGTTATACTATAAGGAGGGAAAGACGATACCAGAAATTGCCCAGATGCTGGGTGTCAATCGTTCTACGGTGTCCCGCACCAGGCGGCGTGCCTTTGAAGCGGTGCGCAGCCGGCTTGTTGCCTATCGGCTGATGGGTTGATGCGATCGTGCGGCCGTCTTTCCAAAAGGCGCAGATAAGCAGGTGTTGCCTACAGCTTCCTGTATGATGCGGGACTGCGCAGCAATTCGAGTCAAAATTTGGAGGCAGCATGAAAACACCAGTCTATGACTTTTTATTATCCTATGCAGAAAGTGACCCTGTGCGGATGCATATGCCAGGGCATAAGGGGCGGTATGGCGCACCGGCGCTACGGCAAGCCGCTGCTTTGGATATTACAGAGATTCCTGGGGCGGATAGCCTTTTTGAGGCGGACGGTATTCTGGCAGAGAGTGAGCGTTTTGCGGCATCACTCTATGGGACGGCGCAGACGCTCTATTCATGCGGCGGTTCGACGCTGTGCATTCAAGCTATGCTTCTGCTGATGAAGCGGGAGGGTCGCACCATCATCGCCGCCCGTAATGTGCACCGGGCATTTCTGAACGCCTGCGTACTGCTTGATTTGTCGGTGACATGGATCTATCCCCGGGAGAGCGACGGCATTTTGTCGGGTACTTATGCATCAGAGGACTTTGAAGCGGCACTGCGGGCGTGTCATCGTCCGGCGTGTGTTTATTTGACGTCACCGGATTATTTGGGGCGCATGGCGGATGTGGCGGCGATTGCGGATGTCTGCCATAAGTATCACGCCAAGCTGCTTGTGGACAATGCCCACGGGGCGCATCTGGCATTTTTGCCTGTCCCTTGTCACCCGATTCAATTGGGGGCAGATTATTGCTGTGATTCGGCGCATAAGATGCTCTCCGGGTTGACGGGAACTGCCTATCTTCACGTCCGAAACGATCTCGATGTACAACAGGATCGAGTGCGGGACGCCATGGCGATGTTTGGTTCCACCAGTCCCTCCTACCTACTTCTGGCGTCTTTGGATTGGTGCAATCGAGAATTGGCGGCTCCACTCTTTCGGGAACAGCTGGAGACGGTGCTGGAACAGTTTCAGGCATTGCGGTGTCGTTTTTCCGACCGCTTTGTTTTTACGGCGGGCGAACCGCTGCACCTGACGATTGATGCGGTACAGAGTTGCTGTCATGGTGTGGAACTGGCAGAACATCTGGCGGCACAGCGGATCGTGGCGGAATATGCCGATGCCTATCATGTAGTGCTGCTTGGCTCCGGCGCAACGACGGCGGCGGAACTGGCACGCTTTTCGGCGGCATTGGACACATTTCAGCCGGAGACGGTCTGCGAAGTGGAAAAATGTGCCTTGCCGCGTCCGGAACGTGTCTGTGGTATTCGGGAGGCGGCACTGGCACCTCAGATGGTCATTCCTGTGGCGGAGAGTCTTGGCAGAATTTGTGCCGCTGTAAAGGTGCCGTGCCCGCCTGCTGTGCCTATTGTGCTGAGTGGGGAGCGAATCGACAGCGACTGTATCGCTGTGTGTCAAAAGTATGGCATTACGCGGATTTGCGTAGTGCAGTGAGAGGAGGGAATGCAGCATGGCAACACAATTTTATGGAAACGAGGAAACGCAGCGGATGTTATACCAAATGTTGGAACGGAGCAGAGCCGCCCAAGGACTTTTGTTTTATGGCGAAGCGGGGCTTGGGAAAAAGACGTTGGCGCTGCGTTTTGCGGCGGCGATGCTTTGCTCTGAACCAGAAGCCCCTTGTGGGACGTGCCGCAGCTGCCGTATGATTCGGGACGGAGTGCATCCGGATGTACAGATCGTCCCGCACAGCGGGAAACGGGGCGGTTTTTCGGTGGATACGGTGCGAAAAATCGGCACAGATCTGGCGGTACCGCCAAACGAAGGGGCGGCGAAGTTCTATCTGTTCGGGGACTGCGATACGATGGATCCCCGGGCGCAGAATTTGCTGTTGAAATCGATAGAGGAACCGCCTGCTTATGCCTATTTTCTGTTCACAGCGACTTCTCCTATGGTGCTTTTGCCTACGGTGCGCTCTCGGATCGTGTCGCTGCCGGTGATGCCTGTGTCCGAGCAGGCGTGCATGAAAGCACTGCTAGAACGGCAGTATACGCCGGAACAGTGCCAGACAGCCATGGATGCTTTCCATGGGAACATCGGGCAATGCATTCGATTTTTGGAAGAACCGGATGTGCAGGAAATTGTCGGATTGACAAAATCTGCAATCAATAGTATAATAAATAGAGACGAATACGCCATGCTAAAAACGATCTTTGCGGTAGAAAAGGATCGGGAAAAGGCGGGGCTGTTTCTGACGCTGATGGAGCGAACGGTGCGGGATGCACTGGCGTGGAAGGCCGATTCGACGTTGCCGGGCATCGGATGTGATGCGAGCGGTGCACGTCAGCTGGCGCAGACGCTTTCGACGGCAGCGGGACAGGCCATTCATCAGGCAGTATACCGCGCCGTACGGGCGATGGATGCCAATGTGAATCTATCACTGGTGATGACTGCCTTTGGTGCCGCTTGTTTCCACATGGGCGGATAAATGATCATCAAAAGGTCGTATCGCAGAGGTTTTCCTATGTGGTGCGAAAATGGAAAATAGAAAGGACATACGTTATGGTTGAGATTATCGGTGTCCGTTTTAAGAATGGCGGAAAGGTTTACTTTTTTTCTCCAAATGGCTGCCATGTCAAGCTGGGGGATCTCGTCATTGCCGAAACGGCACGGGGGACGGAATGCGGCGAGGTCGCTATTCCCAATAAGAAAATCCCCAAAGAACATGTCACAATGCCGCTAAAGTCGGTGTTGCGCGTGGCCAATAAGGACGATATGCGGATTTTGACGCAGAATCGGAAGAAGGAGATTCGGGCATTTGAAGTGTGCCAGCAGAAAATCGCCTATCGGGGGCTGAAAATGCATCTGGTGGACGTAGAGTGCGCGTTTGACAATAGCAAGCTGCTGTTCTACTTTACGGCGGAAAACCGTGTGGACTTTCGGGAACTGGTTAAGGATTTGGCGTCGGTCTTTCGAATGCGCATTGAACTGCGTCAGATTGGCGTGCGGGATAAGGCGAAGATTCTGGGTGGCATCGGCATCTGTGGCAGGGAGTTTTGCTGCAAAGGCCATCTCTCTGAATTTCAGCCAGTTTCTATCCGTATGGCAAAGGAACAGGGGCTTTCGCTGAATCCAACGAAGATTTCGGGTTGCTGCGGTCGGCTGATGTGCTGCTTAAAGTATGAGCAGCACGTTTATGAGGAACTGTTGAAGATTACGCCAAAGGTGGGGGCGCTCGTGGCACTCCAGGACGGCACCCACGCCAAGGTGTGCGAAATCAATCCGCTGACAGGCGATCTAAAAGTGCTGCCGGAAAAATCCGATGTGCCGGTGAAAGTGAACCGGGATGATATTACCATCCTTCGGGATGGAAAAATCAAAATTAATTCGGCAGAGCGAAAGGCTCTCCAATCGCTGGAGGACAAATAAGCCGCACACATAGTTTGTATCTTTTCGGTGCAGCGGAGCCTGTGCCGGGCACATAGGAGGTTTTTATCATGCAGCCAAATAGACAACGCACAACATCCGGAAAACGAAATCGGCGGGTGCGCTACGACCGCATCCTGATGGTGTTGGTCGTGCTGATTCTGCTGATTATCTTGCTGGTAAAATGCTGCGCCGGTTGCGCATCCAGCGGCGACGACGCAAACAGCGTGACAGATACGCAGACAACCACGACCACAACAGAAGCGACGACTCCGTCGGTGGACTATAGCAATGTAGTTTATCTCAGTCCGTCCAATCAGACGGATAACTTGTTCGATGCCTCTGTGGGCGACACGAATGAGGCCGAGGTCTGCCGTATTCTGGCGCAAAAAACCGCTGCCCTCTTGGAACAGGCAGGGGTAACGACCATTGTCGCCGAAGAGAATGCCAGCATCCAGGAAAAAACGGCGATGGGTGATAACAACCTGGCAGCGTATGTAGCAATTCATACGAATGCT
>CASDUD010000196.1 GCA_949283725.1 uncultured Ruminococcus sp.
CATTGATGCCACAGGAATCGTTTAAGAAAAAGGTGTCCGAAATTCAGGGCAGTTATGGTGCATTGCGTGATTCCGCCTGCATCAGGGAGATTGTTGATAAGACAGCAGCACATTTCGGTGTTTCCATTTCCGCTGCTCGCCGTCGTATGCTGGAACTTGGTTTCCATGAAGTGCAGGGCGTATATCATTTTGTGGACGGAAAATATGTACCACCATTCAGCTTTAAAAATGGCAGTCTACAGCCACACCAGACGTACTGTGTATGCCGTACTGGAAAATCTGACTGTGTTCCATGATGGAAGTATGGTATTCCTGTTTAAAGACGGAACGGAGATAAAAATTTGATAGAAATGATGAAGCCCTCGGCAGTTAAATACTGTCGAGGGTTATTTTTCTGCGTAAACTCGGAGATTCTGTGTGATAGCAAACGATGGGCGCATTTGCCACTGTAATCGTTTGCACTTTATGCATCCAAAGCGTTTGCTATGCACCCACTCTGAAAAATATGCACCCACCTTGCAGTAATCGTTTATCTTTTCATACTTTATAGCATAAAAAAATGCACCCTCTTTCGAGAGTGCATTTTCTACATTGTATCAATTGTGATACAAATATGGTCTGAGTGACCGGACTTGAACCGGCGGCCTCTACCACCCCAAGGTAGCACGCTACCAACTGCGCCACACCCAGAACACGTAATCATCTCCTTACATCTTATGCGAAGAATAAAAGAGATGATCCAGAGAAATTTGCAGACACATGGAAGCACATATTTCTCTATCTACAACTTCTTTATTATAGCACATTCAGTGCGGGCTGTCAAGCGCATCTTGTGGATTTTTACAAATTATTCAAAACGAAAAAACATACTTACTATCCCCTTATGGTGTATCAATCAACAAGGGGCGTGGAAAGATATCGCTCACCGTTGTCGGGGAGAAGTACCACAATGGTCTTGCTTTGGTTTTCGGGAAGGGCGGCTAACTGTAAAGCAGCCCACATGGCAGCTCCGGAGGAAATCCCTACAAGCAGCCCCATGCGGCAGGCGATCGTGCGGCTTGTGGTATAGGCATCTGTCTCCAATACAGGCATTACAGCATCATAAATTTCAGTATTGAGTGCCTCTGGTACAAAACCTGCACCAATCCCCTGCAAGCCGTGCGCCCCCGCCTGACCACCGGATAGTATAGGAGAATGGGCAGGTTCAACTGCCACAACTTGAATGTGGGGATTTTTCTGTTTGAGATAAGTCCCTACGCCGGTGATGGTGCCGCCTGTGCCAACGCCAGCCACAAAGATATCAACCGTTCCATCGGTATCCGCCCAGATTTCAGGACCAGTGGTCTTTTGGTGAATGGCCGGGTTGGCAGGATTGGAGAATTGTCCGGGGATAAAGCTGCCAGGAATTTCTGCCGCTAGTGCCTGTGCCTTTTCAATCGCCCCCGCCATGCCCTTTGCACCCTCAGTCAGAACCACTTCCGCACCATATGCGCGCATCAGCTGCTGGCGTTCTACGCTCATTGTCTCTGGCATGGTGATAATTAGACGATACCCCTTTGCCGCCGCCATGGCTGCGAGACCAATGCCTGTGTTACCGCTGGTCGGTTCAATCAGTACTCCGCCCGGATGCAATTGACCCGCTTCTTCTGCGGCCGCGATCATTGCTGCTGCAACTCGATCTTTCACACTGCCCGCTGGATTTAGATATTCAAGCTTACCATATACGGTGGCACCGTCCGTCAGCTGTTGGAACGACAAGAGTGGTGTATGTCCAATGAGTTCTTCCATTTTCGTGTATACGCGCATAAAAATTCCTCCCTGTTTCGTTGTACATGAGGCGTATGGGGAAATTTACCCCGCTATTTCTAAAAATATGAAAAATCCTCTCCATCTTGACCCTAGTCTCCTTATTTTGAGCAATTGGAAAAATGCTTTTTTAGGAGACATGATTTGACATATCCTCATCGAATTCAGAGGAATGGTCGGGCAGGTTTAAGACGGAGACATCTGCTAGCTTTCGGCACATGGCACGGGTTCGTGTCCCCACGAGTTTTTCGAGTTCCTCGTCTGCCTGACGCAACCGCTTTCTAGTGGCGTCGAGTACCGAGGAGAAAGTGGCAAATTCTTTCTTTACACTTTCAAGTATCTTCCACACATCACCGCTTTTACGCTGGATGGCAAGGGTACGAAAGCCCATTTGTAGACTATTTAACAGAGCAGCCATGGTAGAAGGTCCCGCCACGCTGATTTGGTACTGTCGTTGAAGTGTCTCCATCAACCCCAGATGTACGACTTCCGCATATAGCCCCTCAAAGGGTAGGAAGAGAATGGCAAAATCAGTGGTATCAGGTGGACAAACATATTTCTGTCGAATGCTGTTGGCGCACCGTTTGATTTCTGTTGCCAACGCGTGTTGACAAGTTTTGATCTCTTCACTGCTGCCCGTTTCATACGCCTGTTGCAATTGCCGATAGGTTTCCCCGGGAAACTTGGCATCAATGGGCAACCAAACAGTTTCTCCCGTGCCGGCACCTGGCAGTTTCACCGCAAAATCCACCCGTTCTGACCTCTGGGGAGAAACAGCCACCTGTTCGGCATACTGCTCCGGAGCGAGCAACTCTCCTAGAATGGCACCCAGCTGCACTTCTCCTAGAATACCCCGTGTTTTCACATTAGATAATACCTTCTTTAAATCTGTCACACCTGCCGCCACTTGGCGCATTTCTCCAAGTCCTGCATAAACCTCTGCCAATCGCTGGTTGACAGATTCAAAGGCGTGGGTAATGCGATCTTCCAGCGTCTTTTGTAGCTTTTCGTGGACGGTCTGATTTATGGTATCTAACTGTGTCTGATTCTCTTGCCGTAGCCGCTGGAGTTGCTCTGTATTCGTCTGCCGGATACGTTCCAGTGCTGTCAGTGTCTCCTGACGAGATGCTTGCATTTCCTGCTGCAATTGCCGTAAGACGGTCTGTGTATGCTTTTGTTGCGTCTCCTGCGAAGCGCGCAGTTCTCCACTTAAAACAGAAAATCCTTGTACAAGCCCCTCACTCTGCCTTGTCATCTGTTGAAGTACTAGCTGGTTTTGTTGTGCCTGACTCTTTTCTAGGAACGCCAGCTGTTGCTGAAGTGCCTCCCACCGGGCGAGCATATCTTCCATCGTCTCTGTATTTTTCGGGGATTGTTCCCGCCGCCGGAGCAGGTAGAACAGTCCACCCAGCAAACCCAGAATCACAATACAGCAAAGTATCAGCGCAATTTCCAAAAAGATTTCCTCCCATCTTGTGGAATCGATGAATATAGTATAACACAAATACGTAGAAAAATCAAGTGTGGAGAAGAAATGTTGCGCAAACTGGGTGTAGCGTTATAGTTATAAAACTTGAAAAGCAAAATGAATCATGTCATCCAGGGAATCGAATAAATGAATCTCTTCCCGAATCACTGATTTCAAAATCACCCAAATGGGTCTGTTTCAAATTTTGTACAAGCCAAAAATCATGATGCAAAAGAAAAAATAAAGTTTATAATGCAGCCGGTCTGATGGCGTTTTTCTTCTTTTTTGCATCACAACATTTTACTATACTTTTTATCATTTTTATCCAGAAAATAACAAACAGCCACAGCAATTTTGATCTCACTGTGACTGTTATCATTGGATGATTGTCGAAAAAGTATCTATTTCTTAGCTTCTTAACAATAAAACGTATCCAACAATCGTATTATTTTCGCAAGTCTACGTAAATTTTCTATTACTTAATCATGCTTGCGATTTCTTCTGCAAAGTTATCAGCCTTCTTCTCGATGCCTTCGCCCCGTTCAAAACGAACAAACTCAACGATCTCGATGGTAGTGCCAGCTGCCTTTGCCACGCTGTCGACATATTCCTGTACCGTCATCTTGTTTTCCTTGACAAAAGCCTGCTCCAGCAAGCAGTTCTCGCCATAGTACTTGCCTACCTTACCAGCAGCGATTTTTTCCTTTACCTGATCAGGCTTGCCAGCCATCTTCGGATCTTCAGCCATCTGTGCCAGGATGATCTTCTTCTCTTCATCCAATACCGATGCCGGCACATCTTCCCGCTTGAGGTACGGCGGATTCATGGCAGCCACCTGCAACGCACAATCCTTTGCAGCAGCCAGTACTTCCGATGTTGCGCCCGCCGGAGACTCTGCCCGAACCATTACACCAATCTTTCCGCCGCCGTGAATATATGGTACCAGAATACCTTCCAGACGAACGAAACGACGAATCTGAAGATTCTCACGAATTTTCAGGAACAGTTCTTGAAGTGCTTCGTCAACCGTCATGGTACCACCAGAAACAGTTGTAGCCTTCAGAGCATCCAAATCAGCCGGATTCTTTTCAATAATGGTATCTGCCACCAAATTGACAAATGCCTTGAATTCATCAGTATTGGCAACGAAGTCTGTCTCAGAGTTTACTTCTACTACACAGCCCACGGTATTGTCAGCATTCACTTTTGCTACAACCATACCCTCTGCTGCTACTCTGCCAGCCTTCTTTGCCTGCGTTGCCAGTCCCTTTTCGCGCAGGATTTCAATTGCCTTATCTACATCGCCGTCAGCTTCAGTCAGTGCCTTTTTGCAGTCCATCATGCCAACGCCTGTAGACTTACGCAGTTCATTGACATCTTTTGCTGTAAAATTTGCCATTGGATACTCCTCCTACTAAATATCACAATTCTATTCCAAAAACATCGCTTTCAAAGAAACCCGAATATGATTTGAGAATCCCCACAACATATCCGGGTCATAAAACTTCTGATTGTACAGCCGATTATTCTGCTGCTTCTGTCGACTCTGTCTCTACGACAGTTTCTGTCTCTTCGGCAGTTGCATCCGCACCCTGACGGCCTTCGATAATCGCATCCGCCATTACACCCGCAATCAGCTTTACAGCACGAATGGCATCGTCGTTGCCCGGAATCACATAATCGATTTCATCCGGATCGCAGTTAGTATCTACAATCGCAACGATCGGAATGTTCAGCTTCTTAGCCTCTGCCACAGCAATACGCTCTTTGCGCGGATCTACGATGAACAGTGCGCCAGGCAGCTTCTTCATTTCCTTGATACCGCCCAGGAATTTTTCCAGCTTTTCAATTTCCAGCTGCAGCTTGCCAACTTCTTTCTTCGGCAGCAGATCAAATGTGCCGTCTGTTTCCATTTCATGGAGCTGTTCCAGACGCTTGATTCTTCTCTGAATGGTTGTGAAGTTAGTCATCATACCGCCCAGCCAACGTGCATTCACATAATATGCACCTGCACGGGTTGCTTCTTCCTTAATGGATTCACCAGCCTGCTTCTTTGTGCCGACAAACAGCACCGACTCACCCTGTGCAGACAGGTCACGAATAAACATATATGCTTCGTCCAGCTTCTTCACAGTCTTCTGCAGATCGATGATGTAGATCCCGTTGCGCTCCGTAAAAATGTACGGTGCCATTTTCGGGTTCCATCTTCTGGTCTGGTGTCCAAAGTGTACGCCAGCTTCCAAGAGCTGTTTCATTGATACTACGCCCATTGTGTAGTTCCTCCTAATAAATTGGTTTTGCTTCCTCCGCCGCCCTTTGCGTATTTGCCACTCTGTCAAAACAAAGCACCGACATTTACAAAAGCGACGTGCGAACTGCCTTTTTATTATACCAAATTTTCACTACTTGGGTCAAGTTATCATATGTAGAATTTTCTTATCACATTTTCTTTAAATTTGTATAATCTGTACAATTTTTATCTGCGGGCAATTCTACCAGGATAACATCCTTTCCTATCAGACGGATCTGATGAAAAGCGATAATGCAATTTTCCCGAGGGCCAAAAATGCCGAAAAATCGAGGACTTCCATATAAAATCAAACGACGAATGGCCGCTGTTTCCGCATCCAATTCCAGATCGTCCACCCGCCCCAAATTTTCGCCATTCACCACATTGATGACATCCTTACTGCGCAACTGTTCCAGTGTACAGACCATATGTGTATCACCTCTGCAACAGAATATGCGAAAATGCATACAAACTTGCTTAGGAACTGTCTACACAAGATGCTATGGCAGCTTTTTGGAAAATTTTCCTGGATGCTTTGTGAAAAATATTTGCTAGAAAGATTCTGTCTGCGGATTCTTTCCCTGCATCTGAAAAAATTGGCTCGAAAATCTGGGCACTTTATGAG